>JAGWBC010000143.1:0-1751 GCA_021296115.1 Anaerolineae bacterium | reverse complement strand
ATGACATCGGCGATGAGATCCAGGCTGCCAGCGCCCGCCGCTTTCGCCTGGATCAGGTCCATCATCCGGCTGACGGCATCGGCTGCGATGCCGCGCTCGGTCAATTCTCGCCTTACTCCTTCCGCGCCGATTTTGTCGAACTTGTCGACGCTGCGGTAGAGATCGGGCAGCTGCTCATTGGGCACGCCGGAAAATTCGCCGATGGCGACCAAGAGCTGGCGATGGTTGATCTTGATCTGGAATTGCGGGAAGCCGAGTCGGCTCAGGATGCGCTGCATCAGCGAGACGATTTCAGCATCGGCGCTCATGCCGGGCACGCCAACGATATCTGCGTCGCATTGCCAGAATTCGCGATATCGACCTCGTTGCGGCCGTTCGCCGCGGAAGACCGGCGCGATGTGATAACGCTTGAAGGGAAAGTTCAGCTCATTCTCGTATTGCCCAACCACGCGCGCCAAGGGGACGGTCAGATCATAGCGCATGGCCAGGGGCTCACGCGTGCTGCGTCCATGCTGCGCGGTGAAGATCAGCTGTTCGGCATCTTCGCCATACTTGCCGAAGAGCGTTTCATGCAGCTCAAGGATGGGCGTGCCGATCGGCTCGAAACCGAAGCGATGAAACTCGTCCGTGATGTTATCGAGTACATAGTTGCGCCGCAGCATGGCTTCGGGCAAGAAATCTCGAAAGCCCTTGGGCGTGCGTGGAGTGACACTCTTACTCATCGCGTCTCCGGGTCGGCTGTCGACATCACGTCTCGTGTTGAACTGTGTTGGGCGCTCAGCCGGCTGTCGCGCGGACGGCCAGCGCCTGTCGCTTGACCTCTTCAATTTGCTCGTAGTGGCCGACTTCGTGTGAAAGCGCGAAAAGAAAGGCGGCCGGCGCGTTCATCTCGCCGAATTTGGCGGTGAATCGCTCCGACACATCACGAACTACATCTAGCAGCGGCGCGTCGGGCCAGGTTTCGAGGTAGGCGTTGCGCATGCGTTGGCTCTCTGCCAGGCGTTGGCGCACGTGAGCGACAGTCGTGATATCGCGCCAGGGCGTCTCATAACGCGGGCGCTCTGAAGCCGGAACGCCACGCGCCAGAAGCGAACTCAAAGCGGCGCCTTCTTCGGAACTGGCTGTCACGTGGGCGATAAGATGGCCGAAATTCCAGCCGATGGTCTCCTCGCCTTCAACCGCGAAAGGATCGTCAGCCTCGGCATCTTCCGGTGAGAACACGATATCGGTATCGCTCAAGCCGTCGACAAGACCCAGCAAGTAGTCGATACTCTCGTCGCTGAGGGCTTTTAGCTCGGCCGGGCCAATGTTCGCCTGCGCCGCATAGTCGATGAAGCTAAGGTCGCCATCACGCATGGGTGAAAAGTCAATCATGGTCGCTGCTCCTGGATTTGCCTGCGTTTCCAAAGTCATTCTACAGAAGGCCAGCGCATCTGCAACCTCGCATAAGGCGACGGCTTCCAAGTTGCGGCAGATCCGCCCGGCAACTGCCTGGCTGCCGGGGCGCAAATCAATGCTGGTTGATTGGTGAAAAACTAAGGCAATGGTAAACTGAATTGGCGCGCGACGTTTTGTGGTCCTCAAGCGCCCGGAAAGCCTAAGTCTATGCTGACTGACGTCGAAAAAATGCTTTTTCTCTTGCTGGCGTTGTTCGCTTTGGGGGCAAGCTACGCCGGCTTCAAAGAGATGTTTCTAATCATCGGGCGCGGCCAGGGCCAGCTGGAATTCGACGGCATGGTTCGGCGGGCATT
>JAGWBC010000142.1 GCA_021296115.1 Anaerolineae bacterium | reverse complement strand
CGCGCACCTCCTGAACGATATGCGCCAGCCTTGACTGCTTGGGAATGACAGACAGGCCGCCCTGTATGATCGTGTCGACCGTTGGATTGCGGCTGAGGGCTGCGCTGAGGGCGCCGGCAACGAACATGGAGCTGTAAACGCCGTTCTTCACGGCATTGAGCGTCACCTCGCGGTAGGCGATGCGCGCCGCGCGCCGCGGATCACCGGGCGCAATATAACCCCAAAAATCAGCGCGAATCGCGGTATTGATGCCTTCGCGCCAGGGATTGAGTTTCGTGGGGAACTCAGCGATCTGGTCCTCAGCCGGTCGGTCATCACTGAGATTCACCATGTGATAATAAGACTGGCGCGTGCAGGACCAGAGCCAGTGATAGGGGATATTGCGCAAGTGATTATTGGCGACATCCAGCTTGCTGAAGCCGAATCCATGTTTCTCGAGCAGCATCATTCCCAGAATAGTGTTATGAATTTCGTCATCGGGCTCGGCGTAGCGCACATTGCCGCGCGTAGACGCCTTACTGCGCAGAGTAAAATCCAGCGCTGGCGATTCAGGCGGCGCCCAGTCGTCCAGCGGGTAAGCGTCGACGCTCTCCAGATATGTCTTGATGAATTGGCGATCCAGACGCATTTCGAAGGGCTTGCCCAAAATTACTCCGCCGATTCGCCCGTACCAGGCGCCCTTGATGCGCTCGGCGTATTCTGCGTCGGATAGCGGCGCCAAAGCCGGTACGTCAGCAGCAGCGTCAGTGATGATGGACTCGAAGTCGTCCGGCTCGACAAAGGGAAAATCGACGCGGATGCCATGCTCACGTTGCGCCCAAAGGCAGCCATAGGCTTCTTCCCAGTCGGCTTCGCTTAGCGCGTCGCGATCGCTGGCGCTGCGCAGCCTATCCGGCAAATAGGCGGCTGCAAAATCCGGCTCGGTCGTATCGCCGACGGGATAGCCCTCTTCGTAGAGTTGCAAGTATTCCAGCGCAAAAAGCGCTTTCCAGTTGGCATATCCAGGCATGGGGCGGCTCCTCTATATGGTCTTTTCGGTATCGCCTCTGGCCACGGGTTTCACTGGATCCCGCGCGTGACCCACGACAGGCCGAATCATACTCGCCCTGGCCGCCGACGGCAAGCAAACGCGCGGCGTAGCGTCCCAATCTTATATCAAACGATGTTGCGCTGGCTGGAAAGCGCAAAGCGAATAAAATGAACTGTGCGGCGAATGGATGCTAAACGATCTGCGCCACCGCCGAAGACGGCCAATCGCCAGGGCGCCGCGGGATAGAGGAGCGAATTTGTGACCAAGCCTAAGCGAGACATCTCCGAACCTAAGACGCTGGCCGAATATCTGCGCCTCTTTTTCACCGGTTTCGCCATGGGCGCAGCCGATATTGTGCCGGGCGTCAGCGGGGGCACGATGGCCTTCATCCTGGGCGTGTACGAGAATCTCATCAACGCCATCAATTCTTTCAACCTGGACGCCATTCGGCTGCTGCTGCAACTGAAAATCAGCGCATTGCTCGAATACGTATCTGTTCGCTTCCTGTTGGCCCTGGGCCTCGGCTTGGCGACCGCGATTCTGCTGCTCTCCAGTTTTCTAAGCAGCACCATGGATGACCCCGGCGGGAAGGTGCTGCTATTTGCATTCTTTTTCGGACTGGTGTTGGCATCCATCTTGACGATAGGTTTCAAAGTGAGTTGGTCGGCGTCGGCCGGCGCCATATTTGTAGTCGGCGCGGCAGCTGCTTTTATCATCGTCAACATCGTCCCGGCGGAAGCCGATCACTCGGCGCCAACGCTCTTCGTCAGCGGCATGATTGCCATTACCGCCATGATCCTGCCGGGCATATCCGGATCGTTTATGCTGCTTATCATGGGCCAGTATGACTTCGTACTCTCAGCTGTCAGCAATCGCGATTTACCGCCGATCATCGCGGTGGGATTGGGCGCGGTCGTCGGCATCATCTTGTTTTCGCGTGTGCTCAGCCATTTGCTGAAGCACTACTACAATCTGACGGTGGCGCTGCTGGTGGGCTTCATGGCCGGTTCCCTGTGGAAGATCTACCCCTGGAAAGCCTGCCTGGAAAGCGATTTTGACCGCCACGGCGATTTCCGCTGTCTGGTGGAGCGGAACGTCGCGCCCGACGCGAGTTCAGAAAACTTTGCGCTGGCGATAATCCTGCTGATTGCGGGCTTTTTGCTGGTGAACCTGCTGGACCATTTACAGTCCAAGGACAACTTCATCTTCCGCCTGATATCCCGCTGAGGGCGTCGGACTTCAGTCGCTGTCGCTGGGGCGCTTGATATCGGGCCTGTGATGTCGCAGGGCGCGTTCCTGCGCTTCAATGATGTCCTGTATCCGTGAGCGTGATAGCGCTGCCGTAACGTCGACTTGAAAGGGCTCTTCTGCTTCTGCGTCTGCCTCAACTGGCGCAGGCTCTTGCCCTAGTTCGTCCAGGACTTCGCGCCGGCGGTAAACGGAAGCGGCGATGGCGTGTGTGGCGACCGGGCTGGTCAGCAGCACAAAGAGACCCAGGGCGAGCAATCGCAGCGCTGTCGAAGGAATCAGCAGGGCGGCGCCCAGCAGTAAGCCGAAGACGCCCAGCGTGGCGACTTTGCCCGAGGCGTGCAACCGCGTCAGGGTATCCGGCAGGCGGATGACCCCCAATACTCCGACCGCGCAGAAAAATAGGCCAAATAACAGCGCGATGACGCCCAGAATCTCGAGCAGCATTTAGAAGACCCTGCCTTCGGAAATGTAGCGCGCGATGCTGATGGTGCCGACAAAGGCGAATGCCGCCAGCGCCGTCGCCATGTCAACGAACACCTCCGTGCCTTCCACCAGCGCCAGCATAACGATAATGCCGATAAGCAGCGTCGTGATCAAGTCAACCGCGGCCAGGCGGTCGGAGAGCCTGGGCCCGGCGATGACGCGATACGAAGCCGGCAGCAGCAAGCTGACCATGGCCAGCAAGATCAATTGAACGGCTGTTTGGGCAAATGCGCTTTCAATCATATCCCAGGATCCCCTTGATTCGCTTCAGCCGCGCCTGCTGGTCGCGCTCCAGATGCTTGGCCGAGACCTCTGCATTCAGGCTATGCACGATCATGGTGGCGCCCTCTTCGCCACTCTCTTTGAAGTCGACCACCAGCTCTCCGGGCGTGATGGTAATACCGTGAGCGCTCACCGCGGAAATCAGCTCGTTCTTGCTCTCGTCGAATGTGCTCAACTCTGTCGTGCCGGGGCTTATCTTCAGCTCCGGCGCCAGCACGACCAAGGCGACTTTCACGCCGGACACCAAGACTTCATTAGCCAGAAAGAGAACATAGGCGACCAGGTTATAAACTTGCAGTGGCACATTTCGCAGACGAAATCCCTCTCCGCGCTGGCCGGTCGCCACGAGAACCACCAGGCTGAGCACATACGCGAGCAGAAAGTTGCCCGGCGTCGGCTTGGCAGTGTAAATCGTCCAGCCGATAGCCAAGGGTAGGGCCATGACCATTGCTTTGCCGGACTTACGCGCTTGCTCGATCATTTTTGCGCCTCCCGCAGATGGCGAGGCAATCGCCAAGAATTCTGCGCCCGTAATTTGCTTTTCATGTTATTGCCCTGGTCCCGCCGGAAACACCGCCGAGATGTATATGGTTGGGTCTTGGATCTGCTGCACGGTGGCGCTGACCAATTGAATCAACGGCTCCGTAAAGACGGTACCCAGCAGCAGGCAAACGATAATGAGCAGCAGCGGCGCAAACAGGCTGTCGCCCTCGTCCTTGGTTTCGACCGTTGTCGGCAGGGGGCTCTGCTGAAAGATTCGCTGCCAGGCGCGGACCATATACATTAGCGTCAGGATGCCGGCGCCAACCATTATGATCAGGTTCCGCCAATCGCCGCTTTCGACGCCGCCCTGAATCAGCGCCAATTTGCTGATGAATCCGTTGAAAGGCGGCACGCCGGCCAGCGACAGCCCGCCCAGCAATACCAGCCAGCCCAGCGCGCGCGGCATGCGACTGCCGATGCCGCTGATGTCGCCAAAATTGGCGGTCTTGGTCTTGGTATAGCTTGCAACCACGCCCATAAGCATTAGCAGGGATGACTTGATAAAGGCGTGGTTGAAGGCGTATACGATCGCGCCGATCAGCGCCAGCGTGCCGCCCCAGCCGATGCCAACCAGTATGAAGCCGATCTGGGCGAAGGTCGAATAAGCCAACATGCGCTTGGCGTTGTAGGTGCGCAAGGCGCCGAGGCTGCCAAATAATATGCCGATGATGCCGAGCGTCGACAGCCAGGGCTCCATTACATGCGCGTCCTTGACAAAGAGCAGCGTAACCAGGCGCAGAATCCCGTAGACGCCGACTTTGACCACGATGATCGCGGTCGGCGCCTTGGTATCAAAATCGGGCTGCAAAAAATGAAAAGCGAACACGGCGCTCTTAAGCAGAAAGGCGCAAAGCAGCATCAGGGAGGAAGAGGCCGCCAGTATCGGCCGTTCACCCGTCAGCAGAATCTGCGCGATCTGCGCCATATTCAGCGTGCCAAAAGTGGCATATAGCGAGGCGATTCCGAGCAAGAGGAAAAGCGTGCCCATGGAACTGATGAGGATATACTTGAGCGCGGCTTCCAGCCCATATTGATCGTCGGAGATAGCCGTCAGCGACACCGACGCCAGCACCATCAGCTCCATAAAGACGAAGAGCGTGAAAAGGTCGCCGGTCAGCATGGCGCCGACCAGGCCAACTTCCATCAGCAGGAAAAGCGGAATAAAAGCCGGGTAAGTCATGCACTTATCATGGGCGCGAAAGGTATAGACCAGGCCGCCGATCATGATGGTGTTCACCATGAAGGCAAAGAGCTCGCCCAATTTGTCCGCCACCAGGACGATACCATAGGGAGGCATCCAGTTGCCCAAGGCGTATGTCTGCACACCGGCGTCATGGACCTGCACCAACAGCGAAACGCTGAACACCCAGGCGATCAATCCGGTCAGCACGCCGATCGAGCGCTGCAAACGGTTGGAATTGGCGAATATCAATGCGACGATCGCGCCGACCAGGGGCGTAACCAGAGAACCAAGCAGCAGTGTATTGTTTGCCATAGTCATCGGTCGCTACATTTCAACGATTCGCATGGAAGTAAATAGCCCTCAATCAGTGCTTAAGCTTGTTGATATCGTTTGAGTCCACCGTGTCATATCGACGCGAGATGATATTGACGAAACCAAGCACAAGCGAAAAACTGCCAAAGCTGACCACGATCGCCGTCAGTATCAGCGCTTGGATCAGCGGATCGCTAGTGCTTCGTCCGGCTTCCACATTGCTGACGTAAGGGGCGAAGTCGCCCTCAAAGGCCCCTACCGCCACAAAGAACAGGTTGATGGCTGAAAAGAGTATGGCGAATCCAATTGCCGCTTTGATCAGGTCGCGCCGCAGCAGTTGAAATACGCCGATGCCAAATAAGATGCCGATGGCCAAGGCAAACATAAACTCAATCATCTGCTAGTCCTTTCCACGTATAGCGAAAATTTGCAACTCCTGACCCGCTGCCGCGCATCAGCTCGTCGCCTCGACAGCTTCTGCCGAGTGTCGCCGTCCGTTGGAGCGCGCGGCAGGGTAAGCGATCGCTTCCATGATGATGCCCAGGCCGCCCATCACGGTAATCGCAATGGCTATTTCAAATATCAGCGACGAGGTGATGTGCAGGCCAAAGGCGCCGACAAGCTCATAAATGCCCAGCACTTTGTCGTACTGAACATGGCCCATAAATCCCTTGCCCAGCAAGATGGGAATTGCGGCGTTGACGATGGCGATGACCAGACCAAGACGAGTGATAATTTCGGGACGGAACCAGGGCAGCTGGCGCTTGGCTTCGTCGTATCCCAGGACGATATACCAGAGCGAGATGGCCAGGCCGATGGTGACGCCAGCGGTGAAGCCGTCGCCGGGGCCAATCCCGCCATACAAGATCTGTTCGATTCCGATCAATATGGCGATAGGTAAGACTATATAGGAAACCGTTCGCGTGAAAGGCGTCGACAGGCTGGTTGCATCCTGTATTTCGTCGACGACATCCTCGTCGAATTCGTGCAGGCTTGAGACCTGCGCCGTTCGCGGGACGAATGCGCTGCCGCTTTGACGCCCGCGCGCGAGAAGCGTCAGTACGCCCAGTGCCGCCGTCGTGAATACGGCGATTTCCAGCAGCGTGTCCGTTCCCCGGAAGTCGGCCACGATAGCGCCGACCACGTCTTCGGTATCGACGACCCGCGCATTCTCCAGATGCCACTGGGCGACGCTCTGCTGCTCGGGCCGGCTCTGCAGCGCGATCAGCGAAAAGATGAATACGGCGCCGCCAATCGTCACGGAAATGACAAGATCGCGAACCAGCCCGAGGTTGTAGCCGTGGCGACCCGTCCACAAGCTCTGTATGACGTTGAGCCGCGTGCGCGTACGAATACGTCCCAGCATGATGATGATCAATACAGTGGCCATGGTTTCCACCAGCAGTTGTACCAGGGCCACATCCGGCGCGTGTTCGATCAGGAAAATGACGCCGATAGCGTAACCTATCACGCCGTAGGCGATAGCCGCCTTGACATGCTCGCGAACGACGACCGTCAGCATACCGGCGGTCACGGTCAAAATCAGCATAAAGATCTTCGCCAGGTCCGTGATGGTCAGCGACAAGTCGCGCGGGATGAAGCTCTGGCCCGCGGTCACGGTGGATAGCGTTCCAGACGCGATGAGGACCAGCGAAACCGCGCCCAGAATAATGACCAGATAATAACGGACGAATCCCGATTGCGTATGCAGCACGCTGCGGCCGGCCCAGCCAATATACTCCAGCATTTCATCATAGATCATGTCGCAGGAGAGGGGGAAGCCGATGCGCGCGATCAAAGGTTTCCGCACCACGAAGAGCGCAAATCCGGCAAGCAGGACGCCCAGGCTCAAGAAGAATACCTCGTTGAAGCCGGCGAACAGATGCAGCTCGAAAGACTTGGGCACGGCCGGCGCCAGCAGCGGAACGATGAGGGGCTCGAGCAAGAAGCCCAAAGTCAATGACAACAGCGACAGTATCAGCGGGCCGAGCCTGATCAACGATGGCGGCTGATGGAAATGAATCGATTGTCGCGGCTTCTTAAGGAATACATCATAAATCAGCATATACGCGGCCATGGCGGTAAAGGCGGTGCTGAAGAGCACTACCAGCATCACCAGCGCGGTCCAGCGTCCCTCGTAGTGAAGCATAGCGTCAAGCAAGACTTCTTTGGCGACGAAGCCCAGTAGAAAGGGCATCCCGGCCATGGACAGCGCCGAGATCACCGTGACCGCAAACATCGCCGGCATCCGCTGTCGCAGCCCGCCAAGCTTGTCAATGAAACGGGTGCCGGTGGCATGGTCAATTGTGCCGGCAACCAGGAAAAGCGCGGACTTATACAGCGCGTGAGCGATGATGCCCACCAGCGCCGCCTTGATTCCGATTTGACCGGGCAGGCCCAGCATGGCGACGATCGCGCCCAGTTTGCTGACGGTGGAATATGCCAGCAGCGCTTTGAGATCACGCTGTTTGACGGCGAAATAGGCGCCAACCAGCATGGTCAATAGGCCGGTAGTCAGCAGGGTACTGGACCACAGCTCGTTCTGGTACATCACGGGCGAAAGGCGAGCGAATAGATAGATGCCGGCTTTCACCATGGTGGCGCTGTGCAGATAAGCGCTGGCCGGCGTCGGCGCGCTCATGGCGCCGGGCAGCCAGAAATGGAAGGGGAACTGCGCGCTCTTGGTGAATCCGCCCAGCATGATCAGAATGGCGAATAGCGTATACCAATCGTGCTGCGCCAGCGACGTGGCTCGCAAAATGTCAGTGAGGTCGGCGGCGATCCGTGTGCCTTCGTCGGGATACAGTATCTGGCCCGCAGCTACGCTCAGCATGATGATGCCGATGATCAGCGCCAGTGCGCCGCCGCCGGTTACGAACAGCGCTTTGAAGGCGCCGGCCCGGGCTTCGGCGTCATCAGCGCCTTTGAAGCCGATGAGTACGAAGGATGTGACGCTTGTCAGCTCCCAGGCGACGAACATCAGCAAGAGATTGCCTGACAGCACAACCGAGAGCATGGCGCCGGCAAAGCCCGACAGCCAGATCATGAAGCGATTATATTCCGCGGGCGCGTCGAAATAGTAGCCGGCGTAGAAGAATATCAGCGCGCCGACGCCGGTGATGATAAGCCCAAAGAGCAGCGACAAGCCGTCGAGGTAAAACGACAGACTGATGCCGAGCGATGGCGCCCATTCAAAGGTCTGAACTATTGCGCCTTGGCCCTGTACTCGCGGCAGAAAGCTCAGCAGCCAGACGAACAGCGCCGCCATCACTAGCGATGATACGAGCGTCTGCGTCGCTTTGCTTAGCTTTCCTTGTACAGCAGGCAGGGCAAGCGCCAAGGCCAGAACAAATGGCGCCGCGGAGATTAAGACAAGGTCCATGCTGATTCGAATTTTGCTCGGCTAATGTTCCTGTACGGTGTCAAGCAATATAGACGCTGGCATTCGCATCGCAATGTTAAGCTTACCCGCTGCGCCAAGGCATTCAATGGCTAAAAGTAATAACGGAATTCGATATAGTTTGTCAATAAGCCGCAGGTGGAATTGGCGGGCGCTTCCGCTGCAGATATACAACATGGCTTCACCGTTACGGTCTCGCTGCTTTGAAGCCCTTCAATTCGTCAGGACTTGCCTCAGCGCGGCGGTCAGGGCGGGCACGACATCGTATAGGTCGCCCACGATGCCGTAACGCGCCAATTTGAATATCGGCGCCTCAGCGTCTTTGTTGATCGCCACGATAATTTTGCTGCCGCGCATGCCCGCCTGATGCTGAATGGCGCCGCTGATGCCGCAGGCGATATACAGATCGGGGTTGACGACCTTGCCGGTCTGGCCAACCTGGTGGTCATAGGCGATATAGCCGGCATCAACAGCCGCGCGGCTTGCGCCGACGGCCGCGCCAAGCGCGTCAGCCAAGGGACGCAGCGTGTTCTCGTAGCCGTCTTTGGCTTTCCAGATCTTGGCTTCGTCGCCGCTGATCCCGTCCGGCGGGGATTTCGGGTTGTTGGCCATGCCTCTGCCGCCGCTAACGATGATGGCGGCGTCGGTCAGGCTTACTGTGCCAAGCTCAGAGGCGAAACTTTCGATTTCAGTCGCTATTGCATCCGCCACGTCCACCGTTTTCGCTTCTTCCAACTCAGGCGCGGCGCCAGCTGTTGTCGCGGCCGGCGCAAAAGCCCGTCCTCGGATGGTGACAAAGGTCGTCGCCGTATTGGCCGTCATTTCCATCAGAACCTTGCCGGCATACGTTGGCCGCACCCCGATGATCCGTCCCTCTTCCAGGCGCAAGTCAATAACGTCGGAGATGAGACCACTGCCGCTGTCGACCGCGGCGCTTGCCAGCAGCTCGCGCCCCCGATTGCTGGCGACCGCGACCACCGCGCTGGGACGATGTTTCGCCACCAGATCGCCAAGCAGCGCGGCGTAGCTCTCCAGGCGATATTGACGCAAAACTTCTGAGTCGCAGACGATCGCTCTTGCGGCGCCGTACTGACCGGTTGCCTTGGCTATGGATTGCGCATTCTCTCCGAAGACGAGGGCGACGATATCCGTGGCTTGCGCCTCGGCGATGATTCTGGCGGCGCCGAGCGCTTCCCAACTGCTTGAAAGCGCGCGCCCCTCGAAGGTCTCGATCCAGACGAAGACGCTCACAGCACTTTCTCCTCGAATAGACGCTCGACCAATGTCCGCGCCTTTGTCTCCAGGTCGCCGGCTTCTATGATTTCAGTGGACACTTCACGCGCGGGAGGATTCGTGTAGCCTATCACTGACGTAGCTGCTTCAGGCGCCTCAATGCCCAGGTCTGCCGCGTTCCAGACTGGAATAGTCGCCTTGGCCGCCTTGCGAATGCCGAGGAAGTTGGGATAGCGCGGCTCGTTTATGCCCTTCATCACGGAGATGACCGCCGGCAGCTTGGCCGAGACCACCTGCTTGCCTTGTTCCAGCATTTTCTCTACTCTGATCGCGCCCGCCTCGTAATCAGCTTCCAGGATGGTCGAGACATAGCTGAGCATGGTCCAGCCCAAGCGCCGCGCCAGCTGATAAGTGTGCTGATCGGTGGCCACGTCAACGCTTTCCTTGCCAAATATGACCAGGTCGACAGCGCCGATTTTGCGGATGGCGCCGGCCGCCAAAGCCGACCATACCAGGCTGTCGTTCATGTCGGCGCCCGCCTCTTCCACGCGCAGGGCATTCTTGACGCCCATAGCCATGCTGTGCTTCAAGGCGTCGTTGTGGAGCTCCGGGCCGATGGCGATAACGGTCGAGTCGCCCGCGCCGTTTTTCGCCTGAACAATGGTTTCTTCCAGGGAGTATTCATCCCAGGGATTGACGACCGTGGCCAGGTTTCCCCAAGTGACTTTCCCCTCGGAATCCACCCACACTTTGGCGGCGGTGTCCGGCGTGCTTCTAGTGAAAGTTACAACATGCACCTGTAGCGCTCTCCCGACTCAAAGATGTCCGGCAAGTATTGTACATAAAACGCGCTTGAAACTTAATCCTGATTAGATTCCACTTCTGCTTTTGCGCCGGCTTTCTCGAAATCCAGGCGATCGGGCAGGACAGTCGCATCGTCGACCAGGGCGGCGGTCAGGCAGCAGGTCGTGAGCATGGCGTCGCTAAGGTCGGCGCCGCGCAAATCCGCGCCCCACAAATTGACGCCGGTCAAGTCAGCATTTTGAAATGAACAGCCTTGCAGCTTGGCCCGGGCCAAATTGGCGCCGCGAAGATTCGCGCCAGCAAAGGACGCCGCGGACAAGTCCGCCTCCCGGAAATGCGCGTCGCGCAGGTCGGCCCCATCAAAGTTGGCCGCGCGCAGATCGCAATAGCCGAAATAGGCGCCTTCCAGTTTGGCGCTCATGAATTGCGCCCTCGGCATTATTGAAGACGAAAGCATGACCTTGCTCAAACGCAGGCACGACCAGTTGACGCCCTCCAGGCTGCCATCTTGATGCGCCAGGCGTTCTTTCAGAATCTCGATCAGCGCGCGCCGTTTGCTATCGCTGGCGCTGGCGCCGACGCGTCCAATCAGTTCCTCAGCGGGCACGAACTTATAGCGCAAGGCAGTGATCTATCGCCGAAAGCGATGGGCAAGGCGCATTGACGCGACTCGGATATCTGTCCAGGGCCTGAAATGGTAGCGTCGGTGCATTCGCCGTACAAGAGCGGCTGCCGGCAATTCCTTTGGCTAGATTGATTAGGTCTGCACAGCGATTTTTGTGTGTTTGTGCTATTAGGTCATGTCGCCCGATTCGCTATGCTAAAAGTAACGCAGAATGGAGCCACTGTCCTCCTGAGACATCCTCCTATGGCGATTGCGACGAGAAACGCTGAGTTGCTCATAACCACTTACCTGGAAATGACGAATTCCGATCATTTTGTGCCGGCGTACATCCAGGCTGGCGATGTAGAGATCGTAAAGATGGAGATGCCGGATCTCGGCTTCTACAAATTTCTTTATCAATCCGTTGGCGAGGAGTGGGCTTGGCGCGATCGCTTAAATATGTCCAATGCCGAGCTGCGCCAGGTATTGACCTCGGATAATACGCAAGTTCATGTTTTGTATGTCAGCGGCTCGCCGGCCGGCTATGTCGTATTGTATCGCCACAATGACAAGGGGGTGGAGATCGTATTCTTCGGATTGCGGGGCGATTTTATGGGGCGTGGGTTGGG
>JAGWBC010000141.1:5398-12815 GCA_021296115.1 Anaerolineae bacterium | reverse complement strand
GTATGGGTTGTGGGCCAATCCTTCATGAAAGAAGATCAGATCTTGAAGTGGCCCGTTAAGCTAATTCCGAGCGAGCCGACGCTGGACAATTATGTCGAGATCTTCACCACCCCGCTGTCTCGGCAAGAGCTCTCATTGCTGCGCTGGCTCTTCAACAGTGTCTATGTGACGACCTTGAGCACAACCGGCGTGCTGATCGTGACATCTATGGCGGGTTACGCTTTCGCGCGCTTGTGCTTCCCGGGCAAGAATCTGCTATTTTTCGGCTTGGGCGCGTCATTCCTGGTTCCCGGCGTCATGCTGCTGATTCCCAGCTTCATGCTCATGCGCGCCCTGGGCTGGATCGACACACACCACGCCCTCATTTGGCCGCCACTGGCCGGCTTCTTCGGAGTCTTTTTCATGCGCCAATTCTTCCTCGCCATTCCCGGCGAGCTGGCGGAGGCGGCCGTCATCGACGGGGCCTCGGCCTTCGGTATCTATTGGCGGGTATTTCTGCCGCTCTCGCGCCCGGCCGTGGCCACGCTGGGCATCTTTACCTTCCTGTTCATCTGGAATGACTTCACTTGGCCGCTGGTGGTACTCAATTCCGACGAGATGCGTACGCTGCCCGTCGGGCTGGTGGTTTTCTTGGGCGAATACTGGAGTTACCAGGGCATCGTGATGGCCGGAGCCGTGGTGAGCTCGGCGCCGGTCTTGTTTGTATACATCATCTTCCAGCGGCAGATCACTCGCGCGGTCATGGCGACGGGTTTCGGAGGGCGGTAGGGCGCACCCGATTTGCTGACTCATCCTTTCATCTTTTTGGAGAATATACCTTCCTCGTGCTAGGATTTGCGTTGCTTCGCCCTGCATATTGAAGACTTGAAGGAGCGCAACCCCATGTCATTCATCGACCGACTCGACCCAGAACTTGTACCCGCACTCGACCTCTTCCCGGCCGAACTGATCACCGCCATTGGCGATGACCCGCCGGCGGCCCGCGCCATGCTCGAACCACTGATGCAGGCTATGGTCGAGATGCTGCCGCCCACTGAGGTCACGATAGAAGAGCGCGCGATACCCGGCCCTGACGGCGACATTCCCATCACGATTTATCAGCCGAACGCGCCCGCGCCCCGTCCCGGGCTGCTGATGATTCACGGCGGCGGCTATGTCGTCGGCACCGCTCGTGAGGACCTATACGGCATCGGTTATGCCGAGCATGTAGGCTGCACGGTCGTCTCGGTCGATTATCGTATGGCGCCAGAATTCACCTACAAAGCCAGCATCGCCGACTGCTTCGCTGGTTTGAACTGGATGTTTGAAAACGCGGCTGAACTCGGCGTCGATACGAGCCGCATTGCCATCGGTGGCGGCAGCGCTGGCGGCGGCTTGACTGCCGGGCTCGCGCTTTATAATCGCGACAACAAGGGGTCGGAGTTCGCCTTTCAGCTGCTGGTTTATCCCATGCTGGACGATACGCATGAGACGGCCTCAGGGTATGAGGTCACGCATCCCAGTGTCTGGAACCGCGAAGTCTCGCTCAAAGCCTGGAAGATGTATCTGGGCGATGAATATGGCACGGACAATGTCTCGCCCTATGCCGCTGCGGCGCGCGCCACCGACCTAAGCGGGCTGCCGCCGGCTTTCGTGACTGTCGGGACGGAAGACCTCTTCCGCGATGAAGACATCAATTACGCGCAGCGCTTAATGGCGGCCGGCATCCCGACTGAATTGCAGGTCATACCCGGCATGTTCCACGGTGGCGAGGGCTTTGTGCCAACAGCCGGCGTGAGTCAACGCATGCGGCTCGGTTATCTTGACGCCCTGAAACGCGCCATCGGCTGAAGGGATAGCGCCGCGCGACAGCCAAATCGACAGCGAGCATACTGACGGAGCCAAGCCATGTCCTTCATCGACCAGGTAGACCCCGAACTCATCGACGCCCTCGACTTCTTCCCCGCCGAGCTGATGACCGCCATCGGCGACGACCCGCCCAAGGCGCGCGAGATGTTCCAGCCCTTGTGGGACGCGCTGGCCGACGAGCTGAAGGACTCGCCGGTTTCGATTGAAGAGCGGACCATCCCCGGGCCGGACGGCGACATTGGCCTTGTCATCTATCAGCCGCCGACGCCGGCGCCGCGCGGTGGTCTGCTTTGGATTCACGGCGGGGGCTATATCGTCGGCTCGGGGCGCAACGACCCGCACGGCATCGGTTTCGCCGAGCATGTTGGCTGTACGGTCGTATCGGTGGACTATCGTCTGGCGCCTGAATCGACCTATAAAGAAGCCATCTCGGATTGCTTTGGCGCACTCTGCTGGCTGGCGGAAAACGCGGCGGAGCTGGGCGTCGATCCGGCGCGAATCGCCATCGGCGGCGCCAGCGCGGGCGGGGGCTTGACCGCCGCATTGTCACTCTACAATCGCGACCACAGTGGTCCGGCTCTCGCCTATCAGCTGTTGATATACCCCATGATCGACGATAGGCACGACAGTCCATCGGGATATGAAATTACACACCCGACCGTTTGGAATCGCGAGGTTTCGCTCAAAGCCTGGAAGATGTATTTGGGCGTGGAATACGGCAGCGACAGCGTATCGCCTTATGCAGCGGCGGCGCGCGCGAGCGACCTGAGCGGATTGCCGCCGGCGCTGGTGACTGTGGGCATGTTGGACTTGTTCCGCGACGAAGATATCGACTATGCGCAGCGGCTGATGGCGGCCGGTGTGCCGACGGAATTGCAGGTGTATCCCGGGATGTACCACGGCGCTGAAATGTCCGTCATGGAGGCGGCCGTCAGCGCGCGAATGCGTACTGCTTATCGAGACGCCTTGCTGCGCGCGATCGGCTGAGACGCCATTCGTTGTGGGAGTATGCCGCAGCGGACGGGGGGATTTGTGACCCTGGAAGGACTCGAACCTTCAACCTAACGATTAAGAGTCGCTTGCTCTGCCAAATTGAGCTACAGGGCCAATGATGCGTCAATCGCAGGACGCCGCATTATAGCTGGAGCATGCCCGCGCGGGCAAGGGCGAAGTATCGCTCGCGTCAGCGCGCTGTTGTACGAAATGTACGGATTCCGTTCGAGTTGCTTCGGTAAGGTGTTTCCGCTGTTACAATGGGTATGATACCGTTCACGGGCGCCATATATCAGTCCGTGAGATGAGCCGGGAAGCGGATCAATGGCGAAGCGCATTCTGATCATCGGCGGGACCCGCAATATGGGTTACTACCTGTCTCAGCGCTTGGTTGCGGCGGGCTATGACCTGACTCTGCTCAACCGCGGCATCACGCGCGATGACCTGCCGCCGTCCATTCATCGCCTTCATGTCGATCGCAGTAATCACCAACAGATGCGGCGGGCGCTGCAGGGCAAGCGCTTTGATGTCGCGGTTGACTTCGTGCTCTACAACGGTGATGAGACACGTACCGTCATCGAGCTGTTCCGCGACAGAATCGAGCATTACATCGCGCTCAGCAGCGGGCAAGTTTATCTGGTGCGCGAGGGGCTGACGCGGCCCTTTCGCGAGTCAGACTACGACGGCGAGCTGATGCCCGCGCCGGAAGAAATTTCTTACGCCTATGAAGAATGGCGCTACGGCATGCAGAAGCGGGAAGTCGAAGATGAGCTGCTGGCTGAGCACGCTCGCTCGGGGTTTCCCTTTACCGCGCTGCGCTTGCCGATGGTCAACAGCCCCCGCGATCCCTACAACAGACTGTACAATTATTATCTGAGGCTGCGCGATGGCGGGCCGATCCTGGCGCCCGATGAGCCGAATTATGTGCTCAACCACGTGGATGGCCAGGATGTAGTCAAGGCCATTGCGGATCTCATCGACAGCGGCGCCGGGAAAGGCAAGGCTTATAATATCGCGCAGGATGAGCACATCAGCCATGCGGATTTCCTGATGGCCCTGGCGGAAATCATGGGGGCGGAAGCGCGCACGGTCACGGCCAATCGCGGCGACTTGGTGGCCAACGGCTTCCTGCCGGATTGCGCGCCCTTCAGCGAGCGCTGGATGAGCGCCCTGGATAATCGCCGGAGCAAGGTAGAGCTGGGACTAAGCTATACGCCATTGGCAGAGAGTCTAAAAGGGCTGGTGGAATACTATGACGCGCAGCTCTTGCCGCAGCCGCTGACCTATCGCCGGCGCCGGGCCGAGCTTCAATACGCGAAGGGCCTGGCCCTTCAACCGGGTTCTTGAATACGGTCGGCTTGTGACTCCGCGCGACCTCCTGGAATTGGGCTATAATGGCAACTGTGCTGATTGTTCGCAGTTGTTAATACAATCGTTAGCAATTCAGGCTAGGTTTGTACTGGTGATGATTGAGATAGGATGCTGATATGAAACTAACCGCAAGACTTATCGCATTGCTGTTGATAGGCTTGGTCGCGCTCAGCGGATGTTCTGCTATGCGGTCGATTCTGTCAGGCAGCTCGGGCAGCGCTCCTGCCGCGTCATCGGGCGCGGAGGCGGTATCGGAGCCGGTTGTGCCGAGATTCAAGTTTTATGAGTCATGGGCCTCGTGGTGACCGACCTGTCGGCGTAATCAGCCTGCCGTGAGCGGGCTACAAGAAACATTCGCGGGCCGGTTAGAGTTTATCGTTTTGAACATCGACGATTCGGCTACCCAAGGTACGCGCAATCAGCTGGGCATAACGGCCCAGGCGCAGTATCTGCTGGTGGATTCGGCGGGACAGATCGTGACCCGTTGGTTCGGGGTGATTGACGAAGCGCAAATCGCCTCCGAGATAGAAGGACTGCTGCAAAGTTAACACAGTGGGGCGGAGCGATTGCTCTGCCCCTTCCTCGTTTTCCCCTCCGCCTCTCAAGCGACTGAGCTACCGTCACAGAAAATAGAAGCTGCGCCTGTTATAATCGGGCTGATTTCGTTTTGGTGTGAACCGTGTTAACGGGAGGCAGTAGTGCTGGCACGTCGAGGTCTTGCACTGCTGGCGCTGGCGATGTTCGTTAGCGCCTGCAACTTGCGTAGACCCGAGGTTACGCTCACCTTAGCGCCGATCGATACGCGCACGCCGATTGCAACTGATGTACAAGAATTGCCGACCCGCACGCGAGCTGTGCCCACGACGCAGACGCCATCGCCGACCGCGACCGATACGCCGACGCCGACGTTTACGCCTTCAGCAACCGCCAGCGTGACAGCCACCGCGACGCCAACGGCGACCGACACGGCAACGGCAACCTTTACGCCGTCTCCCACGAATTCGCCAACGTCAACCGATACTGACGCGCCGACGGCGACGGACACGCCTACTGCGACGGATACGCCAACCGCCACGGATACGGACGAGCCGACGGCGACTGACACGGCCACAGCTACCGATACTGACGCGCCGACGGCGACGCCCACACCAACAGCGACAGCTACGGATACAGCGACGGCAACTTACACGCCAACCGCAACAGAGACTGACCAGCCGACAGCGACAAACACGCCAACCGCCACGAATACGGACACAGCGACGGCAACAGACACGACTACTGCAACGGACACCTCAACCGCGACAGCTACGGATACAGCGACGGCAACCTACACGCCAACCTCTACTCATACTGACCGGCCGACGGCGACGGACACGGCTACTTCCACGAACACGTCAACCGCCACGGCGACGGATACAGCGACGGCGACGAACACGGAAGAGCCGACTTCGACAAACACGGCCACGGCGACGGACACTGACGCGCCGACGGCTACCAGTACGGCGACGGCCACGGAAACGTCAACTGCCACACATACCGATGAGCCAACGGCGACAAGCACGTCCACGGCCACGGAGACCGACGCGCCGACGGCTACCGCTACGTCTACTGCCACCCACACCGACTTGCCGACGGCTACCAATACGTCTACAGCGACCTCCACGCAACCCACAGCGACTCAAACGCAGGCGCCGACGGCAACGGCAACGGCAACTGACGAACCGAGCGCGACAGATTTGCCGGCGGCGACTGATACTGCGCAGCCGACAGCCACTGCCACGCCAGCCCCAACCGATACGCCAACCGAAACGATTCGGCCGACGCCGACGCGGATTCTGATAGAGACTGAGCCGCCCACCGCCACGCCAACGGCGACCGACACGGAAGCTGTAAGCTTGCTCCAGCGCCTTGAAGCGGCGACTGCAACCGCCACGGACTTACCGGTCATCGAGTCGGTTCCGACAATCGCGCCGCGGCCGACGCTCGATGAGACCGAGGTGGCCAAGCTGTTGGCGACGCCCGAGCCGCGCCCGACGGTTCCGCCAACCTGGACGGCGGCGCCGACTTTGCCGCCCACCAATACGATTGCCGCGCCACTGCCAGACGCGCCAGCGCCGCTGGAAGAAGCGACTACCAGCAGCGACCAGGTGTTTGTCTCCACGCCGCTAGTCGCAACGCCGGAGTCGCAGTTTGAAGCGCCCGACTTCACGCCCACGCCCACGCCGACCATCGTCCAGCCGACAGTCGCGGTGCGGAGCGATTTGCTGCGGTCGGTGATCCTGCCGCCCGTCGCGCAAGAGGCGACCTTCAGCATCAGTGGCGCCTCGGTGTATCAGTACAATGTGGGCGTAGGCGAGATCTTCTCCTTCAACAACAACATTCAACTCTCCGGCGGAGTTAGGCTGTTCCTGCAGAATCCTGTTGATCCCAATAGCTTCCTGCGCACCGACTACAAGGGTGTGCTGCGTTATCGGCCTATCGGCGTTGCGCAGGAGGGTGAGTTTGGCTACTCGCCATACCAAGCGGGCTACTCCAGCCAAATCCCCAGCTACGAGCAGAACAAGAATCGCATTGTCGAATTGGACTGGTCGGCGGACGGCAGGCAATTCAGTTTCCGCATCGATACGCCCCTGGGCCTGGACAACGCCAGCGCCGGCGTCTGGTTTTGGCAGCCGCGGCTGGACAGCCAATTCGACCCGACTTATCAGCTGATCCGCGATTGTCCTGTGCCCGGCTACAATCCCTGCGACTTTGTCTTCCCCAGCAATGCCAGGCACTGGAAGACATTCGGCGTGCAGTGGTCGCCGGTTCCGGGCGACAATAACGTACTTCTGTCCGTGCTGCTGCCGGAGGAAGGGCGGAATGCCCAGGCGATTGTGCAGGCGCTGCGCGACCCCAAGAACGCCGACAACGCGCCGCACTTCGTCCGTTATGATTACGGGACCTGGAATCCGGGCGGGCAGGGCATCACAGTGAGCGGACGCCGCCCGGACGGCCGGGTGATTATCGGCGCAGTGAATAACAACTTGTCGGGCGAGCGAGTCATTCTCGATGGCTCCGCGCGCGGGCTGTGGTTGCGCGACGCTGTTCGCTTGCCCAACGGGCAGTATCGCGCGCTGGGCCGCCCTGGCGCGCCGGGCAGTGGACCAGTCGCGCTCTACGATCAGAACGGCAATCAGATGTCTGACTTTATCGGCCCGGTCGC
>JAGWBC010000141.1:4685-5386 GCA_021296115.1 Anaerolineae bacterium | reverse complement strand
TGGTGTCGGTTCAAGCGCGGCAGTACACGATTACTGCCGACGGCTCGTCGATCACGGATAACACGGAGGGCACATCCAATCCGCAATTTGGCGTGGCGCCGGCCGCCGCTGCGCAGTCCATTCCGGATGGGGTGATCGCAGGCTCAGAGTACTCTCCCGGGCAGCAGCTGCGCGTCGCGGTCGACTACTTGAATCTGCGCAGTGAACCCTCTACAAGCAGCGCGGTTCAAGGCGGATTGGTCTTCGGCGATTATGTCGCCATAATTGCCGGACCCTATGACAATGAAGGCTATCGCTGGTGGCAGGCGCAGACGGCCGATGAGCGCGTCGGTTGGCTGGCGGGTGCGATTAACGGCGCGCCGACGCTCCAGCGCCCGTGAGTGAGATGCCATGACGTCTAGTTGCGATACAAATGTGACCAGCGATCCGCTCGTCAGCATTGTCATCCCGACCTTCAATCGTAGGCATTTTGTGGCAGACGCCATCGAAAGCGGCTTCGGCCAGACCTATGCCAATTGCGAGGTGATCGTAGTCGACGATGGCAGCGCGGACGGCACGACCGAGTTTCTGCGCGAGCAATACGGCGATCGCATTAAGCTGGTCACGCAGAAGAATCAGGGTCCGGGCATTGCTCGCAATAGCGGCATTGGCGCCGCCAGCGGGGAGTTCATTCACTTTCTGGACGCGGATGACCAATTGCA
>JAGWBC010000141.1:0-4605 GCA_021296115.1 Anaerolineae bacterium | reverse complement strand
GAGACGCCGCCATTCGAGCACTACAGCGATGATGTATTTTGCGAACTGCTCAGCCAGACCGGCTGCCGAATCTTGACCAGCTCCAGTATGATTCGCGCGCAGGCTTTGCGCGCCGTCGGCGGCTTTGCCGATGATGCGGATTTCCGCAGCGCGGAAGATTGGGATCTCTTTCTGCGACTTGCCAGGCGATATAGCTTCCACGGCATCGACCAGCCGCTGGTGTACCGTCGCATGCACGACAGCATGATCTCGGATGACCGCCTGTATGGCGCCTTGGGACGGCTCAAAACGATGCAGAAGGCCCGCCAATATGGCTGGGAGAAGTGTATGGAAAGGGTCGAATTCGAGCGCAAGATCGCGGCGCGGCATCATGTATACGCGCTCTATCTGTGGCAGGCGGGTCGAGTAAAAGCAGCGCGGGATCACTTTATGCAGGCCGCGGGGCTGTACCCGCCGGAAGCTCGGCAGCGTCGCTTGTACGCGCTGTACACCTGGCTGCTGCCGCCGGCATCGGTCGACTGGACGATCTCGCTGGCGCGTCGATTGCGCAGGCTGATGCGTCGGTCCGCGTCGGATGCTGCCAGAGAGTCTGGCGAAGGACCGCGGCGCTGAATCGAATTGGCGCTTATCGCGTATAATAGTGAGAAACGAATTGAGCCCGGGATAAGTGGTCTATGCCTGCAACGGTGGACAGCTTGCGATACGACATAGAGTCGCTGACTAAATCCGGCGCCTTTGGCGAGATCGTCGACCGCTGTCATGTTGAGTTGACGATGGCGCGTAGGGAAGGCAATCACAGCCTCGAGATTATCGCGCTCCTTGGCCTGGCGCAGGCGCAGTGCTCGTTGGGGCACTTTGACTTTGCGCGCGACTACATCAATCAGGCGGTTGAAGGGGCCAATGCCATCCGCTCCGTCGGCTTGATGATCGACGCGCTGCTGGTCCGCGCCAGAATTGCCCGCGAAGGTTACCTGCAGACGGGCGAAGCCCTCGAAGATTACCGCAAGGCCGTCGACTACGCATTTGAAGCGGGTGATATGCGCCGCTATGCGCAGTCCGTGTTGGGCATGGGCGAAATCGCGTCGGATGCGAATGAGTCGAGCAAGCATGCTTGGAAGGCCATTGATATCGCGCGCGAAATCAACGATGACCAGCTGGAAGCGCAGGCGATTCTGTTGCTGTCCAACGCATTCATACGCAAGAACGAACACAGCAAAGCCAACGACGGCCTGTTGGTTGCGCTGCGCAAAGCGCAAGCCGTCAAAGATCGCCTGCTGGAAAGTGTCATCATTGGCCAGCAAGGCCTTGTTCTGGCGCAGGATGCCGACAGCTTCGAACGCGGCCTGGAGCAGCAGCTCACCGCGCTGGAGGTGGCCCGCGGCCTGGAAGCTGTATTCCACGAGTTCATGCGCTTGTATACGCTGGCGATGACGCTGGTGGCAGCCAATGACCTGGCCGAGGCGCGCGGCTATTTCGATCAGATGCTGGCGCTGGCGCAAGACATCAAGCACCCGCCCTACGAGATGTATACCCTGGGCATGATCGGGCAATGGCAGGAATTGCGCGGGAACCATGACAGCGCCATCTCGTATTATGGTCGCGCAGTTGATATGGCGCGCGCGGTCGGAAACCCGCAGAGCGAAGCCCGTTATTTGTACGCGCTCGGCTCGGTGTACACATCGCAGTGGGAATTTTCTGCGGCGCGCCAGGAATATAGCCGGGCGCGGGCGATCTATCAGTCGCTGGACGACGGACGCAA
Source organism: Anaerolineae bacterium (assembly GCA_021296115.1). Taxonomy (GTDB): domain Bacteria; phylum Chloroflexota; class Anaerolineae; order Aggregatilineales; family Phototrophicaceae; genus UBA6055. Next base: position 2,846 of record JAGWBC010000141.1, on the reverse strand, counting down.
TGCCACGCGAGTGCGCGCTTCGATTGTGTACACCTATATCATGGCGGTGGCGACGCGCATATTGCGACTGCTGGGCGCGCAACCGGCCGGCGAATAAGGACTTCAGCGCGTTACAAGTCCAACGCGCTTTTGCGCCACAGGGTCGTCAACGCGATTGAAGGATAGAACACCAGCGGCGGCAATTCATCCCGCGTGAACCAGCCCGCGTCGGCTGCGTCATCGCCGGCTTGAGCCGCTCCTGAGATTACCGTCGCGCTATAAGCGATGATGATGTCAGCCAAGCCGTCGTCGCGCTTGGGATACACTGCCAGCAGCTTATCAATGCGCACGTTAAGGCAGGTTTCCTCCAGAGTTTCGCGGACGGCGGCGGCTTCCGGCGCTTCATCGTGGTCGACGAAGCCCGCGGGCAGCGCCCACATACCCTTGCCCGGATCCATCGCCCGCTGAATCAGCAATACGCTGTCGTCCCGCTCGATGAAGACGACAACCGCGACCTTGGGATCGAAATACACCGGCTGCTCACAGACGGCGCAATAGGGCCGCATGCGACCGCCCAGAAGGCGCTCAGTCAATGACCGCCCGCAGAGCGCGCAATAGTTGGCGATGCGGCTCATCGTGGCAGCGCCGGGCGCCGCTTGGCCATTGACTTTGCGGCGGCGCGCCGGTGGAGTGGCGGAATTGGCAGACGCGCACGACTCAAACTCGTGTACCTTCGGGTGTGTGGGTTCGACTCCCACCTCCGGCATCAGCATCCCAGAGACCTCGTCTAGCATAGGCATCACGACCGCAGAGTCCACTTGGATTCGGCTTCGTCAGCCTGCATATTTTCGTAGCGCGCCAGGGTGAAGAGCCAATCGGACAGACGATTCACATATGGCAAGACGAATTCGCCGATGTCCTGCTCTTCAGCCAGGGCGACGATTCTGCGCTCGGCGCGGCGGCCGACTGCGCGCGCTGCCTGGAGTGTGGCGGCGGCAGCTGTTCCTCCGGGCAGTATAAAGTTTTTCAGCGGCGCCAACCCAGCGCTCATCTCGTCTATGCTTGACTCCAGCCACTCTACGTCACCGCCAGAAATGCGCGTGATCCTATCTGCCTTGGCGTGCAGCGGCGTGGCCAGATCGGCGCCCAGATGAAAGAGCTGGTTTTGTACTTCAGCCAACCAGTCGTCGCCGCGGTGGCTCGGGCGCAGCGCGCGCGCCAAGCCCAGCAAAGAATTGAGTTCATCGACCGCGCCATAGGCTTCGACGCGTAAATGGGTCTTTGATACGCGCCCGCCGCCAAATAAAGATGTCTCGCCGCTATCGCCTGTTTTTGTATAGATCTTCAATCTGCGGATTCCTCTCCTACAATTATCTGCGGTTGCGCGCCCGGCGCGATACCGTTAGTTTGTCTCAAAAAAACAACTATATGCTGCGTTTTACGTTGGATATTCCATTCGCATCAGCGAGTCACCCTTCGTTGATGATTCGGGATGCTCGCCATAGAGATGGCGAGACTGGGCCGGGGATGGGGCGGCAAAGCCGCGATTTCGGCATCCTCATTACTTTCTTGGAACTACTTCTGTCGCGCTATTGCGCCGCCAGCGATCGTAAATGGCGACCAGCGCAAAACCGGCATAGGTCAGCCAAATGACTTCGATAGCGAACAGATAGCGTGGCAGCGCCAGCACCACTGAATGCGCCAGCACGGTATAAATGGCGAAGCCCATGACGGGCGCGGAGACTTGCCAGCGCTTGCGTAACATGATCATGCCAAGCGCGCCAAGTCCGATGCCAACGATATGGAATATCCAGGTCAGCAGCTTGAGCGCGAATCCCTCGATACTCAAGACGGCGATGAATCCGGATGGCGAGCGGCCCCCTCTCAGCCAGTCAAACGCTGCCTCTCTGACGCTGACATTGCTCAGGTGCGTCGTTCCGTGCGGCTGCAGCAGCGAATACGCCAACTCGCGCGCTCGCAGCGCAAGCAAGCCGGCTGGATCGGCGCTGACTAATTCGCCAATCCGCTCGACGTAAAGCTGCGGCGGATGATGATATTGGCATGCGTCCACACAGCCTTCGGGCACATCGGCTTCCTCGCCGGCCAGAAGCAGCGCGTCGTTCTGTTGCGGCGAACCGTCTTCTGATTCCAACCCGCGCCAGACAGCGGGCAGCAGGCGATCGCTAACAAAGACAAAGCGATCCCAGAGCGCCAGATTGTGGACTGTCCAGGTCGACAGGATGGCCAGGTAAATTGTTAGCAGCAGGGTGATATTGCCGCGCCAGTTGCTAATGATCTTGTAGCGTTGCAGAAAGAGCATGTGGGCCGCCAATCCCAGCGGGAAAAGAACAGCTACGGCGCGCGTCAAGGTAGCCAGTCCGAATGCGATTGCCGTCAATACCAGGGCCGCCCGCGGGGACAATCCGCCTACGGTCCGCGTGTTTGCGCCGGCGACAAAGTATTCCACGTATAACCACAGGCCGCAAACGAGAAAAAAGATGTACAGCGTTTCCGTGGCGATGTTGGCCGGCTCGAGTATTAGCGCGGGATGAAACGCAGCGAGAGCCGCGCCTGCGACTCCTGCGCGCGGACCGCCAAGCACCGATCCCATGCGGAATACAAGATAGGCGGTCGCTACAGACGCGAGACACTGCAACAAGCGCATCATGACCACGGTTTCGTGGTAGGGCAAGAACTGCTGAAATATGCCGGCGTACAAGATGTAAATGGGGGGCGTGGGAATACTGGTGTTGGTGAAGGGGATGCCGCGGATCCAGCCGTGTTCTGGTCCGGTGAAGAATCCCCAGCCAACGGCAAGTTACCACCCGCTGTCGCCGCCGGCCCTATCAATGCTTTCGACGGTTGGC
>JAGWBC010000140.1 GCA_021296115.1 Anaerolineae bacterium | reverse complement strand
TCCTTTTGAGCTAGCGGTTTGCAGGTTGAAAGATTGTAGCAGGGGCGGGTTGATTTGCTTAGAGAAACCAGCCGGAGAGTTGCAGCCAGTAGCCACAATACCTTCCAGCGCTGAATTCTCTACTCAATGAAAAACGCAAGAGAGTATCGCGCGGAATGATCTCAAGTGAAGCGTCGCAGCCCACGTATGGATTATCAAAAACTAAATCTTGATCATTGAAATCACAAGGCATGTCGTCGCTACAGTAGAGGTAACGTACTCCATCACGTTCATCAAGTCGCCTGTGCAATGCCTTGTCGAGTCTCCAAAAGCCGGTGCTATATTGTGGTCTGCTTCCATTCAGGTCGACAAATGCATTCCTTCGTTTTGTCCATAGAATTCAATTGTCAAATAGTTGATCTGGACTGATGAGGGGCGCGTCAGTAATCCTCAGAATTCTGTCCCGCAACTTGCGTCCGCGCAATCTCTTGACAAATTCCTGGCTGATTACGCGTACATCTTCTGTGTGAGGCGGTGTAAGTTCGCTGTTTGGCAGCTCTTGCCATTCGAGATTCCATATCTCTCCCAGTTTGAATGGTGTGCTTTTTGCATGTGTATATCCAGTTTTAGGTAGTAATCGAACACTGCGATCATTTACCAGTACGATGCCGCCTAAACAGATTCCCGATCCCATCTTCGTCTTACCAACGATAAGTACCTTTGGCAACTTTCAACTCCTCCTCAAATTACAGATGCTTCACCTTCCCAATTATTTTGTTTCTAAATCTCGCCGCCACGAGCGAGCGGTGACAGGCTTTTGCATCCGCTTCGACACAGAAAAGGACGTATCGCTGCAAAGGCAAGTCCGTTGGGAATTCCGCAAGCTGTTTCGCCCGTTCTAACATTTTCTGCGGCTCCAGTATCAATTCGGCTTTTCTCTTGCCATACTTCAAGATTTGCTTCTTGTACGCCTCGACGTAGGCGGCGCTAAGGTCTTTTCTATCGCGTTTCTTCGTATTCTCCTCTTTATCGGCTTGCCACTGAAGCGCGCGAATCTCTTTCGTCGGCGCCAGTTCTTTCAAATGTGCGTAGTAAATCCCTAAGTCTTTCAACTTAGTCTGTAGCGCCGAACTGTTGACGTAGCTGTATTTCGACCCACGCATACCGCGACGGGCGCGAATATCGATAAACAGTTCTATCTCATAATCGACAAGCGCGCCAAAAAACGACTCCTCTGTGGAGCCGTATACGCCTATGGTGACTATCGTTGGTGTCTCAGCGGTCATGAAATTGTCTGATGGTTTAGAGCAGCGCCTCTTGGTACTCGATCTCTCGAATCTGTGATTGCGAGAGCCGCTCGCCGTATCTGCCTATATGGACTACGGCGGTTTCATCATCATCAAGCGTTTTGCCGAGCACGTAACCCCGATGGCATTCGTGCGGTTCCAGCTCGCTGCACATGATTGCGATTCTTCGACCCGTTGACAGCCCTCGTTTCAAGCGTGAGATCCCTTGCCGGTAGAATGCTCTCGACTCGCATTTCCTAGCATCCAACAGCTTTTTCTTTCGCTGCGGGCTGTAAGTATAACAATTGCTGTCGCCCGGCCTGCCGCCGAGTGAATTGCCCATGAATTCATACTGAATTCCACTGCGATTCAAAATCGCGGCGAGTCTTTCTTTGCAGAAATCGGGCGCAAATCGCGAGTAGGGCTGTGACCGAACATCCACAAGCGTATCAATCTCGTATTGGTTCAATAGCGCAATGAATTCATCTGTTTCGCGGCCACCGTAACCAATCGTAAAGATTTCGTTCATCGGCATGCACCCTCTGTAAAGAACCAGCAACACCTGCAATTTTAGCTCATTTGCAGCGGCTGTCAATAAAATCCGCTCAAATGTTCATTAGAATCGCAGGCCTTGCAGTTGCCTTACCGCACCCGCCACTCAAAGGGCATGAGGCACTGGGCGCGATTGCTGAGCCGCTCCACGCCCTCCGCCGCGTAATTGACCAGCGCCGCCGGATTCTGCTCGGCCACTTGCACGCCGATGGGCTTGCCCTTGTCGCGGATCAGCAGGGATGGCGCCGACGACCCCAGCTTGGCCAGGTTGCGCGCTTTGTCGATGGCGGTGCGCAGATTGCCCAGTTCATCGACCAGTCCATGCTGCAGCGCTTGCTGCCCGGTCCATACGCGACCGCCGCCGATAGCATCGATTTCGTTGCTGGTTTTGCCGCGACTTTCCGCCACGCGCCCCAGAAATTGCTCGTAGATATGGTCGACGCTGGCGCGGATCATATCGCGCTGGTCATCGCTGAAGTGGCTCTCGCCGCTGAGCAGGTCGGCGTTTTCGCCGCGCAAGTACGAGAAGGCGTTGAAGCGCAATTTCGTCAGCATGTCGCTGTTCACCAGCTTGCCCATGAGCACGCCGATCGAGCCGGTGATGGTGCCGGCTTGCGCCACGATCCAATGCGCCGGCGTGGCAATGTAGTAACCGCCGGATGCCGCTACGCCGCCCATGTAAACCACCAGCGGCCGGGTTTTGGCGAATTCAGCCAGCGCCGAGGCCATCGACTCTGAGGCCGTGGCCGAGCCGCCGCCACTGTCGATGTAAAGAACCAGCGCGCCGCATTGCGGGTCGCGCATCAAGTTGCGCACCTGCTGATTCAGAGTGATATCGCCCAGCCGCTCGCCGCCGACGAAGGGAATGGGAATGGGCATATCGCTGGGCGGCGCAGCGCTTTCGCCGTCGATGATCATGCCGCCGCCGTAGACCACCGCTACATATTTTCCGCTGAAGTCGCGCTCGGGCAGGTAGACTTGTCCATCGGCTTCCTCCCACATGGTTATCTTGGTGATGCCCAGGTATTCCGGCAGCTGCTCCTCGTTCATGACGCCGTCGACGTAGCCCTTGTCAAGCGCGGCGTCACTCATGTGCAGGGCGCCGTTGATCATGTAGGTCACTTCATCCGGCTTCATCTTGCGCGTGGCGGCGATGCCGTCGACGACTGTCTCGAAGATGGAATCAAGCAGCCAGTTGGTCTGCTCCCGGCCTTCGGGCGAGGGTTCGGCGCGCGTCAACATATCGGCGGCGCCTTTGTAGGGCGAGATGGCGACCGAGTCCCATTGCAGGCCCGCCGCGCCCAAGCCCTCCTTGAGGAAGACTTGCTGGCTGAACAGGCCCGAGGTCTCCAGCATGCCGCCGGGCGGCAGCAGGATTTCGTCACAGGCGCTAGCCACGTAATACTCCATGGTGCGGTAGCCGGGCGCGTAGCTGAGGGCGCGTTTGCCCTTGTCGCGCAGGCGCAGAATGGCGTCGCGCATGGTCTGCAAATCGGCTGTGCTGGCGGACAATCCGCGGAAATAGAGAATCACGCCGAGCGGACGCGGGTCCTCGCTGATGCGCTCCAGCGCCGCCACAAATTCCATCAGGCTCATCGGCGGCGCGCCCAGGATCTGGCGCTGCACCAGGTTGCGCTCTTTGGGAATGGACGCGAAAGCGCTTGGTACCTTGATCATGACATAGTCGATAGCCTTGACGCGCGCGCGCTGCATATTAAGCAGGCCGGTGCTCAGCTGTTGGATCATTCTCATGGTTTTGGACATGTTCTTGGATTTCCCATTTATTCAGCACAGAGACACAGAGGGCACAGAGAAAAGCAGTGTGTTTCTGGTTAAGTGACCTCTACTCTTCCTGTACGTATTCTATCGCTCCAATGTCGCAGGCTGGAAACCGCCCGGTTTCGTGAGCAGCCAGCGAATATGGTATGCTAGGCTGACCGCAAGCGCAAGGCAGGGGCAGCATGGCTATCCAACAGCAACTGCACACGGTTGACAGTCTCTGGGAGTTGGTGTCAAAGCCCGAAAATGACGACCAACGTTTTCACTTGATCGACGGCGAATTATTCGCTTTTCCACGCCCCCGCTATGCCTTGCAGGGCAGGCTTGTGGCTTCGTTACTGGGATATATCTATGAGCACGTTGAGAAGTACGCGCTCGGCCAGACCATGCTAGGGGTTGGTCATTATCCAGCGGAAGACAAACATACTGTGCTGGGTCCGGCTATCGCGTTCACAGGTAAGGCGCGTTTGCCCCATCCACTGCCGGATGGCTGGCTCCCGATCATGCCGGACTTGGCAGTTGAGCTCGCCGCGCCCGGCGAGACACTAGGGCATCTGCGTCAAAAAGCGGCCGCTTATTTGCGCTATGGCGCCAGCCTGGTCTGGATCGTGCTGCCCGCCGAAAAGGGGGTTGATGTCTGCCGCTCCGCTGCCGGCGCGCGCCTTGATATTGAGTTTGTCGGGCAATCGGGCAAGCTGTCTGGCGAAGACGTCCTGCCGGGTTTTCAACTCGAGATGACGCGGCTCTTTCCGCTGAGTGCCGAAGCGAGTAGCGGCTAGCTAAATCCCATCCCCCAGCCGCTGGATATGCGCAATCGTCTCGGCAACGCCCTCCGCCAGCGGCGTCTCGTAGACTCTGTCGAAGCTGGCGCGCAGCTCACTGTCATCAAAGCCCTCGGGGAAGGGCAGCGGATTGTCTGCCACATCTATCTGCGCCGCGGGCAAGACGTCGGTCGCGGCAGCCACGAAATCGGCCACGATCTTCGGATCGCCGCCGCCCAGGTTGAAGCCGCGCGCGCCACCCAGCGGCTGCTCGGCCGCCAGAATAAACTGCCGAGCCACATCTGACGCCAGCTGGAATTGCATCGTGCCGCTGAAGGGAATGTGGTAAGGCTGACCCTTCGCCGCCGCCACCAGCGCTTTTGTCGGTTCGCTGGTCATGCCTTGATCGCGCCCGACGCCGTAGACGGTGTAGGGACGCAGAGCTGTGCTGCTGATGCCGTTTTCCTCGTAATAGACCAGCGCCGTCTGCTCGTTGCAGACCTTGTAGGCGCCGTAGAGCGTGCGCGGGTTCTTGGGCGCGTCGTGGGCGATCAAGCCCGGCGGAAAGTCCGAGGGCGGGCCGTAGACGCCAATGGACGAGGCGTAGGCGATATGCCCGATGCCCTGCGCGCGCGCCGCTTCGAAGACGTTGACCGTGCCGGTGACATTGACCTCGGCGCCCAGGGGCGGGTTGGCGCGGCAGAAGGGCACTTGCAGCGCCGCCAGGTGAATCACATGGGTGATGTCGTGCTCGGCGAAAACCGCTTTCACGGCCTCCGTATCGCGCAAGTCGCCCTGCACAAAGCTAATGCCCGCCTGTTCCTCGGCGCTCAACAGCCAGTTGATGCGATGGCGGTCGCTACTCTGGTCGAAGTTGACGGCGCGCTTCCCGCTGCGCTGCAAGTGCGTCAGCGCCCAGGCGCCGATGCAACCCATGCCGCCGGTGACGAGATAGGTATCGGTCATGGCTAAGCCTCGACCATGCGATTGGCCAGCTTGCCCAAGCCTTCGACCTCGACGATGTATTCATCGCCCGGCTTCATCCATATTTTGGGGTCCATGCCCATGATGACGCCTTCGGGCGTGCCGGTGCTTATGACATCGCCGGGATCCAGCGTCATGATGCGGCTGGCGTAAGCGATCACTTCGGCCACGCTGAAAATCATATCTGCCGTATTGCTGCTCTGCCTCAGCTCGCCGTTCATCCAGCCCTTGATCGGCAAGTTCTGCGGGTCAGGTATTTCGTCCGCGGTGACCACGTAGGGGCCCAGCGGCAGGAACTTGTCGAGCGTCTTGCCCAGTAGCCATTGCCCGCTCTTCATCTGGAAGTTGCGCTCGCTGAGGTCGTTCATATTGCAGTAGCCGAAGACGGCGTCCAGCGCCTCTTCGACTGAGACATTGCGCACGGTCTCGCCCATAACCACGCCCAGCTCCGATTCGTAGTCGACCGTCTCCCAATCGGCTTGCAGCGGGATGTCTTCGTTCGGGGCGGCGATGGTGTTGTTAAACTTGCTGAACAGCACCGGTTCCTTAGGCGGCGCCATGCCCGATTCCGCCGCATGCTTTAGATAATTCAAGCCAACGCACAAGATCTTGCCGGGGTTGGGCACAGCCGGTCCGTAGGTCAAGGCCGATTCTGCTTGGTAAAGTGCCGGGTCGTCCGCAGCCGCGACCAGTGCCGCAAGGTCCGGCAGCGCAGCGGAACCTCGCGCGTAGAGCTCATCCGCGCTGGCGGGGCAGTCGAGACCGGCAGCAGCGACAGCCGCCGCCACATCCAGTACGCCGAGCGCTGTCACAACGCCTAGTTTGATTTCATCGCCGGACTGATAGGTTATGAGTTTCATGTTGTACCTTCACTATTCTTCTTCATATAAATCAATCGCGCGCCCAGTTTACCTAAGCGGCGCGAACATCTGTAGGGGTGGCTCGCGAGATGCCGCTCGTTCGGCATAGGCGCGCTTACGACACTTTTGCTACCTAGTACACCGAGTGAAATCGAGTAAACAGAGGAGAGATATCGTGCTCTATCAAAGACAGATTCGGCGAAGTTGAGCCTCATTCTTAGCTTGCCTAACCGCCATATAACCCGGTAAATCTCTGTGCCCTCATAATTACTCTGTGACCTCGGTGGCAAAAGTGTCGAGAATCCGCAAAACCGCGGCGCGGCGTCGCAGTAGTCAATTCTACTTCGCAGCTGCCTCCCTGTGTCGCCGCTCCATCTCCTCTTCGTACCAGCTCTTGCGCTCGGCATCAAATTTCAGCACACGAAAGTACTCGGCGTAGTCGACGCCGACCATCTTGCCGCCATCGCGATTGCTCTGCAGCACCCACTTCTTGGCGCCGTTCTCGTAATCTTCGCCCGCGCCGATCTGCGAGGCATGCGCGCCCAGCGCCGCCATCTTGAGGTCGACGGCGCAGCTGATGTCGTGGTAATGGGTCGGCGCCTGGGTCAGATTCAGATACAGCTCGCCGATTTTGTGCGGCTCGAAACCTTCCGCCAGCAGCTCGGGGAAGATCGGCCGCGTCTCGGCGCTGGGGAAGGCGGCATAGATCGTGGCTTCCCCGGCCGCGCGGTGATCGGGATGATTGATGTAACTGGCGTGGACAAAGACGGTAGTGGGATCCTGGCAGACCACGCGATAAGGCTTGGTCTCGCGGATGATGCGGGTGATGTCGCGCCGCAATTCCAGGCTGGCTTGCAGGCAGCCGTCGGGGTAGCCCAGGTAGCGGACATCGCTGACGCCGACGCGGGCCGCGGCTTCGTCTTGCTCCGCGCGCCGCAGCTTGATCAGGGCTTCGCGCGTCATATCCGGGTCGTTGCTGCCGGCGCCGCCGTCGGTGATGATGACGTAGGTGACCGTGGCGCCTTCATCGCGTATCCAGCGCGCCACGCTGCCGGCCACGCCAAATTCGATATCGTCGTGGTGGGCGGCGGTCACGACGATGTGATAGGGTTCGTCCCGCTGGGGAATCGCATTCAGCGCGCTGTAATCTGGTGCCATCGTTTGTCCTCTTATTTGTCAAGTCGCCATTATCGGTAGCCGAGGCCGTCGGAGTTTATCGTGAGCGCGGTAGCCATTCTCGCTGCCGCCGA
>JAGWBC010000139.1:20595-30272 GCA_021296115.1 Anaerolineae bacterium | reverse complement strand
CGGACAAGGCCCACAATTGTTTCATGTAGGGGCGATTGAACCGCTGTGTCTACGCGCGGCTGTGAATCGCCCATAGAAAACTTCAATTCAGAGAGGCGCGTCATGCTATTTCGTCCCTATGTCGTTTGACCCGATGGGAAGGGGCCGGGGGATGGGGGGCGCGCCGCGCTACTCATACAGTTCCTCAGCGGCAGAGGCGAAGCGGAAATAGAGCACAATTATCACCAGCGTCATCAGAAAGAGAATCACCGCTGCTGAACTGCCGTAGCCCATCTTAAACTTGCGGAAGCTCTCGCTGTACATGAACACCGCCAGCGTGTCCGACTTGTTGAAGGGCCCGCCCATCGTCATCACCCAGATAATCTCGAAGCTCTTTAGCGCGCTGATGGCGGTCAGCGCCAGCACTACCACAGTCGCCGGCCGCAGCATGGGGATGATAACTTTGAACAGCGTCTGCCAGGCGCTGGCGCCGTCCACCTTGGCCGCTTCCACCAGGGGCGTCGGCACCGAGGTCAAGCCCGCCAGGAAGATGACCATGTTCAAGCCGGTCTGCTGCCAGGCCCAGGCCACGAATACCGCAACCAGCGCCGTGTTGGGGTTGGCCAGCCAGGCGGTCGCGAACTGATCCAGCCCGACTGCGCGCAAGAAGATGTTGACGATGCCCAGCTTCGGGCTATACAGCCAAACCCAGATGATGCCGATGATGATGGGCGACAGACAGATCGGCAGATAGAAGAGCGATTTATACAGCGTGTTGATTCGCCGTTTGCCTTGCAGCGCCAGCGCCAGCGACAGGCCCAGCAGGGTAGGCGCGGTCATCGCCAACGCCAGCCAGATTGCCGTATTCTTGATGGCATTGCCGAAGAGGCGGTCGGTGAAGATTTTCTCGAAATTGGCCGTGCCAATGAAATTGAGGTCCGCGCCGTAACCGACCCAGTCCGTGAAGGAATAGTAGAGCGAGTTCAGCGTGGGCAAGATGACGAAGGCGCCATACACCAGCAGCGGCAAGGCGAGGAAACTGGCCGGTACGATCCAGGGGTGGCGTCTTAGCATGGCTGCTCCCCCAAGGTTCGAATCTCATTCCAGCGATAAACGCAGGGGCGACACTGTGTGCCGCCCGAAAACATTAACCGTGTGTCGCTGGGCGATTCACAGAATCGCCCCTACAGATTATCCGATCAATCGTGATCGGCGCGCAACTCCCTACTCCATGCCGGCGAATTCAGCCGCGGCATCCGCTTGTACGCGCTCCAGCATGGCTTCGTAGTCGCCCGGATTGGCCATGAACTCCGAGAAGGAACTCAAGCCGACTTCCGCGACCGGCGGCGGCGTGGCCAGGTCGTAGTTGAAGGCGAAGACCGGGTCATTGGCGATCTCGCCGGCGATGCGCGCTACCACATCGTTGTATATGCCCGTATCAACCAGCAGGCTCGGCGCCAGATTGCCAGCGCCCAAAGCGAATTCAGCCTGGACATCCGGATTGGTCAAGTGAACCAGGAAGGCTTTGGCGGCGTCGGCGTTGGCCGCGTCAGCCGAGACCACGAAGGTGTCGATCGGCCCCAGCGAGGCGCGCGGCGTGTCTTCGTCGATGGTGGGGAAGGAGAAGTAATCGAAGTCTTCGCCCGCTACCATCTCGTTGCCGGCGTACAACCCGCCGATCCAGGTACCCATCAAAGTCATGGCCGCTTCGCCATTGGCGACTTGGTTGGCCGCTTCGTCCCAGTCATAGGCGTTGGCGTCCGGATAGAAGTAACCGGCATCGACCAGTTCTTTCCACAAACCGAAGGCGCGCGCGACTTCCGGATCGGTGTATGACGCTTCGCCGCTCATCAGCTGGTTGCGATAATCATTTCCAGCCGTCCGCAGCAAGATCATGTCGAACCAGAACTGGCCGGGCCAGCGGTTGATCGAGCCGAGCGCGAAAGCCGGAATATCCGCCATCTTGAATTTCTCGGCGACATCGACCATTTCGTCCCAGGTCGTCGGAACCATAGCGCCCACCTCTTCAAAGAGCGCAACGTTGTAAAACATGCCGACCCAGTGCAAGGTCAAAGGCACGGCGTAACGGTGCATATCATAAGTGGCGGCGTTGTCGATGACTGCCTGCGGGAATTGCGAATCCATGTCGTTCGCTTCCCAAACATCATCGATAGGCTGCAAGCGGCCGCCGTCTACGACGAACTGAATGCGAGCGCCGGCCCAATAGCTAAAGGTATCCGGCGGGTTGCCACCGGCCAATTGCACCAGGATTGAAGTCTTGAATTGCTCGTGGTCAACCGGGCTCGCGGCATGCATCAAACCCGGGTTGGCGGCGATAAAGTCATCGACGATGCCGTCTATGAATTCACCACCGAAGCCGCCGAAGTAATGGGATACGGTAAAGTCTCCCATTAAGTCGTCCTGCGCCAGGGCGGGCGTGACAGCGAGCGCTGCCACCAGAACAAAAAGTACAGCCAAGATCAAGCGTCTGTTCATCATCATCATTTCTCCATATGAGAGGCTAAGCTGGCGAGGCGAATTACTGAAAGTCTGCTCATAGTCACCTCCTGACTACACTTATGAAATTAGCGCATATTCACTAAAAACACAAGCAGAATCTTGTATATGTTGCCAAAAATACAACACTGTTCTATAATTGTCAACTATATCGTCGGAGTTCACCATTCACGCAACTGTTGTTGCTCATTATGCTGATTGAGTTGCGTATTGAGAGATTACAGGCATGGCTGAGATACAATCGCTGGCAAGAGGCTTGAAGATTCTGAATCTGCTGGAGCATTCGCGCAACGGCATGGGAACCACGGAAGTGGCCAATCAATTGTCGATCGACAAGAGCAGCGCCTCCCGCCTCTTGCACACCCTGGCTAACTACGGCTTCGTCGAGCAAGACGAGTACAGCTCGCGCTATACCCTGGGCCCGCAGCTGCTTACCCTCGGCCAGCATCTGCTGAATCGCATTACCCTGCGCGATCACGCGCGGCCCTACCTGCACGAACTGGTGGACAAAACCGGCGAGTGCGCTCACCTGGCCATCCTGGCGCAGCGCCAGGCGCTCTACATCGACCAGGTCGAATCGACCGCCGCCCTGCGCGTGGAATCCGAGATCGGCACGCTCTCGCCGCTGCATTGCACCGCGCTGGGCAAGGTGATGCTGGCCTTTGGCGACTGCTGCATGCCCGATGAAATGAAGCCCTTCACCCACCGCACCGTCACCGACCGCTCTACGCTGGAAGCGCAATTGACCCAGACCGGCGCTCGCGGCTACGCCATCGATGACGAAGAATACAATTACGGCGTGCGCTGCGTGGCGGCGCCCGTCTATGATCACCGCGGCGCCCTGGTCGGCGCCATCGGCATCAGCGGTCCCGCCGGCCGCGTTACCCTCGAGCGCATCGACGAATTTGGCTCGGTCGTCAAAGATACGGCGGACGCCCTGTCGACGCGGCTGGGTTACGATGCCAAGCTGAGGCGTCGCGCCGATGCCGACAAATAGCGAGCGACCCAAACATGCCTCAACGAAGTTGCGTTGTTCGCAACCGTTTAGCTGCCCGGATTCGGGGAGTTCGCTTGTGGTGAAGCCTAGCAGGCGCGGCTGAAATTGGCAGTTTCGACCGACGCAGGAAAGGCGGCAGGACGCTTATGCAATACAAGATGCTAATTGACGGTCAATGGCTTGACGCGGCTGACGGCGGCCGCTGGCAAGTGGTCAACCCGGCCAGCGAAAAGACGATCGCGGATGTACCCTACGGCGGCGCTGAAGATGCGGCCAAGGCCATCGCAGCGGCCCAGGACGCGCTCCCAGCTTGGCAAGCGCTGACGGCTTACGAGCGCGGCGCCATCTTGCGCGATATCGCCGATGCCCTGCGCAGCCGGGCGGATGAACTGGCCCCGATAATGACCGCCGAGTGCGGCAAGCCCATCGGCGAGGCCCGCGGCGAATGGGGCGCCTGTGCCGATCTTTTCGACTGGTTTGCCGAAGAGGGCAAACGCGCCTATGGCCGCACCATCCCGGCGCGCAAAGCGGGCAAACGCCTGCTCGTCATTCCGCAGCCAGTCGGCGTCGTGGCCACCATAACCGCCTGGAACTTCCCGGCTTATTTGCTGGCGCGCAAGTGGGCGGGCGCCCTGGCCGCCGGCTGCACTATCGTCGGGCGGCCCAGCGAACTGACGCCGATGAGCGCCATGGCGCTGGTCAACGTGATGCAGGAAGCGGGCATCCCGCCCGGCGTGGTCAACCTGATCAACGGCGATCCGCAGATCATGGGCGCGGCGATCATGCGCGATCCGCGTGTGCGCAAAGTCAGCTTCACCGGCTCGCAGCGTGTCGGCCAGATCTTGATGCGACAGGCTGCTGACGGCATCAAGAAGCTGGGCATGGAGCTGGGCGGCAGCGCGCCCGTGCTGATCTTCGCCGATGCCGACATGGAGTGGGCCGCGGCCCAAGGCGTGATGGCGAAATTCCGCAACAACGGCCAAGTCTGCATCTCGCCGACGCGCTTCTACGTCGAGCAGCCGGCGCTGGAAGATTTTCTCGACGCCGTCAAGATTGAAACGGAGAAGCTGGTGGTCGGCGATGGCATGCATGAAACCGTCACCAACGGACCGATGGTCAGCCGGGCCGGGCGCGATAAAGTCGAGCGCTTCGTCGCCGACGCCGTCTCCAAGCGCGCGGCAGTGGTCGCCGGCGGCGCGCGCCCCGACATCGAAAAGGGCTATTTCTATCAGCCGACCGTCCTGACCGATGTGACCTCAGATATGCAGATCGGCTGCGACGAAGTCTTCGGACCGGTCATGGCGGTCAGTACTTTCGAAACCGTCGATGAAGCGCTGCGGCTGGCCAATGACACCCCCTTCGGCTTGGCCGGCTACGTCATGACCAAGGACTTGTCGACGGCGACGCGCGTTTATGAGGGGCTGGAGTTCGGCATCGTCGGCGTGAACGACATGGTTCCTGCCACGGCGGAAGCGCCCTTCGGCGGCGCCAAGACCAGCGGCTTCGGCCGCGAAGGCTCGCAAGAGGGCTTGTACGAGTACATGGATCAGAAGTTTGTCTCAATCGGGCTGGAGTAGAGTCCGAGGCTGACCTATTCACATTCTCCCCGCATAGCCACATAATCCGCGCTGATCCAGCCGGATGCGCCGCGATACTCGACATGGAACCAGCCCGGCGCGATCCCCGCAACCGGGAACTCTGCGCCTTCCCGTACCAATCCGATTCTCCGTCCGCCCGGGCCATCGCGGAAGTTGAGTGCATGCGTCGTCGTCACAGTGCATTCAGTCTGAGCTTGCTCCGCCGTGTTGCGGTCCGGTTTCGCCGAGCCGGCCGCGGACCATTCAATCGCGCCGATGTCGCAGCCGCTGCCCTGCGGACGTGGCGTGCCGACTTGATCCCTTGTCGGGCAGAAGCGAGCGTCGGCGGCATCTATCGCCGGGCTGCCGACTTGCAGTGGCAGATAAACCGGGTCGCCCGCCGGCTGTGCAAGCATCGGGTCGCCGCTCAGCATTGGCGAGCAAGAGGTGTCATCAATAAGATTGCCTGTGTTCTGAGCTAAAGGACCTTGACAATTTCTTCCGATCCCGCCGGCAATGATGCTGTTGCGTAGTTTGACCGCATTGCTAGCGTCCTCAACTATCCGCGCCAAGACCTGCTTGGTTGTTAAGCAGAGTCACATGAGTCAGCGTGACTGTGAAGGCATAACCGGCCGACACAGCCCCGCCTCGGAAAGCCCGATTGCCAATAAAAGTACTGCTGCTGATATCGACCGTATCGGCGTACGAAGCGTTAATCGCGCCGCCATGTCCATACTTCGCGTTGGCGGCATTTTCGACGAAACTGCTATCTGTGACTGACAAATCGCCACCATTGCGCATCATGATCGCGCCACCATATAAACTGGCTCTATTTCCAACAAAGCTGCTTTTGTTGATGTATACTCTCGAGGCTTCCGAATTACTTGCAATCGCGCCGCCATCCTTTGCCGAATTGTTTAGAAATCTGGAGTCGTTTGCGACAACCTCGCTCCCGCCTTGAAGTCTTATCGCGCCGCCCAAATCCTTAGCAAAACCGTCGCTCAGCGTCAAATCGTTAATAGTCAGCTTGCCGCCATCAACGCGGAAGACCCGGTACTTGTTGTCTCCGCTGATAGTGTAGCCATTGCCTTCAATAGTAATGTGGCTGTTAATCTGCGGCAAAGGCGCTTGAAGTATATAGTCCTTTGTCAGTGTGATGATATCCGCGCCGTTTCCCGCCGGGCAGGCTCCCGCTTCGGCATCTGTATTTGCGGCCTTTATCTGGTCCGATAGCGTACAAACCAGGGGCGGAACCGGTGTTGGCAGCGCTGGGCTGGCTGTCATGGATTCAATGGCGCCTATATCGCAACTGCCGCCTTGTGGACGCAATGTGCCGATTTGATCAGTCTCCAGGCAGTACTCCGGATTTGCTGTATCGACTGCCGGACTGCGGTCCAGTAGCGGAAACCAGACGGGCGAGCCGACCGGACCGTCAAGACGGGGATTGTCGCTTGCGTCCAACCCACAGGTTCCATCGCGGCTCAGATTGCCAGTATTTGGCTCAATCCGCCGACGCAGTCCTCATTTATTCCACTGTCAACAATGATGCTGTTGCGTAGCTTGACACTGCCGCCGGCCCGAAAAATGGCGTCCCCGAACTCTGACCTGGCCCAATTGCTGACCATGGTCAAATGTGTCAATGTCGCGTCAGAAGCCAACGCGCTCAGTACGCCGCCGGCATAATCTGTACGGTTCTTGTGAAAAGTGCTGTTAGTAATGTTGATTTCAGAGTCCCTTGCGTCAATAGCGCCGCCACGGGAACCCGAACGGTTAGCTACGAAGCTGCTTCTAGCGATAGTGATACTTGAATATTGAGCCTTGACAGCGCCACCGTCTCCGTCGATCGGGTGGGTGCGTTTGTCGGCAAAGCTGGAGTTCGCGATAGCGGCGCTTGCATAGTTTAAGTACAGCGCGCCGCCGTTTTCCGCTTCGTTATTGATAAACGCTGCATCCGATACTATTGCTTCTCCACCAGACCTCAGCAGGATCGCGCCGCCGTCTTCAGAGGCAGGCGCTTTGCCCTCTGTCAGCGTGACATTCGATAGCGTAAGCCGCCCGCCGCCGACGTCAAATATGCGATACTGCTTGTCGCCGCTGATGCTATGTCCGTCTCCATCTATTGTGAGCTTGCCCCTTATCACCGGCAGCGGCCCGCTCAGCGTGATGTCTTCTGTCAAGGTAATCGCGCTCTCTCCGCCAGCATTCGCCGCCCTGATTGCGCTGTACAAGCTGTCGAAGTCCCCAATCGCTGACACGTGCGGGATCCGCGACCACGACCAGTTAACCATCAGCAGCATCAATATTGCTGCGATCCTACTACCCCTTATCGCTAACATCCCTGTCTCCTCGCTCAGCTAGCCGCAAACACCTTGCGCAACCACATAATCCGCGCTGATCCAGCCCGTCGCGCCGCGATACTCGACCTGGAACCAGCCCGGCGTCCGCGCCATCGCCGTTACGGTCGCGTTCTCCGGCACGCGGCCGATACGCCCGCCGCCCGGGCCATCGCGGAAGTTGAGCACGTGCGTCGTGGTCACGCGGCAATCGGACAGGGACGCCCGAACCGGGACGGTTTCAATAGCGCCGATATCGCAGCCGCTGCCCTGCGGTCGACGCGTTCCGGCTTGGTCGGTGGCCAGGCAGTATCTCGGGTCTGCGGCGTCAATGGCCGGGCTGCCGGCCTGCGGCAAATGCCAAGCCGGCGCTCCATTCAATGGTCCCAGCAAAGCGTCGCCGCTCGTACTAGATGCACAGGAACTGTCCAATACCAAATTGCCCACGCTCTGCGTAATCCTGCCGATACAATTCTCGTCGAGCTTGTCGCCGGAGATGATGCTGTTGCGCAAATAGAACCCGGTGTTGTTCAGGTGTACCCAAAGCGCATGACCAGCGCCGTAACTGTGATCTTCCGCCGCCACGTTGTTCGCCATGGTGACATGCGTCAAGATGGTTGGGGGATAGCCGGCCGCCAATACGCCGCCCCAGCTAGAGGCGCTAATGCCGCTAAAGGTGCTGTTGGTGATATTGACTTGGCCGCTGCCGCCGGTGCTGATGGCGCCGCCATAACCCGCCTGATTGCCCACAAAGCTGCTGCCCGTGACAATGAGTTGGCCCGCGCGCGTATCGATCGCCCCGCCCGAGCCGCCGATGTTGTACGTGTCGAAGGCCCTATTCTCGATGAAGCTGCTGTCGATAACGGTGAGTTTGCTGTCGCGGCCAAACATTGTAATCGCGCCGCCGTTCTCCGCCGAATTCGCGATGAACCTGCTATTGCGAATCGCGACCGAGGCAGTGCCCAGCATTTCAATCGCGCCGCCGTTGCCTCGCGGATTACTACCCTCGGTCAAAGTAAGATCCACGACCTGCAGCCAGGCGCCTTTGACAACAAAGATGCGAAAACGCCCGTCGCCGCTTATCGCGTGTCCGTTGCCTTCTATTCTGAGCCCGCTGCTAATCACGGGAAGCGGCCGATCCAATGTGATATCTTCGCTCAAGGAAATGGTGTCCGCGCCGTTTCCTGCCGGGCAGGCGCCGGAGGGTCGGTCGGTATTGGCTGCGATTATCTGATCGTATAGACCGCAGACAGGTACGGTGGTATCTGGCCCTGGCGGGCGGGCCGTCGTCGATTCAATCGCCCCGATATCGCAACCGCCGCCCTGCGGCCGTGGCGTACCGATTTGATCGGTCTCCGAGCAAAAGGCTGGATCCGCGGCATCAATCGCCGGGCTGCCATCTAGCGGCAGACGCCAGGCCGGTTGGCCGGTTGAGCCGCCCAGCATAGGATCGCCGAAACGTCCTGTCGTGATGCATGTCCCGTCTTCGCTGAGATTTCCTTTCGCCTGCGTCAATCCCCCGCTGCAATCCTCCGCCTCTCCGCCGCCGCCAACGATGCTGTTGCGCAGATAGATTGAGCTTCCTTTATTGTCTATGGCATTGCCGTTAGATTGTGTTGCCAGGTTGTTTAGCATGGTCACGTGCGTCAGTGTGGCTGTGCCGAAATGGGCGTTTAAGACGCCGCCGCCAATGGCTGAATTGTCTATGAACGTGCTGTCGCTCACGACAATACTGCCGTATTCGGTGTGCAACGCGCCGCCGAAGAACCCGGCTCGATTACCTGTGAAGCTGCTCTTGCGTACCGTGACGCTTCCGCGCGTAACATTGATCGCGCCGCCGTAATCGTTCGATCTATTGCGCAGGAAACTGCTCCGGCTGACTGTCGCGCTGGCGTCAGCGCTCATGGACGCGATAGCCGCGCCCCCGTCGGCTGTGTTCTTGGTGAAGGTCACCTGGTCAATTGCAGCGCGGGCGCTCCCCCGCAGTCGGATGGCGGCGCCATACGTGGCTCGGCTGCCAGAAAGCGTCATATTTCTTAATGTGAGTTTGCCGCGCTCAATATCAAAAATGCGATTGCGGCCGCGGCCGCTTATGGTGAAGCCCTTGCCTTCAATGGTGATCACACTAGTGACGGTCGGCAAGCCTTCTTGCAGAGTAACGTCCTGGACCAACGTAATCGTGTCCGCGCCGTTTCCAGCCGGGCAGCCGCCCGAGGGCGCATCAGTGTTGGCGGCGATGATCTGATTGGCTAAGGGGCAGGGTGGAGGCGGCAC
>JAGWBC010000139.1:13056-20537 GCA_021296115.1 Anaerolineae bacterium | reverse complement strand
CGCGACGTTCCGACTTGGTCCACCGGCAGGCAAAACTCCGTATCGGCCGCGTCCAGCGCCGGGCTGCCATCGAGCAGCGGATACCACGCGGGCGCGCCAGTCAATTCGCCTACGAGCGGATCAACTCGCGTTTCCATCAAGCTGCAGGTCCCGTCCTGGCTGAGATTGCCGCGGGCTTCGGTCAAGCCGTTGGCGCATGCGTTTCCGCCCGGCGCACCGCCAACGATGCTGTTGTACAGGCTGATCTCGCCGGCTGTTCGATGAATCGCGCCGCCCCCAACAGGCGTCGCTGTATTATTCATCATGGTCACATGCGTCAAGCTTACCGTGGAGGCAAACACTTCCAGCGCGCCGCCGACGTTGGCCGCGTTGCCGGCAAAACTGCTGTTGCTAATGGACATCCTCGCCTCTTCGTGCGCGGCGATCGCGCCGCCGTCGCCTTGGGCCGAATTCCTCTGAAAGCTGCTCGATGTGATGTCTACCACGCTCCCGTAGCCAAAAATGGCGGCCGCGTAAGCCCCGGAACTGTTGCCAATGAAGCTGCTTTGCCGTACGTCTAGTTGTACGCCAGCGCCGCTCGCCGCGATCGCGCCGCCTTGATACGCCGTATTGTTTCTGAAGGTGACTTGCTGCACGCTGACCTCGGCCCCGGCTCGCGCTCGAATCGCGCCGCCGTCTTCATCGTCCGGAGTATTGCCGCCCGTCAGAGTCACGTTCGATAGCGTGAGCGCGCCGCCATTGACATCGAAGATGCGGTGCGCATCGTCCCAGCTGATGCTGCGCCCGCCGCCGTCAATCGTGACGCTGCCAGTGATCGTCGGCAGCGCGGCAGTGAGCACGATGTCCCCGCTCAGCGTTATTTCGCCGCTGCCACCACTGTTGGCCGCCCGAATCGCCGCGACCAGGCTATCGTAACTGTCCGCCGCGCTCACCAGCGATAGCTGCGACACAGCCGCCAGCAGCAGCATCCATGGCATAGCCGCCCGTCTCAAACCTTGTAGCCTCATTGTCTCTCCTTCAGATTCTCATCCGGTAACTTGGACGGCGATCTCAGCCGCACTCGCCCTCCGCAACCACATAATCCGCACTGATCCAGCCAGTCGCGCCCTCATGCTCTACCTCGAACCAGCGTGGCGTCCTTGCTTTAACGCTCAGCGTCGCATTCTGCGGCACGCCGCCGATGATGTCGCCGCTGGGCCCATCGCGGAAGTTGAGCGTGTGCGTGGTCGTCACCACGCAATCGGACACGCTGTGGCTGACCGGGACCGATTCTATAGCGCCAATATCGCAGCCGCCGACTATCAGACGTCTACGGCCAAGTTGGTCGGTTTCGAGGCAAAAGCGAGGATCAGCCGCGCCAATCGCCGGGCTGCCCGGCAAGGGCGCCAACACGGTTGCCGCGTCCGTGGCTTCTTCCAGCAGCGGGTCGTCACTCAGCATCGCCGAGCAGGCGCCGCCGTGGACGATATTGCCGACGCTTTGCGCCAAATCGCCGCCGCAATGGGTTCTGTGTCGCGAGCCGGAGATGACGCTATTGCGCAGACGGACGCGGCTCCGCGCGCCATACCCGGTGTAGAAGTTATGAATGGATGTGCTGCCAGCGACCACGCCATGATTATAAATCGTAACATGGGTTAGGGTCGCGTTCGCGCCGTTCTCCACCCCCAGGTCTCCGCCACCCCCGCTGGCGTTATTGTTGATGAAGCTGCTGTTGGAGATGTCGAAGCGAGGATAATTGAGCAGGCTGATCGCGCCACCGCTCTGCCCGGCGCTATTCTCAATGAAGCTGCTGCCTGTGATTGTCGCCCCGCCTGTGTTTGCATCTATCGCGCCGCCAGTTCGGGCGGACCAATTCTTGAGGAATGTGCTGTCTTTCACCATCAAGGCTGCTTGCGCGCTGGCCGTCCTATGTATGCCAATCGCGCCGCCGACATCCGCCGAATTGTTGATGAAGCTGGAATCGTTGACCACAGCCCGCCCGCCATTCTGCAGCCGAATCGCGCCGCCCGCCTGGCTGCCGCCGCGTCCCTCCGTCATGGTCAAATTGTTGACCGTGAGCTGTCCGCCGTCGACATCAAAAATGCGAAACTTTTTGTTCCCGCTTATGGTATGTCCGTTGCCCTCAATAGTGATGAAGCTCTTGATGGCGGGCAGCCGCGAGAACAGCAGAATGTCCCGGGTCAAGCGGATGGTGCCCGCGCCGCTGCCGGCCCGGCAGCCTGCGACAGCCCGGTCCGTATTTGCTGCGATGATTTGATCGGCCAGCGTACAGGCCGGCGGAGGCACGATAGGCGCGGCAGCCGCCTGGGCCGTCGTGGCTTCAATCGCGCCAATGTCGCAGCCGCCGCTCTGTGGTCGTGGCGTTCCGATTTGGTCGCTAGGGAGGCAGTACTCGGCTTCGGCAGCATCAATGACCGGGCTTTGATCCAGCAGGGGGTAATACGCGGGCGAACCGCTCAACTCTCCCAGCAATGGAATGCTGCTCGATCGGACCGCGCAAGTCCCGTCCGGGCTCAGGTTGCCGATGTTTTGATCGAGCCCGCCTACGCAATCCTCGGCGCCGCCTCTACTTTTAACAATGCTGTTGCGCAGGGTCACCTTGCCGTTGCCTTGATTCTCGATCGCGCCGCTGTACCAATACAGCGACCAATTGTCTATGAATGTTAAGTGGGTGAGGGTGACCGTCGCGTCGCCGTCGATCGCCAGAGCGCCCGCGCCGGATCTCGTCTGGTTCTCGCTAAAAGTGCTATTGGAAATATCCAGCGCGCCGGCTCCAACGCGAATCGCCCCACCGCCGCTGTACGCCGCATTCCGCGCGAAGCTGCTGGTCGAAATGCTGGTTGTGCCGCGGTCCGCGGAAATCGCGCCGCCGCCGATCGAGACGCTATTGCTGTCGAAGCTGCTGCCGCTGATGGTCAACTTGACATTGCCGCTTGAAGCCGCAATGGCGCCGCCGTACGTTGCTCTATTCTCGCTGAAAGCGGAGCCCTCAATGCTGGCCTGGGCGCCATTCAGCAGCAGAATCGCGCCGCCATCGCCATTTTCAATGTCGCCCCCCATGCTCGAATGGTGATAGGTGACGTGTACGCAGCCCTCAGCGTCGACACTGCGCGTTTCACGGTCTGCGCTCTGACCACTCGAGTTGAGCATCACTGAAACCGACTCGGCGCAGTTGTTCTCAAAGATGCTGTTGACAACGCGGATCGTGCCGCCATTGACATAAATCGCGCCGCCGTCTTTTGCCCGGTTGTGGCTGAGAGTCGAGTTCTCAATTGTCACGCGAGCGCCATTGCGCAGTAGAATCGCGCCGCCACGCCCCTCGCTGACATTGCCCTTGGTGAGACTCACGTTTGATAGCGTGAGCGCGCCGCCATTGACATCGAAGATGCGGTGCGCATCGTCCCCGCTAATAGTGTGCCCAGAGCCGTCAATCGTGACCCTGCCCGTGATCGCCGGCAGCGGAGCAGAGATGGTGATGTCCCCGCTCAACGATATCGCGCCGCTTCCGCCGCTGTTGGCCGCATGAATCTCCGCGACCAGGCTGTCGTAACTGTCGGCCGCGCTGACCCATGACGCTGGTCCCCAGAGGAGAAGCATGGACAGCAACAACAGCACTGCAAATGTCTATCTCAAGCCTATTGTCCGCTTAAGCTTAATCCAAATCACAGTCGCCCTCTTTCTCTACATAATCCGCGCTGATCCAGCCCGTCGCGCCCTCATACTCAACCTGGAACCAACCCGCCGTCCGCGCCGTCGCCGTCACGATCGCATTCTCGGGCACAGCGCCGATTCGCGCACCATATGGACCATCTCGAAAGTTTAGTACATGCGTGGTCGTCACATTGCAGCTCGACAGATCCTGTGTGTCCGAGCCGGTCTCTGTTCGCGCCGCGCCGCCCGCGGACCGTTCAATGGCGCCGATGTCGCAGCCGCTGCCCTGCGGACGCGGTGTGCCAATTTGGTCCAACTCGAGACAAAATCTTGGTTCAGCGGCATCTATCGCCGGGCTGCCAGACGCTAGCGCATACCATGCGGGCTCGCCGGTCAGCTCGCCGAGCGTGGGATCCGCGCCCCCAGCAACGCCACAAGAATCATCATTGATCAAATTGCCGATGCTCTGCGCCAAGGGATTGCCGGCACAGTTTGTAATTCTGTGCAGATCGGCCGACTGAACGATGCTGTTGCGCAGGTGGATTCGCCCCGCGTAACTGTCATAGCTATGCAGAGCCACGCCATCGTTGGCATAGTTGTCGACCATGGTCACATGCGTCAGAGTTGTGGATGCGCCACCGGAGTAGACCGCGCCGCCCGTCTCCGCCCGATTGCCGCTGAAAGTGCTGTTAATGACGATCGCCTCGCCAGAGCGCCAGGTTGAGATGGCGCCGCCAATGGCGCTGGCCGAGTTCCTTACAAAACTGCTTTTCTTGATAACGAGCCTGCCATCGCTTAGATCAATCGCGCCGCCAGCCCCGTGGTTCAGTGCTTGATTGCCGACGAAACTGCTATTGTTGATGGTCACGCTGGCATTTGCGGTCGAAATCCAGATTGCGCCGCCCTCTTTCGCGACGTTGTCGCTGAGTCTGGAATCGTTGATTATCACCTTGCCGCCGTTCTGGACCATCAGCGCGCCGCCCTTTGCATTCGCCGCCACCCGTCCCTTCGTGAGCGTCAGATTGTTGATAGTCAAGACGCCGCCATCCACACTGAAAATGCGGAAACGCGAATCGCCGCTTAGCGTGTGACCATTGCCTTCAATGGTTATTTCGCTTGTGATGCGCGGCAGCAGCGCCTCCAGGGTGATATCTTCCGCCAGCTTGATGATGTCATGGCCTTCGCCGGCTCCGCAGCCGCCAGAGGGCGCATCAGTATTGGCGGCGACGATCTGGTCGAAGAGCGGGCAAGGCGGCGGCGGCACGACGGGCGTAAGCGCCAGCTCCGCCGTCGTTGACTCAATCGCGCCGACATCGCAGCCATCGCCCTGCGGTCGCGCCGCGCCGAGTTGGTCCGTCGCCGGGCAGTAATCCGCAATGGCGACGTCAAGCGCCGGGCTGCCGTCTTGCAGTGGGAAATAGGCCGGTGCGCCGGTCAAGTCGCCCAGCATCAGATTTCTGATTGGCAGCGCCGAGCATGTCCCGTCCCTGCTCAAATTGCCTTCGGACACAGTCAGCCCCCGATCGCAATCCTCGATCGGACCCCGATTGGAAACGAGGCTGTTTCGCAGCGCGATCGTCCCGCCGCTGCGGTAAAAGGCGTCGTCGCCAAGATAAGCCGACTCATTGTCAATCATCGTGACATGCGTGAAAGCCGCTTGCCCCGATAGGATCGCCAATACGCCGCCAGCCAGACCTTCGTTGCCATTGAATGTCGAGTTGGTCACGGATAGCCGGCTGCCCTGCGCGTGAAAGACGCCGCCCCAGGCGCGTTCAGCCAGGTTGTCCACGAAGCTGCTGTTGCGGATCGTCGCTGTTCCGCCATCGAGTACAAATACACCGCCCTGCAATTCGGACTCGTTTCCAATAAAGCTGCTGCCGCTTATGGTCGCGACCACGTTGCCGCTCACCATGGCGATAGCGCCGCCGCGATGCCCCCGGTTGTCTTTGAATGTCGAGTTCTCCACAGTTAGCGTGCCTCCATTCCGCAGTCTAATCGCGCCGCCATTGCCATTCCAGTAGCCGTCTGTCAGCGTCAGATTTCTGAGCGTAAGCCGGCCTCCGCTTATATCAAAAATGCGAAACTGGTCGGCGCCGCTGATGCTATGCCCATTGCCTTCAATCGTGATCGTACCGATGACCGGCGGCAGCGCCTCGCTCAGCGTGATGTCCTCAGTAATCGTAATGATGTCGTGGCTCGTTCCCTGCGGGCAGCCGCCAAACGATGTATTGGTATTGGCCGAGCGAATGTGATCCGCCAGCGAGCAGGTTGAAGCCCCTACCTGCGCGGTCGCAAGGCTGATTAGCGTCAAAATTAATAGCAGCGACACGCGTCGTCTGAAATGTCCTGAGTTCATCGAGTCACCTCCGCGAGTCTCAAGCTTCTTTCTCAGCCGCACTCACCTTGCGCAACCACATAAGCAGCGCTGATCCAGCCGGACTGTCCTTCGTGCTCCACCTCGAACCAGTGCGGCGTCCTCGCTTTAACGCTCAGCGTCGCGCCTTGCGGTACGCCGCCGATGATTTTGCCGCTGGGTCCGTCGCGGAAGTTGAGCAGGTGAGTGGTCGTCACTGCGCAATCCGACATTGCGCGGCTGACCGGGATGGCTTCGATCGCGCCGATATCGCAGCGACTGACGAATGAGCGCGCCCGGCCCAGTTGGTCGGTTTCCGGGCAGAATGTCGGATTAGCCGCGTTGATCGCCGGGCTGTCCGGCTTTAACTCGATATGGGCTGCCGGGTCTGTCGCTTCCTCCAGCATGGGGTCGCCGCTTAGCGCCGGCGAACAGGCGCCATCACGGATAAAATTGCTGATATTCTGCTTCAAATTGTCACAAACCTGTGAACTCAATCTGCCAACAACGATGCTGTTGCGCAGGTTAAAGTATCCAGCGGCGGTGAATGCGTCATCGCGTGTATCAAGCGCGGGCCCATTACCCAAAAACGTAACGTGAGTGAGCGTGGCTGTGGCCCCATTTTCCATGTACAAAGCGCCGCCGCGATTCTTGATGAAGCTGCTGTTGACGACATCTATCCGGGCGGAAGGATTGACCATGCTGATCGCGCCGCCGCTCCCGCCACCATTGCCGACGAAGCTGCTGTTGCGGACCGAGATGGCGCCTCCGCCGGCGTAGATTGCGCTGCCGCTATTACTCTCGAAGTGGCTGCCAGTCACCGTCAGCCAAGAGTTGTCTGTGCCTGTCCAACCGATGAATACCGCCCCGCCGCTTGCTTGATAAAGCGGGAGTCGCTGACGGTAGCCCGACCGCCATTCTGCAGCCTGATAGCGCCGCCATAATCACGCCCGCCTCGGCCGTCCATCATCGTCAAGTTTTTGACTGTCAAAATGCCGCCATCGACGTCAAAGATGCGGAAATTCCGGTCTCCGCTGATGCTGAATCCATTGCCCTCGATGATGATATGGCTGGTGATCGCCGGCAAGGCTGCGAATAGCGTGATGTCCTTCTCCAAAGCAATGACATCGACTCCGCTGCCAGCCGGGCAGCCGCCTGCTGGCCGGTCGCGGTTGGCGGCGACGATCTGTTCGGCCAAGCTGCAGACCAGGGGCGGCACCGGCGTTGGCTCGGCAGCGAGGGCGCCCCTCGCTTCAATCGCGCCGATATCACAGGCTCCGCCTTGCGGCCGCGGCGTACCGATCTGATCCTTTTCCAGACAGAACGCAGGGTCCGCGTAGTCAATCGCCGGGCTGCGATCCCGCAGGGGATAATAAGCGGGCGAGCCGGTTAACTCGCCCAGCAAGGGGTTGTCGCTCGGCCTGTCCGCGCAAGTCCCGTCCGGGCTCAGGTTGCCGCTGTTTTGATCCCATACGCC
>JAGWBC010000139.1:5876-13012 GCA_021296115.1 Anaerolineae bacterium | reverse complement strand
TTGCTAATCGCCTTGGCCTGATTTCGACTAGTCCTGTTCTCTACAAATGTGGCGTGCGTAATTGTGACTTCGGCGTCAGCGTCGATTTTCAAAGCGCCTCCGCCACTGCCAGCATGATTCTCGCTGAAGGTAGTGTTGGCGATGTCAAAGGCGCCATGGCCGGCCTCGATCGCCCCGCCGTCACCGTCCTCGGTGGTGTTCTTTACGAAGCTGCTATTGCTGATCGCGATCCTGCCTCCGCCCAACCAGTAAGCCCCGATGGCGCCGCCGCTACTGCTTGCGCGATTGCTGACGAAGCTGCTTCTGTTGACGCTCAGCCGAACATTCTTGCTGGCAGCTGAGATGGCGCCGCCGTATGTGGCCGAATTCTCGCTGAAGCTAGAACCCTCTACACTGACTCGGGCGCCGTTCCGCAGCCGGATGGCGCCGCCATCGACATGGGTTTGGACTTCGGCATCAAGATGCGACCGGATATATGTGACACGGTGACAGCCCTCATCGTCGACGGATCGCCGCTCTGAATTGACGTTTTCATTGAGCGTGAAAAAGGCGTACACAGCGCAATTCTTGACGAAGCTGGCGGCTCTGATGTTGACGATGCCGCCATTCGCATCGATCGCTCCCGCGCTCTGTTCGGCGATATTGCCGCTGAAGTTGCTGTCGCTGATGGTCAGCCTGTCGCTGCCGCTGGAAGTCGCGATGGCGCCGCCATGCGTCGCTGAATTAGCGCTGAGGGTCGAGCGCTCAATTGTGACGACCGCGCCATTCCGCAATCGTATTGCGCCGCCTTCACTCTCTGTGGCTTTGCCGCCCGTCAGCGTCACATTCGATAAGGTGAGCGCGCCGCCATTGACATCAAAGACGCGATGCGCATCGTTACCGCTGATGCTGTGTCCAGCGCCATGTATCGTGACCCGGCCCGTAATCGCCGGCAGCGGAGCAGAGAGCACGATGTCCCCGCTCAGCGAAATCGAGCCGCTGCTGCTACGGTTGGCAGCGACGATTTCTGCCCGCAAACTGTCATAGTCATCCGCGGCTGAGACTGTCCGGCTCGAGAATGCAAATGGCGCTAAGAATACAACCAGCATCAGAATACACAGGCCGCCCACACTCGCTCGCAACGTCATCAGCAACTCCCTCTAAAGTTTGATTGCCTTCGCAAAGTACTTGTAATCTCAACCGTATCGAAACTGTTTTCGTATGAAAAAGCGAGTCAATCCTTGCGGAAATTATCAAAATACAATGAAATTCGCATAAGTTTGCTCCCCTTCCCTGTCTCGCCGGATGCCCGCCATAGAGTTGGCGGGAGGGGGCCGGGCGTAGGAAAAAATTCCGACGAATTCATCGCTAGCGCCAATCAACCCCCTTACGATTTGTTAGAGTATAACCAAACCTTGTATCACTCACAATTATCGACGCTTCCGGCGGCGCCGCTTTCGCGATTGCAGCGCGTCAGCGCTTCAATTACACTCTCGCTATGTCGAGCGGCCACAAGGAAAGCGCATGAGCAAACTCTCGATCAGCCTGGGGCAAATGCAGATCAAACTTGCGCGCGTGGAAGACAATCTCGCCACAGCCGAAAGGATGATTGGCGATGCGGCCTCGCGTAATGCCGATCTGATCGTCCTGCCGGAGCTCTGGTCCACCGGCTATGACCTGGAAAACGCCGGCGACTACGCCGACGAATTGGGCGCCGGCATGTTCGCCCAGCTAGCCGACGCGGCGCGAGCAAACTCGATTGCCGTATTTGGCTCCCTGCTCGAGCGGCGCGGCGACCAGATCATGAACTGCGCTGCGTATCATGACTCGGACGGCAGCTTGGGCGCAGTCTATCGCAAGATCCATCTCTTCCGCCTCTTCGACGAACACCTTTGGCTGGGCGAGGGAGAGTCGCCCTCAACCCTCGCTTTTCCCTGGGGCGCGGCCGGCTTGAGCATATGCTATGACTTGCGCTTTCCCGAGCTGTTCCGGCGCTATGCCGTTGCCCAAGGCGCCAAGCTGATGCTGCTCTGCGCCGAGTGGCCGCTGGCGCGCGTCGAGCATTGGCGTACCCTGCTGATTGCCCGCGCCATCGAGAATCAGTGCTTCGTAGTCGCCACCAATTCCTGCGGCGATACTGGCGGGACGGTCTTCGGCGGGCATTCCATGATCATCGACCCCTGGGGCAAAGTCGTCGTGGAAGCCGGCGAAGACGAGGGCTTGCTCACTGCCGAAATCGACCTCGAAGAAGTGGACCGCGTACGGCTGCAGATTCCCGTCTTTGAAGACAGACGCCCCGACGCCTATCTGACGAATTGACGGGGCCCGGCACGGGGCTTGAAAATCCAGGCGCCCTGTGATACGCTCGCCCAGTGAATATAAACCTGACAGTTACAAGCGGTCCTTCATTTTTCCATAAAGCGTCAGACCCTCCGTTCATTACAGCGATCAATGATGTGAGTTCGAGCCGGAACGCCAACCTGCCGGCTCGTAGTCTCCGCGCGCCAATTTCACGCTTGCGCAGCGCGTTTCGCTTGCTAAATGCGCCTGGCGCATAAAGACAATTGAGGGTCAGGCGCTGTATACAGAAACAGGGAGCTGGGCGGACACGTAGTAATTGCTAGAACTAGAGACCGGAGAAGTTCGTATGTATTCCAATGGCGACCAGATAATACACCCTCGTTATGGCGCCGGAACGATAGTCGGGAAAAAGAAACTCACCTTCAAAGGCAAATCCCGCGCCTATCATGTTGTTGAGCTGGTGGGCAACCGCGGCGAAGTTATGATCCCCGTTGAAGCGGCAGTAGACATGAATATACGTCCGGCGATTGAAGACCTGACGATTATTGAAGAGGTATTCGCGCTGCCGCCGGCCGTACTGTCGGACGACTATCGTTCGCGGCAGGCCAAGATCCAAAAGAAGATCCAAACCCGCGAGCCGGAAGCCATGGCCCAAGCGCTGCGCGATCTCTATTGGCGCGAACAAAACGACAAGCTGACGTCGGTTGAACTAAAGATGAAAAGCAGCTTGATAAAGATGCTCAGTCATGAGATCGCGGTCATCTGCGCCGAAACGACCGTGGAAATGGCCAACAGTCAACTAATGGGTATGCTGCACCGCATGATTCAAAGCGGTGAAGCGGATGCGCCGGCTGACGATTCCGAGTCGACCTAGCCGCCGGCCGGTGCTGACAAGCCCTTCAATCCGCAGTCTCCAATTCAAAGCGACCTAGACCGCCCGTGTAACGAATGATCAGCTTTTGGGCAGCATGCCAAATCAGGGGCGACTTTGCGCGCTTCTCGCCGGAAACGCGCACATAGCTCTCCGGCACATTAATAGTCCCCATGCCAGCTTTCGCCTCGACGCGCGCGGCGGCGTCTCGCGACACGCGAAGGCTTACGCCACCTAATCCGCCTTTGATGTCGAGCGCTCCATAAGCGCCCGCCGGAATCATCACTGCCGTAATGCCGACGCCACCGCGTATTTCGGCAGCGACCCGCTGGCGCGCAGGCAGCGTCAACGCGACCTTGCCCACGCCCGACGCTAACTCAAGGGCTTCGATCCGCAGACCGCGCAAGTCCAGATGAGCCGCGCCCACACCCGCGGCCAGCCTCAGCTGCATGGGCATATTCCGCGCCAGAGCAATGTCCCAGCGCAGGTCCCGCGCATTGCCGACCATAGCGCCCAGGTCTTCCGCCGAGCCGCTTTTCTGCCGCAGCCTGATGACTCGCTCGGCGCCCCCGCTGACGTCGAATTCGTACTCGCCAATAGTCCTAAGCTCCGCCTCAAATAGATTGGGTGCCCCCGCCTCAAGCGCCTTGATGCTGGCCCGGCCCACGGGAAAGGCAATCGCAATCTTCGCCGAGGCAGCGCCCTCACGCGATTCGCTCAGCGACGCCGTTTTGGTTTCCGCCCTGCCGCCCATCGCGTCGCTGACGAATTGCCCGGCTCGTACTTTCATATCTTCCAGGTCGAGTGACCACTCTACTTTTCGTCGCTCTTTGCTCATAAGATCCCGCTCCTCCGCTTGGCGCCTGTTGCAGTATACGTATTTTATTGTGTTTCGGTTTGGATCTATCGACTGCTGAATTCCACTTGTCCGGGCAGCTAGTAAGAGACTATACTTGACCCAGCGTTGGAAAGTCAGGAATCCGCAACTATGGAAAACAACCCCGCGGTCAAATGGGTGCTGCGGCATCCGCGCATCAGCGCCTGGGTCGTTCTGGCCACCGGCATGGTGGCGCTGCTCGTGCACGAAGCGCGCGCCGTCGGTCTGCTGCCATCTCAGTGGGTCGCGCTGATTGTCGCCACGGTCTTGGTCGCCGGCGCTTGTATCTGGATCATCAGCTGGGGGCCGATGTCAGCGCTGCCGATGCAATGGCTCAAGAATCAGCTGCCCCGGCGCCAGAGGCCGAAGGCGCCGCCTAGGCCCGGATCTCATGACACCACCGGCGGACTGTCGGAGTTTTGTGATACCTTGAGTCCGACGCCTCGCCCATCAGCATATGGCTCATAAATCTCTTTTGTCGGCTGACGCGCGCCAGCCCATAATGACCCCGCCCAATGCCCGCCTCACGCGTCCGCAGCAGCGCTTCAAAGCCAGCTATATCGAAGGCGTTTGGGAATTCATCCGCGAAAACCGCACGGTATCCTGGCATCCCGCGATCCTCCGGCGGCGCTTCGACGAGTATCTGCGCGTGCTGCAGCAAGCGGAAACCGACCCGCTGGCGGGTATGGTACCGTCCTCGCGCTTCTGGCTGATCGGCGCCGGCAATCGCTATCTCGGCGATGTCGATGTGCGGCATCATCTCAACGAGGCGCTGCAACGTTATGGCGGGCATATCGGCTACAAGATCCGCCCCTCGCAGCGGCGCAAGGGCTACGGCAAATTGATCTGCCGGCTGGGTATCGTAGAAGCCCGCAAGCTGGGCATCGGCGACATTCTCATCACCTGCGACGACGACAACATCGCATCCTGCAAAGTCATTGAAGCCAACGGCGGCCGTCTGCAAGACAAAATCGATAATGACCAAGCGGTCTTGACGCGGCGATACTGGGTACTGGCCGGCGGCTGAGGCGCGTTCAACTCAGCATCTTGCAGTTGCCATCGGCGCAATCGTGCAGTTCATTGCCCAGCAGGGCGTTGATGCGGTAGCGCCGGCGGGCGATGAAACGGTAGACGCGTCGCCCGATTCTCCCTGACCCCGGCAGTTGCAGCAGCAGCCAAAGCGGCAATCCGAGCGGCACTTCCTTTAGCATGCGGCGCGTGGCGTCGAATCCCGAGTACAGCTTGCCTTGACCGTCAAGCACATGGATTTCCCCCATGAGCCGCTCTTGGCGAAGATCCGGATAGCGTCCGCGCCAGGCAGCGCCGTCCTGCAAGTCGATAAACTCGATACGCCGCAGCCAATCAAGCCGGCGCATCGTCCCGCGCGACGATACACAAACCACGCAGTTGCCATCGTAAAGCGCTGTCAGCATCTTCTAGGTCTCATTCGCCGCCGCCGCTCATTATAACAGGCGCGACCACAGATTCGGCCTCAATGTCAGGCTAGCGTTGATATCGCGCAGTTTTTTACCAAGAATCTCTCTGTGTCCTCAGTAAATGCAAGTAGAAAAGCTCCCCTTCCCTAGCTCGCTGGGGCAAGGGGCCGGGGGATGGGGTAAGAAAAGAGGCATTCCACATTCTCATGACTTACTTGCACTTACTTCTGCGTCTCTGTGGTGAAATATCCCGCTCTTTACACGCTCCAGTGCCGACGCGGAATCCGACGGCGCGGCTTGTGCTACACTCAGCTATGCGTAAACGCGCATCCCGCAGCAGAGGCAAGTCATGCTCCCAACCCGACTGGAAATGCGCAACTTCCTGGCCTACCGCGCGCCACAGCCCATCAGCTTCGAGGGCCTCGATCTGGCCTGCCTGTCGGGCGATAACGGCGTCGGCAAATCCTCCATTCTGGACGCCATCACCTGGGCGCTCTGGGGCCGCGCCCGCGCCAAACGAGACGAAGAACTGATCCACCACGGCCAGGACGACATGCAGGTGCAGCTCGACTTTGAGCAAGACGGCGCGCGCTATCGCGTGATCCGGCGGCGAGCGCGGGCCGGGCGCGGCAGTCGCGGCGCGCTTGACCTGCTGGCCTGGGGCCGGCAATCCTCCCCGCGCATCATCAACCAGGGTGGCATCCGCCGCACGCAGGAACAGATCAAGGACTTGCTGCGCCTCGACTTTGAAACCTTCGTGCATTCAGCCTATTTGCAGCAGGGCAGGGCCGATGCCTTTACGCTCAAGACCCCCGCCGAGCGCAAGCGAGTCTTGTCCGATATCCTGGGCTTGGACAGCTGGACGCAATACGAAAACGAGTCCAAACAACGACTGAGCAAGCTGAGCGCGCAAGCAGATATCCTGCGACATGATATCAGCCGCATTGATGAGGAAATCGAGCGCGAGCCGCAGCTGAAAATCGAACTGGACGAGCTGACGCAAGCGCTCCAGTCCGCGCAAGCCGAGCTTGATCAAGCCAGTCAGCATTACGAGCAAGTGTCCAACGCGGCCGATTCGCTGCGTCGGGCGCGCGAGAACAAAGCCGAAACCGAGCGCCTCATCGAGAACCGCCGCGCCGACATGGAGCTGGCGCAAGCGGAAATCAAGCGACAGAACGACAAGATCGCCGAGTATCAGCGAACTAGCGAGCAGGGCGAATCCATTGAAGCCGGCTACCAGCAGCTGGTGGCGGCCCGCGAGAATCAGGACCAGGCTATGCAGCATCTGGCGCGCCGGCAAGAACTAGACCGACAGATTCACCAGCTCGAGCGGACCCTGGCCGACCAGCGCGCAGCACAGGTCATTCGCGAGCGGATAAAAGGCCTGCAGGTCATGCTCAATGACGCCTCCGCGACCGATATGGCGGCGCTGCAAAGCCAGCTGCAGACCCTGGAAGCGCTCGACGCCCAACGCAACACAGCCAACAGAACTCGGCAGAAGCTGGTCGGGCAGCGCGCCAAGGTTGCGGCCAACATGGACAACCTCGAGTCTGAGGGCAAAGCGCTGAACCGGCGGCTCAAGCAGCTGAGACAGGTGGAGGGCCCGACCTGTCCGCTCTGCGGCCAAGCGCTGACCGCGGCGCATCGCGACGAGACGCTAACGCAGCTGGAA
>JAGWBC010000139.1:0-5742 GCA_021296115.1 Anaerolineae bacterium | reverse complement strand
TAATCGTCGCGCCGAAGAAGCGGCCGAGGCCTTGAAGCTGGAGGCGGCTGATCTGGCCCAAGTTGAGGCGCGGCTGACGCAGGAAGACTACGGCCATGAAGCGCGCGCGCAATTGGACGAGCTGACTCGGCAGACTGAAACTGATTCCGCTTCCTACGCCGATATCAAGTCGCAAATAGACACTTATGCCGCCTTCGATCGCCGGCACAGCCAGTTGGAATTCGCCAAGGCCAACTTGCCCGATGCGCAGCGCAGCCGCGACAATACGGCGCAGCGTCTGGAGCAACTGGGCGAGGCGCTGACCGCCGACGAAGCCAAGCTGCGGGCGCTTGATGAAGAGATAGAGAAGCTGGCCGGGAAAATGGAGCAAAATCGCGAGAGCCGCGAGTCCGTCGAAAGGCACAGAGGCGAGGCGCAGCGGCTGCGCGAAGGTATAGCCATCAGCAAACAGGAGTTGAACGCAATTGCCGCCGGCCGAGAAGGCAAAGAACGTCTTAGCAAGCGGCTCGCGATTCTGGAAAACCAGATCAGCCTGACTAGCGAACTGCGTACATCCTTTGGCAAGCAAGGCGTTCCGGCAATGATCATTGAAACGATCATTCCCGAGCTGGAGACGCAAGCCAATTTACTGCTGGCGCGCATGACCGACGGTCGCATGAAGCTGCGTTTTAATACGCAGCGGGAACGTGTCGACGGCAGCCTGGACGAGACGCTCGACATCGCCATCGCTGACGAACTGGGCACGCGCCCCTACGAGCTCTTCAGCGGCGGCGAGGCCTTCCGCATCAACTTCGCCATTCGCATCGCCCTCTCGAAATTGCTGGCCCGGCGCGCCGGCGCCCAGCTGCGCGCGCTCTTCATCGACGAAGGTTTCGGCTCCCAGGACGAAGCCGGCCGCGCCAAAATGCTGGACGCCATCAAGGCCATCAAGAGCGACTTCGACCTGATCCTGGTCATCACGCACATCGATGAACTGCGCGATGCCTTCCCGCTGCAACTGCTGGTGACAAAGACGGACGCTGGCAGCCAGGTGACGATGCGCTAAACTCTCAAAACCTGTGTAGGGGCGACTCTGTGAGTCGCCCGCTAGGAGCGCGAATGACTTCAAACGACTGCCCCGAACATCAACTAACCCGCGCCGAAGTCGACTTCTTCGTCGAAAACGGCTATCTCGGTCCCTACGCCGCTATGTCACCCGGGGAAATGGCAGAGGTCCGCCGCCAAATCGAAACGGACGTGCTGACTACCGACGGCCCCAACCCGCGATCCCGCGCCCAATCGCGCCATATGGACCAGCCGGCCGTCTACGACCTCGCTACCCATCCCGCCATCATTGACCGCATCGCCGGCATCCTGGGGCCGGATCTTGTCATCTGGGCCACCAACTTCTGGCTGAAGCAGCCCGGCGGCGCCGAAATCCCCTGGCATCAGGACATCAACTTCTGGCCCCTGGAGCCGCCTGTCAACGCCTCCGCCTGGATCTCCATCGACGAGGCGACGGTTGAAAATTCTTGCGTACAAATCATCCCCGGCTCGCATCGGCATTCATTGCCGCACACCCATGCCGAAGACGACATGGCCTTCGGCGAAATGGCCGATCCCGCCGCCTTTGACGCCTCGGGCGCGGTCAATATGGAATTGCAGCCGGGCGAATTCTTCATCTTCAGCGAGCGCACGCTGCACCGCTCGAGCAAGAACACCTCAGACAAACGCCGCCTTGGCATGTCCGTGCGCGTGACCCTGCCCATCGTGCATATCTTCCAGGACAGCGCCCCGCTGCATGCCGGGCATACCGCCATCCTAGCCAAAGGGGTAGATGTCATGGGCTTCAATCGCTATGCCGGCCGCCCATAACACGCTCTTCCTGTCGAAACCGTAGGGGCGACTGACGGTCAGTGTCGGCGGTCAGTGTCTACGCGACCTACGCGACCCTGTGAGTCGCCCGAAGGGTGAACAAATGGCTTCAACTGCAAATAACAATCAACTAACCCGCGCCGAAGTCGATTCCTACGTCGAAAACGGCTGCCTCGGCCCCTATGCGGCCATGACCCCGGCGCAAATGACGCCCATCCGCGAAGCCATCGACACGAACGTCCTCAACAGCGCTGGCCCCAACCCGCGTCGCCCCATGCAGTCGCGCCACATGGACCAGCCCGAGGTCTATGACCTGGCGTCGCATCCGGCCATCATCGACCGCATCGCCGGCTTGCTCGGGCCGGACCTGGTCGTCTGGACCACCAATTTCTGGCTGAAAGATCCCGGCGCCGCCGAAATCCCCTGGCACCAGGACATCAACTTCTGGCCCATCGAACCGCCGGTGAACATCTCCGCCTGGATCGCCATCGATGCCGTAACGGTGGAGAATTCCTGTCTGCGGATCATCCCCGGCTCGCATCGCCAATCTGTGCCGCACACCCGCGCGACGGAAGACATGGCTATCCACGAAATGGCCGACCCAAACGCCTACGACCTCAGCCAGGCCGTAAACATGGAGCTAAAACCCGGCGAATTCTGCCTGTTCAGCGAGCGCCTGCTGCACGCCTCCAGCAAGAATACTTCCGACAAGCGCCGCCTGGGCTTGGCCATCCGCGTGACCGTGCCTTTCGTGCACATCTTCCAGGATACTCACCTGCATCCGGGCCACACCGCCATCCTCGCCAAAGGGGTGGACGTCATGGGTTTCAACCGCTACGCCGGCCGCCCGTCTAGCGCTTGATTTCCTCTGTGGCTCAGTAATTCCATCAAAGTAATGCGATATGATTCTGTGAATCGCCCGTTGTTGTAATCGTGGATATTTGGGCGATTCACAGAATCGCCCCTACATTTCGACCTTGTGCAAAATTTTCCACGACTAACTTGGAACTACTTCTGTGTCTCTGTGGTGAAAAAACCTGTGTTGCGCTCGCTTATCCGCGCTAACTCATCTTCCGCCGCAACTCCTCCATCGCATCGCGCGAGCGCCGCCGCAGCTTGGCGCGGAAATGCGCCGCTTCTATCGCGCTGTACTTGTCGCGCACAATCGCGACTATCTCTTCCGTGCACTTCCTGCAAAAGACATTTTCCGCGTCAGAAAACGCGGCGGGGGGCAATTCTTGCTCGCAACGCACACAGGGCTTGAGTTCCGTCAAAGGCGCGGCTTCCTTTCGGTGAACCAGTTATTTTACGCCATTCAGCCCCTGAATGGAATAGCTCAATCAGGAGCGAGAATGCGCTACAAAGATGAGGACTTGGGGAGCAAAATTCGACAAAGCGCAATCCTTGTGCCACAATCTACATTCGCGTCAGAAAAACTGATTTAATGAACCGCAGTTCTCGTCACAGATCGGAAAAGACACTTCTTATCATATATGGGCTGACGCAACCTGCCTGTTAAGACGTCTAACTGTGACGAGGAGAATCTGTGGTGAAGTTATGTGTCATTGAAGGCGACGGCATTGGACGCGAGGTCGTGCCGGCCGCCATACGTGTTCTGCGGCAAGTAATCCCCCAGCTTGAGATCGTGACCGCCGAGGCCGGCTGGGATACCTTCCAGGCCACCGGCAACGCGCTCCCCGACGAAACGGTGGCAACTGCCCTAAACGCCAAGGCCGTACTCTTCGGCGCCTGCAGTTCCCCATCCTATCCGGTGCCCGGCTATTCCTCGCCCATCGTAAAACTGCGCCGATCAATGGAGACCTACGCCAATCTGCGCCCGACGCGCTACCTGCCGGTGCCCACCGCGCGCCCAGGCGTCGACCTGGTCGTCGTGCGCGAAAATACCGAAGACCTCTACGTCGGCGACGAGCAAACCGACGACGCCGGCGATACCGGCATCGCCACCAAACGCATCACCCGCGGCGCCACCGAACGCATCGCCCACACCGCCTTCCGCCTGGCTATTAGCGAGGGACGCCGCCGCGTCACCATCGTGCATAAAGGCAACGTCCTGCCGCAGACCGACGGCCTCTTCCGCCGCGTCGCCTTCGAAGTGGCTAAGGAATACCCCGACATCGAAACCGACGAATTGCTCGTCGACACCGCCGCCTACTGGATGGTCAAAGAGCCGACGCGCTTTGATGTTGTGCTGACGCCCAATCTCTACGGCGACATCCTGTCCGATATGGCGGCCGCCTGGGGCGGCGGCTTGGGGTTGGCGCCGGCGCTCAACCTGGGCGAAGAAGTCGCTGTCGCCGAGCCCGTGCACGGCTCCGCGCCCGATATCGCCGGCAAAGGCATCGCCAATCCAACAGCCGTCATCCTCAGCGCCGCCATGCTGCTGCGGCACTACTGGCGCCTGCCCGAGCCGGCTGACAAAATCGACGCCGCGGTGACCGACACGCTCAGCAAAGGCGATTACACCGCCGATATCCTCGGCGCAAATGGCATGAGCACGAGCGAATTCGCCGATATGATCTGCGAGCGGCTCGGCTGACCCCTTTGAGCCTCCAATATTCTGTACCTGTACAGACTAGCCGCGAGATCGTCCCTCCCGGTTCCGTAAAATTCCGCCGTTGAAGGTGCAGATAGGCAATGCTGCGGACGAAGTTCCGCGCATGCGGTAAAATAGAGGCACGATTCACGCATCTCCACGGGAGATAAGCGCCATGACCTCATTCACCCGCCAGGAAGCCCTCGACTACCACCGCCGCGGCCGCCCCGGCAAAATCCAAATCGCGCCCACCAAACCGCTCGACAGCCAGCTGCACCTCTCGCTCGCCTACTCGCCCGGCGTCGCCGAAGCTGTGCTCGAGATCGACCGCGACCCGCTGACCGTCTTCGAAATGACCGCCCGCGCCAATCTGGTCGCCGTCATCTCCAACGGCAGCGCCATCCTCGGCCTGGGCGACCGCGGTCCGCTGGCGTCCAAACCGGTCATGGAAGGCAAGGGCGTGCTCTTCAAAAAGTTCGCCGATGTCGATGTCTTCGATATTGAGATCACCTCACAGAGCGCCGAAGAAATCATCGAAGTCTGCAAAGCCCTGGCGCCCACCTTCGGCGGCATCAACCTGGAAGACATCAAAGCGCCCGAATGCTTCGAAATTGAAGAGCGGCTCAAGGAAGAACTGGATATCCCCGTCTTCCACGACGATCAGCACGGCACCGCCATCATCTCCGGCGCGGCCCTGCTCAACGCGCTGCAAGTCACCGGCAAGCGCATGGAAGAAGTCAAAGTCGTCATCAACGGCGCGGGCGCCAGCGCCATCGCCACCGGCAAATTCTTTAAGTCCCTGGGCGTCGCTCGTGACAACATCCTCATGCTCGATTCGCGCGGCGTCATCCACCACCAGCGCGAAGACGGCATGAATATCTACAAGACCGAATTCGCCATCCCCACCCACGCCCGCACCTTGCACGACGCCCTGCAAGGCGCTGATGCGCTTATCGGCTTGTCCATCGCCGGTTCGGTCACTCAAGAGATGATCATGGGTATGGCGCCTGATCCGCTGCTCTTTGTGCTCGCCAATCCCACGCCCGAAATCATGCCCGAGCTGGCGCTGGAAGTCCGCCCCGACGCCATCATCGGCACCGGCCGCAGCGACTACGTCAACCAGGTCAACAACGTGCTCGGCTTCCCCTTCATATTCCGCGGCGCATTAGACGTCTACGCCACCGGCATCAACGAAGAGATGAAAA
Organism: Anaerolineae bacterium; assembly: GCA_021296115.1. Taxonomy (GTDB): domain Bacteria; phylum Chloroflexota; class Anaerolineae; order Aggregatilineales; family Phototrophicaceae; genus UBA6055. The sequence continues at coordinate 129 of JAGWBC010000139.1, read as the reverse complement.
TGGCCGCCGCCCGCGCCTTGGCCGCCCTGGCGCACGAAGACGTTCCCGACAGCGTCCTGCTGGCTTACGGGCAGGAGTCAATCAAGTTCGGGGTAGATTATCTGATTCCCAAACCGCTCGACCCGCGCG
>JAGWBC010000138.1 GCA_021296115.1 Anaerolineae bacterium | reverse complement strand
CTGGAAGGGGCGCCGGAATGAGCGGCGTCGCTCTGGTACTGGCCGGGCATGGCTCGCATATCAGCGCTGAGACCGCCGGCGTCGTCTGGCGCTATGTCGATCGCCTGCGCCGCATGGGCGTGGCTGATGAAATCACCGCTTGCTTCTGGAAGGAGCTGCCGGCCTTTTCACGCGTCTTGGACAGCGTCGCCGCTGATGAAGTCGTCGTCGTGCCGGTCTTCACCGCGCAAGGCTACTTTACGCGAGACGTATTGCCGGCCGAGATGGGACTGGACGGCCCGCTGACCCGGCGCGGCAAACGCCGCATTCACCTGACGCCTACGGTGGGCGAGCACAAGCTGCTGGATTCCATCGTAGATGCGCGCCTGCGCGACACGGTCGACAGGTTCGGGCTGCAGCCGGACCAGACGGCAGCAGCCATCATCGGGCACGGCACGCCGCGCAATCGCAACAGTCGCGCGCCTGCGCGCGCTGGGCTGGCTCCGAGAAGTGGTCGCCGTCTACCTCGATGACGAGCCCGCCATTGCCAGCGTTTACCACAATACAAGCTCGCCCAACATCATCGCCCTGCCCTATTTCCTGGCCGAAGGCTCCCACGTCACGGGGGATGTCCCGCGGGCGCTGGGCATTTCGGGCGGGCGAGCAGCCGAGTCAGTAAACGGACGCAAGGTCACCTACTGCGAGCCGGTCGGGGCGGACGAGTTGATCTGCCAAGTCATCCTGGAGCTGGCGCGTGAAACCGGTCTGGCCTTCAATTGCCGAGAGCATGGCGGCGACTGGTCCGCTTTTCCCGCTGCCGGCAAGAATACGCTCATTGGCGCCCTGAAGCGCGAGGGCATCATGCGCTTCGGTCAGGTGATGCTCAGCGCAGATCAGGCCTGGCGCAGCGGCGATTCCGCGCCGGGCCGCGCCATGTCGACGCCGGGGGAATTGCGGGCGCATCTGCGCGACACGCCCTTCCGGCCATTGCCGACCAGCGCGGATTTGCCCGGCGGCTGGCGCGTAGATTTGGCGGCGCCGGAACAAGCCCACGCGGTACTGGAGACGGTGTACCCCGGCCTGGCAGCTGACTGGGCGGCGCGGCAGAGCGGGCAATTCGCTACCGAGTCGCTGCAGACCGTCAGCCAGCGTCAAGTCGGTATGTTCAAGGACATCCACCTGCTGCCGCGGTCCCTGCTGAAGCAAACAGTCGAGCAGGTCTGCGCCGGTTGCGTCTGCCAGCCGACCTGGTGGCAGGCGCGCAAATCAGCCAGCGCGGCGCTGCCCTGCCGCTCCGCATGCAACTTATGGCTGTCAAAGGCGCAAAAGATAAGAGAGGCCGTGGCATGAAGACAGGTAACGTTTATCTGGTCGGCGCCGGCCCGGGCGATCCGGATCTGATCACGCGCAAGGGCGCGCGCCTGCTGCGGCAAGCTGATGTCGTCGTCTACGACCGGCTGATACCCTTTGAGCTGCTGGAGGAAGCGCGGCCCGACGCCGAGTTGATCAACGCCGGCAAGCAGCCAACGCGCCATCGACTGGCCCAGACCGATATCAACGTGCTGCTCATCGAGCGCGCGCTCAAGGGCAAGGATGTCGTACGGCTCAAGGGCGGCGATCCCTTTATATTCGGGCGCGGCGGAGAAGAGGCGCTGGCTTGCCGCGAATTCGGCATCCCATTCGAAGTTGTGCCGGGCGTTTCCAGCGCCTTCGCCGTTCCCGCTTACGCCGGCATCCCACTTACGCAACGGGGCATCAGCAGCGCCTTCACCGTCATCGCCGGCTACGAAGACCCGGCCAAATCAGTCAGCAGCATCAACTATGAAGCGGTGGCGAATATCGGCGGCGCCATCGTCATACTGATGGGGGTCAAAAACTTGCCCGCCATCACGCAGCAACTGATTGAGCAGGGCTTGGATGCCAACACGCCGGCGGCCGTCATCGAATGGGGCGCCACGGCGCATCAGCGCGCCTTCATCGGTACCGCCGAGCGCATCGCCGCAATCGCCAGGCAGACTGAGATTATGCCGCCGGCCATCACGGTCATCGGCGAAGTGGTGCGCCTGCGAGAAGCGGGCGTGGCCTGGTTTGATCTGCTGCCGACCACAGTAATTGACCGCGAATTGAATCCGGCGCCGGCCTGATGCGGGCGCAAGTACGAGAAATGAAGAGATCGCAGCGGAAAACTACGGAAAGGACAGGGGTGAAATGACTAGCTGGAAAGAGTTGCTACAAGATGAGATACCAGCCGAAATGGGCAATCTCATCGACATTTACGAGGCGCAAATGGAATTGCGCAAGCAAGGCAAGCTGGATGAGAAGGTCTTCGCCGAATCCCGCTTGCGCAAAGGCGTCTACGGCCAGCGCTACGACAACGGCCAGCGGCATGATGGCGTGCAAACGCGCGAGCTGACCTTCCCCTCGGACGACATCGTCAAGGGACCGGATACGCTCTGGGACGCGCCGGGCATGCAGCGCATCAAGATTCCCTACGGCGGCTTAACGGCCGAACAGCTGGAGGTCCTGTCCGAGTTGGCGGACGAGTATTCGGGCGGCATTCTGCATATCACCACGCGCCAGGACATTCAGCTGCATTACGTGCACATCGACGATACGCCCGATCTGATGCGGAGGCTGGCGGCCGTCGGCATCACCACCCAGGAAGCCTGCGGCAATTCCGTGCGCAACATCACCGCTTGCTCGCTGGCCGGCGTCTGCCATGACGAGGTTTTTGATGTCAGCCCCTACGCCGATGCCATGACGCAATTCCTGCTCGGCCACGACGACGTGCAAGACTTCGGGCGCAAGTTCAAAGTGGCTTTCTCCGGCTGCGCGGGCCACGCTTGCGGCCTGGTCAAGATGCACGATCTGGGTTTGCTGGCGCAATCGCGCGAGATCGAGGGCGAGACCGTGCGCGGCTTCACCGTCTTTGTCGGCGGCGGCCTGGGCACAGTGCCCCACCAAGCCAAAGTCCTGGCCGAATTCGTCAGCGAAGAAGAGCTGCTGCCGCTTACGCAGGCGGTGGCCCGTGTCTTCGCCCGCCTCGGGGAAAAGAAGAACCGCAACCGCGCGCGCCTGAAATTCCTGGTGGCGAAATTGGGCATCGACGAATTCCGGGGGTTGGTTGAAGAGGAATTGAAGATTGTGCCGCCCGATGAGCGCCATACCGCTTACATGGACAGCCTGGGCGACTTCGTTTACGAGCCGGCCAAAGCGGGCATGGCCCTGAATGGCGCTGCGCTGCCCGATGGCTTCGCCGAATGGTATCGCACGAATGTCTATAAGCAAGCGCAGAGCGGATACAGCACCATCACGCTGCATACGCCCCTGGGCGACTTCACGGCCGAGCAAGGCTTCCAACTGGCCGATATCGCCCGGCGCTACGTCGGCGACAATATCCGGCTTACGGTGGAGCAGAATTTTGTGCTGCGCTGGGTGGCCGATGCCGACCTGCCGGCAATCTACCGCGACCTTGACGCCATCGGACTGGCGGATTCCGGCGCCGGCACCATCGTCGACATCACCTCCTGCCCCGGCACCGATACCTGCAAGCTCGGCATCGCTTCGTCGCGCGGCCTGACTGCCGAGCTGCGCACGCGGCTCGTCGAAAAGATCAACCTGCTGCCCGACGCCGTGCGCGATCTCAAGATTAAGGTGAGCGGCTGCTTCAATTCTTGCGGCCAGCATCACGTGGCCGATATCGGCTTCTTCGGCAACAGCCGCCGCTCCGGCAACCACAAGATGCCGCATTTCCAGGTGGTGCTCGGCGGACAGTGGCAGCAGAACGCCGGCAGTTACGGCCTGGCTTGCGGCGCGGTGCCGGCCAAGAGCGTGCCGGATGTGCTGGAGGCCTTAACCGAGCGCTACGTGGCCGAGCGAGCGGAAGACGAGAACTTCCAGACTTGGGTCAAGGAGCTGGGACGCAAGGAGATCAAAGCCATGCTGCAGCCCTTCACCAAGCTGCCCAGCTTTGAGGAGAATCCGGCATTCTTCAGCGACTGGGGCGATTCGCGCGTTTACACCATCGACGATATCGGCGTCGGCGAATGCGCCGGCGAAGTTGTCTCGCTCTTCTCGATGGAGATATCGCGGGCCGAATCGACCCACTTCGAGGCGCTGCTGGCCCTGGACGAGGGCGACTTCGCTGCCGCCGATCAAAACGCCTACAAAGCGATGGTGCTGGCGGCGCGCGCGCTGGTGCGCACCAAATACCTGGACGTGGGCGACGATTACAACGTCATCGTGCAGGAGTTCCGCTCGCGCTTCTACGATACCGAGCTGATTTATGATCGCTTCGCCAAAGGCAAATTCGCCCGCTACCTCTTCAAGCGACATGCCGAGGCGCCCGCGCGCATCAACGAAGACTACGCCCATCAGATCATTGATGAGACGCAGCTCTTCATCGAGAATGTCCATAGCGCCGAGCAGCGCATAAACGGCGTCATCGTCGGCTGACCGACTGACTATCTGTAGGGGCGATTCTGTGAATCGCCCAAAACAAACCACAATGTGAGGCATCCATGATTACCGTACCCAATCGTCTTGGCGTCAAATTCAGTCTGAAACAAAAGCCCAAATTGCAGCCAGCCGATATCCTGCCCATCTTCCAGCGCTGGATCCAGGAGCACGCCGTCCCCGGCATGCTGATCGATGTCATCGACTACAAGCATGTGGTCGAGGGTCCGGGCGTCATTTTGGTCGCCGACGAAGCGGACTACGCCTACGACCTGGGCGAAGGTCAAGCCGGATTGAATTACATACGCAAGCGCGATCTGCCGGATAACTTGTCCGCTGCGTTGCGGCTGTCGTTCCACCATGCCCTGCATGCGGCCAAGGCTCTGGAAGCCGAAGCCCCGGGCGACCTGATCTTCGATTACAGCTTGGCCAAGATCAGCTTCCTCGACCGCATGAATTATCGCAACCAGCCGGAAGTTTTCGACGCCGTCCGCGCGGAAATCGCTGAAATCGTCGGCGAGATTTACGGCGCGCCCGTAGAAGTTTCGCGCGTCAACGACGACCCGCGGCGCCTCTTCGCCGTTCGGGCTACGGTTTCGGCAGGTAATTTTGATCTGGACGACATCGCGCGCCGCCTGAGCGACATTCGAGAGCTCGCCTAAGCGCCGATGCACGCCGGCAAAGCCTATTTCATCTGCTTCACCGTCCGCAGCGGCAGCACGCTCCTGTCGCAGTTGCTGGCGGACACGGGCCTCGCCGGCCGGCCCAAAGAACACTTCTATCACAATATCTCGCCGGACAATCCACGCGGCGATGCCATCCCCGACTACCGCGCCTATCTTGAACAGATACTTGCGGCCGATACCAGCGCCAATGGCGTATTCGGCAGCAAGGTCGGCGGCGGCTACTGGCGGGACTTTGCCCGGCGGCTGCGCTCGATCGAGGGCTTTGACAGCCTGCCGCTGAAAGCCGCGCTGGATCGCCTATTCCCCGACCTGCGCTACCTGCATTTGACGCGCCGCAGCAAAGTGCGTCAGGCCGTCTCCCACTGGATGGCGATTCAAACCGGCCGCTGGAGTTCCCTAGACACCGTCGAAAACTCGACGCCGCGCTATGACTTCGCCGCTATCGACCATCTGCTGCAAGAGATCATGATTCGCGAGGCGGTCTGGGCCGAGTACTTCGCTGAAAATAGCATCCAGCCCTACGGCATCATCTACGAAGAATTCGTCGCGCATCCTGCCGCAACCGTTCGCGCCGTCCTCGACTGCCTCGACATTGAACGGCCGACGGACTTCAAGGTTCCCGCGCCGCGATATCAGCGCCTCAGCAACGCCCTGACCGAAGCGTGGGTGCAGCGCTTCCGCCAGGAAAAGCAGCGCGACTTCTGGACCCAATTCTGGTAGCCAGGGAACAAAGCCGCCCGTGCATCGCCACCGGTCATCGGTTATATTTCTAGGTGTCCTTTCCGCAGACGGTAGAGAGCCCGCCTATGACCGCATTCAACTTCGACGAAGTTATCGACCGGACGCAGCATCACAGCGCAAAATGGGGCGCATTCGAGAGCGACTGCCTGCCCATGTGGGTGGCGGACATGGATTTCCGATCGCCCCCATCCGCCATCGACGCCATGATTGAGCGCGCCCGCCACGGCGTCTTCGGCTACACCATGGACCCGCCGCAGCTCAAAGAAGTCATCGTCGAGCGCATGGAGCAGCTCTACGATTGGCGCATCAGCACGGAGGACGTGCTGTTTTCGCCTGGGCTGGTCCTGACGCTGGGCGCGACCTGCCGCGGCTTCGGGCAGCCGGGCGACGCTGTGCTGATTCAGACGCCGGTTTACGGGCCCTTTTACAAAGTCGCCGCTGGCAATCAGAAATACGCTTATTCAATCGACATGCAATATGTCGCCGATGACGCCCATACCTTTCACTACGAAAATGATTACGATGCCTTTGCCGAAGCCGCGAGCCAACCGCAGACTTCAATTCACCTGCAGTGCAATCCGCAGAACCCGGCCGGTTTTCTCTATTCCCGCGCCGAGCTGGAGCGCATCGGCGAGATTTGCCTGAAACATAATGTCTTGATCGTCGCCGACGAAATCCACTCCGATCTGATCCTGGAGGGCGAGCACATTCCCATCGCCACACTCTCCGACGAGATCGCCCAGAATACCCTGACTATGATCGCGCCCAGCAAGACCTTCAACCTGGCCGGCCTGGCTTGCTCGGTCTTGATCGCCCAGAACAAAGACATCCGTGAGACGGCGGCGGCCGCCCTGCAGAGCATCAGCGCGCACGTCAACATCATGGGTTATGAAGCCGCTTACGGCGCCTATACAGGCGGCGAGGAATGGCTGCGGCAAGCCCTGGTATATCTCAAGGACAATCGTGATTACGCGCTCGACTACATCCGCCGGCACATGCCGCAAATCAAAACCACTGTGCCGCAATCGACCTATCTGCTCTGGATGGATATGCGCGACCTGCCAATCGAGGGCGACGTCTCAGCCTTCTGCCGCGAAACCGCCGGCGTGGCGCCCAGCCCGGGCGACTTCTTCGGCGAGGCCGGCCAGGGCTTCGTACGGCTGAATTTCGGCTGCCCGCGCTCGACGCTGAAGCAGGGGCTGGAGCGGCTGCGCGCGGCGGTGGATCAGCTGGCGGTGACCGCTTAGCGCAGGGAGAAACCGCATGGCGCGTCCCTTTCTGATCGATACCGACGCCGGCTCTGATGACGCCGTGGCCCTGATGATGGCACTGCGGCACAGCGATGTCGATGTGCGCGCCATAACCGTAGTCGCCGGCAACGTCCCGCTGGAGCAAGGCCTGGTCAATTCGCTCTACTTCGCCGAGCTATGCGCTGTCGATGTGCCGGTATTCGCAGGCGCCGATCGCCCGCTGCTGCGCGAATACGTCTCGGCTGACTGGTTCCATGGCGTCGACGGCCTGGGCGATTGGGGCGACCGCTATCTGCCCAGGCATACTGCAGCCAGCGAGAAACACGCGGTTGACGCCATCGTCGAGACCGTACGCGCCAGGCCCGGCATCGCGCTCGTCACCCTGGGTCCGTTGACGAATATCGCGCTGGCGCTGCGCAAAGCGCCCGACATCGCGGGCCTCGTTTCGCGCTGCGTGATCATGGGCGGGGCCGCCTGCACCAACGGCAATGTCACCCCTGCCGCCGAATACAATATCTGGTGCGACCCGGAAGCGGCGCGCATCGTCTTTCGCTCCGGCCTGCCGATCGAGATGGTTGGCTGGGAATTCAGCCAGGGCGACTTTGTGCTCTCGCTCGCTGACATCGAGGCGGTGCGCGGCATCGGCACGCCTTACGCCGACTTTACTATCGACTCGAATACCAAAGGCATGAAGGGTTACGAGATACAGACCGGCGAAATCGGCATCTCGCTGCCCGATGGCGTGGCTATGGCCGCGGCCATCGACCCCTCAATCTGCACCGCCAGCAGCCATCACTACGTCGATGTCGAATGCGACAGCGAATAGACGCGCGGCATGACTGAAGTGGACAAGCTCGACCTGAGCGACGATGCGCGCAAGGCCCCGATCTGGCGCGAGGT
>JAGWBC010000137.1 GCA_021296115.1 Anaerolineae bacterium | reverse complement strand
GTGAAGTCGCTGTGGGTAGAGGCGTCCGGGTGGGTGGGGTCTCAGTGGCTGTTGGAACCGGTGTGTTCGATGGGGTGTTCGTTGGAGCCGGTGTATTCGTTGGTATGTCTGTCGGGACGGGAGTGTCGGTTGGCGAGTCAGTCGGCATCGGTGTATCGGCCGTTATGTTTCTCGGGACAGGCGTATCTGCTGGTATGTCAGTTGGGACGGGTGTATCGGTGTCTGTCGTTACGGGAGCATCCGTAGCGGGCGCCGGCGCCGAACGCCGGGCCGGACAGAACGCCGGTACTGGAGGATATGTGGGGGGTGTACGGCCCGCGCTGGTGGAGCGCGCTGCATTCACTCGGCGCCGAGGACACCATCGTTTTCGACTTCGAGACCACCGGGATAGAAAAGCATCTGGATGAGGCGGTTTCCATCGCGGTGCAAAGCTACGCGTCGCCGTCGGGCGGGCCGGTCAAGTATAACAGTCTGACCGCGCCGCGCTTTCCAGGAAAATTGCTTGAGCGGAATGCGAAGGGGGAGTGCGCCTACGACATTCACGGCACCCACCCGGACGACCTGGCGGGTCAGCCGCCTTTTCAGATCGTTCATGGGACGCTGTGGGAGATCATGTGGGAGAAGAACTGGGTATGCTGGGACGCCGACTTTGATGTTGGGCTGCTGGACAGCCTGTGCCTTCGTCACGGTCTGCCGCTGATCCCGCGCAAGCGGGTGGTGTGCGCGATGAAGCTGCTGTCGCCGCTGGCGGGGAAGTGGGACGCGGGTCGCAGCGCCTACCGCAAGGCGAAGCTGGAGGAGATGGCGCAGGCCATGGGGGCGCCGTTTCCGGATGCCCGCGATGCGGCGGCCGATGTCAAAATGACTATTGCAGTGATGCGCTGGGCCTACGCCGAGGCGCACAAGCGGGCGCGCGCCTGATGGGCATCGACGTCGAAAGCGGCTGGTCAGGTTTGATCTGGTCGAATCGCCTTGGTTTTCGCTGGACTGCGGCATCAGCCGCTAAAGCATTCTGCGCTGCACTGGCATACTGTCGGGCAAGTCCTCGTGCCGTATGCCGCGCGTCGCAAGCCGTTTCAGCCAAATGCTTTTAGGCCTGTTATTCTTGCCATTGTTGCAAGGCGGACAAGCGACTGTCAGATTGCTTGGGCTGTTGCCAAGCGCCGCGTCAATATGCTCCAGCGTTCCAGACCAGCTGTCAACCGGCGCGTCGCAATAGTAGCAGTTGGCGCGGTTGGCAAAGACGGCGGCTACGTCGGCGGCTATCAGTTTTGGACTGCCATAGCGCCGATTGGCGAGGTGGGCCCGATCGCGGTGCCGCGACATGATATTTTCACGACGATAGCGCCGATCATAGGCGCGCTTGTCGCGCAAATGCTTGTAGGGCATAAAGGCTATTCTACCAAAATGCCGCGGTCCCAACGCTGCGCGCTGGAGTGTTACTCGGCGTTGACGTATCAATTGGTGACATGAGGACCTGCGAACCCTTGGTGGAGTCCGCGTCGCACAGAATCGTTATCGAAGCCGAGGCATGACGTCTAGTGACAGCCAGACGGATCGTTAGATAAGATAAATCACGCTTCAGTTTGCTTCAGGAAAGCCCCCTTCTGTGAAGAAACCGGTGCAGAATGCGCGCGAAAACTGGCGATTCTGCTATCATTGGCCTTGTCTAGGTGCTTCACGAAAGGATGTAAGGAGTGTTGAAGCGTTCAGACAGTGCAGCCTGCTTTGTTTGAATAGCGGCCAGGTCGTCGCGAGCGGACTTGCTGTCAGTCGTCAGTTCACCGCTAGTGGTCTCATTGTCGGCATTCAGTTCCTGGCGCATTGACCTGTGCTAGTTCCATATGCTTTGACTTTCAACACCTGGAAAACCTATCGTACAGTAATGTTACCTCAGAGAGTCTACTGAGCGAGGTTGTCGCAGCCGCTTCAGCGCTTAAAGTTGAACGCCTTCTCACTCCTCTACAAAACTCGAGGGCGGCTTGTGCGGCACACCGACATGAATCAGCCGTGCGTCAACCGTCTCGTGCAATGCGGCAATCTGCCGCTGGGTGAACTCATGGATTGCTGCGACCGCCCGTACACAGTCGGCGAGACGTAGGATGTTGACACCCTGACGGTGTCGACTTCGAGGTCGCCGCTGGACGGCCGACCTCGGCGCGTGAGAAAGCGGAAACGCTCCTTTTGGCGACGTCGACTGACGTAAAGCAGATCACGCCTCTCGACGTCCCGGATCCGATGGCTGTGCTCGCTGACCACGCGTCCGCCTGCCAGTTCTGGCATCGGCGAGTCGAGACATCGCGCTAACCCTGGTTTTTTGGACTCGCCCTTGCGATGCCTGTTATTATCAAGAAGGTAGGCGCCTCGCGCCTGTTGGGCAGCGGTTTGCACGCCGCGGGAGAGGAGCGAGAACAATGTCTGAATTGACGACTCGGGCTGACGGGCTCCGCGCAGAGATTGAAGAAGTGAGGAGCAGCACGCTCTGGTGGTCCTTGTCTGGCTTGTTCCTGGCGGCCTTCGCGCTTTATGTAGTCGCGGCTGCGTTTCCTGATCCGCTTTCCGGCGCATTGCCTGGCGCCATCTTACTGCTTATGGCATCAGTCATCTGGCTGCTATTGAATAGCTTGCATTATCGGTTCGCCGCCTGGGCGCTGGTGCTCAGTGGTTTCGGCATGAATCTGATGCTGATCAGCTGGAGCGGCTTGCCCGAAGCAGCGATCTTCCTGGCATTGCCTGTTGGTTTGACTGCCGTGCTGATTGGGCTGCGCGGCAGTGTCGCTGCCGCTTTCGCCTGTAGCTGCATCTTGCTCTACAGTCTCGGCCGTTCGACCGGTATCGAGCCGGTTCTGGGTTACGCTGCTGTCGTAAACATTTGGGCAGCCGTTTGGCTGGTATGGCTGACGTCGCGTCCGCTGCTGTTGGCGCGGCAATGGTTTGCCGTCAGTTATAGCCAGAGCCGCGAGGCCTTGGAAGAGAGCAGAGACTATCAATTCAAGCTTCGGCGAGCCTTGGATGATCTTACCGAGGCAAATTTGCAGCTCACGCAGTTGAGCCGGCTGGCGCATGACCTGCGCCGGCAAGCGGACAGCGCGCGGCTTTCCAAAGAGCAGTTTGTCGCCAATGTGAGCCACGAATTGCGTACGCCGCTTAACATGATCATCGGTTTCAGCGAGATGGCACTGAATTCGCCCGAAACCTACGGTCGCAATATTCCGCAATCTTTGCTGGCGGATCTGGATATCGTCTTGCGCAACAGCCGACATCTTGCGAGTCTGATCGACGATGTGCTGGATTTGAGCCAGATTGACGCCGGGAAAATGGCCTTAATGAAGGAAGCGGTGGCGCTGCAGGAGATCGTCGCCGAGGCGGTTAAGGCTGTGCAGCCGCTATTCGACTCCAAAAGATTGTCCCTGCAAACAGTCCTGCCGGCAGACTTGCCCCCGCTTTACTGTGATCGCGTCCGCATCCGCCAAGTGCTGCTGAATCTGTTGAGCAACGCCGGCCGCTTCACCGAGCGAGGCGGGGTGCGCGTGACGGCGCGGCCGGATGGCGACCAGCTAATCGTCAGCGTAGCCGACACCGGGCCCGGCATCCGAGCGGATGAAATGGAGGAGATCTTCAAGCCATTTCAGCAGTTGGATGGTTCGATCAGCAGCCAGTGGACCGGCAGCGGCCTGGGGCTGAGCATCAGCAAGCACTTTGTCGAGTTGCACCAGGGACGGATGTGGCTGGAAAGCGAGCCGGGCCAGGGCGCCACCTTCTTCTTTCGTCTGCCCATCGCCGAGCCTACCTTGGCGGAGGACGAGGACATGATGCGCTGGTTTTCGCCATATTCGACCTATGTTGCGCGTACACATATACCGTCGCTACCCAAGCCGCCGGATTATCCGCATCTGCTCGTCTTTGAAGACGGCAGCGCCTTGAGCAAATTGCTGGCCCGCTACCTGCGCAATGCGGAAGTGGTGACGGTGCATAGCCTGGAGCAGGTTAAGGACGAGTTCAAGCGTGTTCCCGCCCACGCGCTGCTCGTCAACGCGGCCTCGGTCGGGGAAGACCTGCAGCGGATGGAAAGGGACAGCGCCCTGCCGGAGGGATTGCCGGTCATTGTTTGCTCGGTGCCGGGCAAACGCGATGCCGCCGAATCTCTGGGCGTGGCGGATTACCTGGTCAAGCCGATCTCGCGTGATGACCTGTTGGCCGTTCTCGATCGCCTCGAGCTGGTCGGCAGCACTATTCTGATTGTGGACGACGAGCCAGACGTCTTGCGATTATTCCGGCGTATGCTGGCTTCTGCGGAGCGGGACTATCGTGTGCTGCGGGCGACGAGTGGACAGCAAGCTCGGGACATGATGCGTCAGGAGAAACCCGATGTCGTGCTGACCGACCTCATCATGCCGGATATGGACGGATTCCAGTTGATCGCGGAGATGCGAGAAGACCCGGCGCTGCGGGATGTTCCCGTCGTAGTCACCTCGGCGCGCGATCCCTTGGGCCAACCTATTGTTAGCAAGTCCTTGGCGGTGATGCGGGGAGACGGTATTGCGGCGCCGCAGCTCTTGGCGGCGATTGAGTCGCTGGTCAAGAACTTATCCGTGCAGCAGGTGAGCCTGGGCATCCAGGGCGCTGAGCAAGGCTGGCCGGCTGAGGGGTTTGCTCAAGAAACTGGCGGCGCCCAGACTTAGCGCCAGATCACGCTGCGGCAAGATGGTGCAGACGATGACGGGCCGCTCGCCGAGTTGGGGGTGCGCGCGAAAACGCCCAAGCAGCTCCCAGCCATCGACATCCTGCAGCATCACATCCAGCAGGATGATATCGGGCGGCGACGCTTCGGCCAGCTCTAGCGAGCGCTCGGCATCGCTTTCGCACTGCAAACCGTAACGCGTATCGGCCGTGTAACGCTGAAGCAGTCGCAGCGTATCGGGATTGTCATCAATCGCCAGCACAGTGATCTGCCTGTCTGTCGACAGCGCGAGGCGAAATACACAGACTTGATCACCCACCGAATCCAAATCGTGAAGAAGCGATCCGCCGGAAAAACTGACCAGCTCGCGCGCCACTCTTAAGCGCTCCGCCCCCAGCTCGGCCGCCCCCGCCGCGAGCGAGCCATAGCCGGTGACGGATACCGACACATGCCGGTCGCCAGGGTGATGCGCGGCACGAACCACGAGCCGTCCAGTCGCCAGCCGATCCAGCGCAACCGTGATGACATTCAAAAGCGCCTGCCGCGTCGGTACCAGCTGCACCGCCAGCTTTGGCAGCCCTTCGCTCTCCACATAATCGAGCTCAACACTTGAGGATCGAAGCATCGGTTCGGCGGTATCCAGGGCGGACCCAATCAGCGCCTCAACTTCGACGGATTCACTGGCGAAAGCGGCTTGCGACCAGGCCAACTCGTCTTCACGCCCGAGCGCCTGGGGTTCCGGCGCGCTCTGTTGCGTGGCGCTTTCCGGCTTATAACGTGCCCAGATTCTGTCCGCCAGCACAGCCAGCGCTAGTTTTTCCTGTCGGCGCAACTGGCGTACGCTCAAACCCAGATCGTTGGCGACCTCGAATTGCGTGAGCTGTTCCGTAAAGCGACCGTGCAGGATATGATAATAGCGCCAGGACCTGGATTGAGCCGGCGCCTCATCGTCTGGTTTGAGCGATGCAATGGTATCCAGCAAGAGGCGCCGCAGCGCGACGATGGCGTCGGCGCGGGTCTCCAGACCTAGCAGCGCCATCAGCCGGCTGTCGCGCAGAACGGCTGGATCGTACAAGTGCGCCAGCGCCGCGCGCAGCTCGCTTTCCAAGGAATCGCGGTCGATCTCTGTAATCATGTCCTCTGGATGTCTGCTCGATGTCCGCCCCTAGTCCATGACTTAATCCCACGGGGCGTCTGTTTACGATAATATCCAAAAGTGAAGTTAAGCGCATTTTCGCGCGCTTGGCAAAAACATAGTTCCTTAAGGAGAATTACGATGAATGGTTTTACATTATTGCGAGGGGGGGCTAGATTAATTGCGCTCCTACTGGTGGTCGCCCTTCTGGGCACGGCATACGGCCAAGATGAAACTGTGACGATCGTCTATTGGGACGAACCGCAAAGCCCGGGGGCCGAGGTGGTCATCAATCAGATCATCGAGAATTTTGAAGCGGCCAACCCCGGCGTGGATGTTGTGCGCGAAGTGATCGGCTGGGAAGTCCTGCGCGATATCGCCAAAACCTCGATAGAGGCGGGCGAAGGTCCCGACATCATGTATTACGATGCCGGTCCCGGCTACATGGGCATTCTGGCGACCGCCGGTCTGCTCTATCCGCTGGACGACGCCTATGCCATGTACGGCTGGGATGATCGCCTCGTTCCCACATCGCGCGCCTTCACCACCTTCGACGGTCACGTTTATGGCGTGGGCCACGAGTTGGAAGGCGGCGGCTTGTATTGGAACAAGACCATCTTCGCCGAAGAAGGCTTGGAGCCGCCGGCGAGCATGGACGAGCTGATGGCGCTCTGCGGCACCTTCCGCGAGCTCGGCTACGATGTGCCGATGGCGGCCGGCTGGGCTGATATCAACGGTATGGCGCTGACGCATAACTGGTATCCGATTCTGCAAAACCTGGTGGGTCCCGAATTGGTCGCGGCGGCGATTTCGGGCGAGCATCCCTGGACCGATCCCGGGTTTGTTGATGCGATGAATATCGTCGCCGGTGATATGGTCGATGCAGGCTGCTTCAGCGATGACGCCGGCAGCCTGGGATTCTTGGAAGGCAATATGCTCTTCTACTCGTCGCAAGCGCCGATGATGCAGATGAGCACCTGGGCCATGCAGTTCCTGACCTTCCAGTACCTGATCGTCGATGACATCGGCTTCATGGCTTACCCGCCCTTTGAAGGCAAGCCGGGCGCGTTCAAGATGAGCCTGGGCGGCACCTGGGTCGTGATCGGGGATACCGAGCATCCGGACGAGACGCTGGCGCTGCTGGATTACTTCGTATCGGAAGAGGCGCTGCCGCTCTGGATCGAAGCCAACCTGTTGCCCGTGCTCAGCGGCATCGACTACAGCCAGTTCGAATTGGCGCCGGTCTACGCTGACTTCACCACCCTCGTCTCGAACTGGACGGGTCCGGTCGGTTATCACGTCGACATCCTGACGCCGGCCCATTTCACCACCGTGATGTGGGAGGGCTTGCCCGAGGTGGCGGCCGGCCGCCGCACAGCGGAGGAGCATGCCGCCAATATGCAAGCCGAGATGGACAAAGCCATCGAAGAAGGCACCAACTTCGATATTACGGGGTAGGTTAGGGCTATCTTCTGTAGGGGCGCCTCTTGAGTCGCGCGAAATCCTGCGACGCTTAGGTTGTGCCGCAATTTGCACCATCGGGTCAGCCACCGGGTGACCCCTACAGGTATCGTTCGTGTCGCAAGTTGTAGGGGCGACCCGTCGGGTCGCCCGATATTTCGCCAAACTTGTCCGCCCGATGTCCGCTGGATGTCCCAATTCTTCACTAAAGTGCTTTTGAGCGCGATATAGTCGAAACTAAGCCGAGCGCATTTTCGCAGGGTCGGCTTACATTTATATCATTAAGGAGAAGAATGATGAATA
>JAGWBC010000136.1 GCA_021296115.1 Anaerolineae bacterium | reverse complement strand
AATAAGACATGAACACATATTTTTTGTTTTTCTCTGTGCTCTCTGCGCCCTCTGTAGTTGATTTTCAGTTTAGATTCCCGCCTTTTCAGCCGCTATCATTTTGATGCGATTGCCCTGGGGGCAGCGGATGGGTAATCGTCTCGAAACTGCAGTCCGCCGCGGCGAGAAAAGCAAACGGAAAATTATCTACAGAGGACACAGAGAGTGCAGAAGCAAATGCGAGTAAATAATTGAACAGTCTGCCACAAATTCTACCCCCTCTCTATCCCGCCATCTCTATGGCGGGCATCCCCGAATCATCGGGGGGAAGTTGCGACGTACTTGTGTTGCTCCCCTTCCCTAGCTCGCTGGGGCAAGGGGCCGGGGGATGGGGTAAGAATAACGGCATTCCGCATTCTCATTACTTACTTGCACTTACTGAGAGCGCAGAGAAAGGATAGTTTTGAAAACCTTGCTACGCTGGGGTCAGCCGGCAACCACCGCTATGCTGCCGCAATCGCCATATTCTGTGGTGAAGTCTCCGCTTACCCAGCCGATCTGCCCCTCCACGTTCAGGCGCCACCAGTTGTGCTCGCTGTTGCGGCCTGTGATGGGCGCGAGCGTTCCAGTGGCTAGTACAGTAATGATCTGAAAGCCGGTGCTGGGTCCAGTGCGATAATTCAGCCCAACGTTTACCAAGGCGCGACAGACGCCATCGTCGGGTATGAAGGGTATATTGCCCTGCTGAACCGGAGTGGCTACGATCTGCGCCGGCGATTCACGCACGACCACGTTAATCTCATAGGGCTCGCTGACGACCGCGCCGCGATAAGCCACGGCTCGCAGCGTGATCGTGCCCAAATCGCGCCGCTGCGGCGTATAGTTCAGGATCGCCTGCAAGGCCAGGTCCCCTTGCAGGGACTCGGACGACACCGTGCGCACAATCTGATTGTCCACAAAAAGCTGCACGCGATTGACGCCGATGCTGTCGCCGGCCAAGACTGAAACCAGGATCTCTTCGCCAATGACAAATTCATCGCCGCCGCTGGGCGAGGCGATTTGAATGCTGGGTGGCCCGGTCGGGATATTGGTCGCGCGCGCCGGCCTTGAATCGGTCGTCCGGCCCTGCAAGTTACAGGCGGTTAAAAGCAGACAGAGGCCGATTGTCAGCAGGCGCAATGTGAGTAGGTGAATTGCGTTGCTGTGCCAGAAAGTCATCAACCGGCGACAACCAGCAAGGGATCGGCCTGTTTCTGAGGCTGAGGCAAGCGCGCTTGCATGCTCCAGGGTCCGGTCCAAGTGACTTCGACCTGCGCCAGTCGCCCCTTCCAGTCGCCCTCAGCTTCAAAGAAGACCAGCTTGTTCTGCGGACTGCGAGCGCGCCACCTGCCCTTGTGTTTGCCTTCCACCAGGACTTCTACCGTTTGGCCAAGGTATTGCGCGTTAATCTCGGCCACAACGCGCGCCTGCAATTCTTCCAGCAGCTTGTGCCGCTCGCGTTTTTCCGCCTCCGGCACATCGTCTTCCATGCGCCGCTGGCTGACCGTCTGCGGCCGCGGGCTGTAGCGAGCCAAATGCGCCTTGTCCAGCTTCAGCTCTTCGAGCACCCTGTAGGTCTGCATGAACTGCTCGCGAGTTTCGCCCGGGAAGCCCACGATGATGTCGGTGTGGATCGCCACTTGCGGGATGATCCGGCGGATCTTGGCCACCAACTTGCGATACTGATCTGCCGTGTATCCCCGCCGCATCCGCGCCAGCACTTGGTCGTCCCCGGCCTGGATCGGCGCCTCGATATGGGGCATGACACGGGGCAGTTCGGCGACGGTTTCCAGCAGCTTCTCGCTCATCCAATTGGGATGGCTGGTCAGAAAGCGAATCCGCTCCAGACCGACTTCTTCAGCCACACTGTGCACAACCCGCAACAGATCGGCCAAGTCAGGTCCGTCGGGGATGTCTTTGCCATAGCGATCGACAATTTGGCCCAGCAGCGTAATCTCCTTGACGCCCTGCATGGCCAGGCTGCGCGCCTGCGCCACGATCTCGCCGATGGGCCGGCTGCGCTCAAAGCCGCGCCGAAAAGGAATGATGCAGAAGGTACAAGCATGCGAGCAGCCATAGACGACTGGCACATGAGCGCTGACCAGTTGACCGCGCTCATGCAGAGGCAGGATCAACTCGCCGTCTTGCAAGGCGTCGCGTGATTCGCGCGCCCGCGCCTCCAGCTCAAGCACATCGGCTTCGTCCATTCGCTCCTGGAGGAAGCTGACCATTGGCGCTGGATCGGAAGGCGGCATGAAGACATCGACAAAGGGCAGGCGCTGTCGCATCCAAAGCGGATCGCGAACGCCAACCATACAGCCCATGACGCCGATGACTCTGTCGGGCTGCGCTTCCTTTATTTTGCTGAGCAGATGCAGGCGGCCCAAGCCCTTGTCTTCGGCGCTCTGCCGCACGACGCAGGTATTCACGATCATGATATCGGCATCATCACTGTTAGTCGTCGAGTGGTGACCCAGCTTTTCCAACTCAGAGGCCAGCAGTTGCGAATCGGCCACATTCATCTGACAGCCGAGCGTCCAGATATGATATTGCATGTCTTTGTTCGCCAATTGATTGCGCGCTTATTGTAGTAGAAGCCTGATTCACGGTCAATGCGTGGCCATTGTCTGGCAGCGGCGCCGCGCCGGCAGTATCGCTCCGGCTCAAGCCCAGACGATCTTATGCGGCACGAAGGATGTGTGCAGAACCTCATGGAAGGGCAAGATTCGCACTGAGAAGCCGACATTGCCCGTGAGCTGGAAAACATGCTCAGCAGTGAAGGTATGGATGCCCTCGCCATTTTCGCTTTGGACGTACATATCGACCGATTGGCCATCGCGGATGTTGCCGGCGCTATCCAGCATGCCGTAGTAGAGTTGCACGTTTACATCTTGCGGCCGCAGCCGTCCGAGAATCACGCGGGCGTGAATATCGGTCCGGCTGCCCACCTCAACATCGCCGTCGCAAATATCCACATCGAGAACTTTCACCTCGTGCCAGACCTGGTCAAGCATCTGGCCCCAATTCACAAAGGCTGCCGTGCCGGCGAAAGCGTCCTGTGTCATTGACTGGCTGACTTTGAAACGCGGCAAATATAGAGTTTCGGCATATTGCTGCACCATTCGATGCGTATTAAATCGCGGCGCCAGCGACGACATGCTGTGCTTGACCCGGCGGATCCATTCGCGCGGCAAGCTGCCACGCGCCTGACCGTAGAAAAGCGGGACGATGTCCTGCTCGAGCAGGTTGTACAGCGCTTGGCTTTCGACATAATCCTGGTGGGCCCATTCATCTTCGGGATATTCTTCGCCGTGGCCGATTGACCAGCCGAGATCCGGCGCGTAGGCCTCCGCCCACCAGCCATCGGGGATGCTGCAATTCAAGCCGCCGTTGTAGATGACCTTCATGCCGCTGGTGCCGCTGGCCTCTTTGGGGCGGCGCGGCGTGTTCAGCCAGACGTCGACGCCCTGCACCATGTAGCGCGCGACATTCATATCGTAATTTTCCAGGAAGACCACCGAATTGCGGAAGTCGTGATCGCGGGCGACATTGACTATGGTGCGGATGAACTCCTTGCCCTCGTTGTCGTGCGGATGGGCTTTGCCGGCGAAGATAAATTGCACCGGGCGGTCGGCATCGGTTACCAGCCGGCGCAGCCGCCCCAGGTCGCGGAAGATCAAGGTCGCTCGTTTGTAAGTCGCGAAGCGCCGCGCGAAGCCAATCGTCAAAGCGTCCGGATTCAGCGCTTCGTCGGCGGATTCAATCTCGGTCTGCGACATGCCGCGCCGCTGCAATTGCAGACGCAGCCGGTCACGCGCGAAGGCCACCAGACGTTCGCGGCGGCGGACGTGCGTACGCCATAACTCGGCGTCCGGGATGCTCTTGACCCCCTGCCACACTTCCGGGCGCGATTCTTCCTCGCGCCAGGCGGGATCCAGATAGCGATCGAAGAGCTGCGCCATTTCCGGGCTGACCCAGGACTGAACGTGAATGCCGTTGGTGATCGAGCCGATCGGCACTTCGTGCTCGGGCACGCCGGGATACATCCAGTTCCACATCGCGCGCGATACCGCCCCGTGCAGCTCGGCCACGCCGTTGGTGCCGGACGACAAGTTCAAAGCCATCACCGACATCGAGAACAGCTCGTAGTGCCCCATATTCTCGCGACCGAGGTCGAGAAATTGATCGCGAGACAAGCCAAGCTCGGTCATAAGTTCAGTGAAGTGCTCATCTATCAGGTCGAAGCCGAAGCGCTCCAAGCCGGCCGGCACAGGCGTGTGAATTGTGAAAACGCTGCTGGCCGCCGTCAGCGCTTTCGCCTGTTCAAAGGTCAAGTCGTCCTCGCGCATGCTGTGGCGAATCCGCTCCAGCAGCAGAAATGCGGAATGACCCTCATTCATGTGATAGATATCCGCTTCGATGCCCAAGGCGCGCAGCAGCCGAACACCGCCAATGCCCAGCAGAATCTCTTGCCGGATGCGCGTCCGCCGATCGCCGCCGTAGAGGCGGTCCGTCAGATTGCGGTCTTCCGGGCGGACATTTTCGTCGATATTAGTATCGAGCAAGTAAAGCGACACGCGCCCAACCTGCACCTTCCAGATCTGCGCGAACAAGTCACGCCCGGGCAGCGGAATCGTAATCTTTATCGGCGCGCCGGCCGCATCCGTTTGCAGCTTCACCGGCAAATTCACGTAATCGTTGAGCGGGTAAGATTCCAGCTGATAGCCATCGGCATTCAGATATTGCTGGAAATAACCCTCCTGATACAGAATGCCGACGCCGACCAGGGGAATGTTCAGGTCGCTGGCGCTTTTTAGATGGTCGCCGCTGAGCACGCCCAGGCCGCCAGAATAATTCTGCAAGCACTCCGTCAGTCCGAATTCCATGGAAAAGTACGCGATGACCGGCGGCCGCTGCAAATGCCCGAAGCGTCGCGCAAACCAACTGTCTTCAGCCCGCATGTATTCGTCCTGGGCTTGGCATACGCGGGCGTAATGGGCCATAAACGAAGTATCGTCGACCAGGGCGTTCAGCCGGCCCTGATCCATCAGTCCCAGCATCCATTCCGGGTTATGATGCGTCTCTTCCCATAAATCCGGGTCCAGGCGCCGGAAGAGCGATATCGCTTCATGATCCCATGTCCAGCACAGGTTGTAAGTGAGTTCGTGCAGTCTCCGCAACTGTAGCGGAAGTTTCGGCGCTACATTGACTCTCGCAACCGGCTGTACCATTGTCGTCTCCTGTGAGATTACGATTTAGTCTACCTTTCAAGCGCAAGATTGTATCGGCTTATTGCTCATAAATACATCTTGATTCGAGCCAGATCAACCCCGCTGATCAACGAAGCAGACTATATTGCAGCGTGAGCGAACATAGCCATTTCGTACAAATATCCGGCGTCGCTTACCGGCGAAATCAGCGGAATCGCTTCTATTGACATATCAATTATGATACGATAAATGTCATACGCATTGACGCACATTGTCTACTCAACCACCCAAGAGGACACATGCTGAAGAAACGATACTTGAAAAGCAAGCCCGCATGCCAGGTAACATTCTATACGGCGTGTGAGCTTGATGCGGAAAATGTGGCGCTGGTCGGCGACTTCAACGAATGGAATGAAGCCGCTACGCCAATGAAGCCGCTGAAAGACGGGCGCTTCAAAGCCACGGTCGAGCTGCCGGTTGATCAGCGCTTTCAGTTTCGCTATCTGGTCGACAACAGTCTCTGGCATAACGATTGGAAAGCGGACCAGTATGTGCCCAATCCATTCAGCGGAGATAACTCAGTAGTCGAGGTATAGCGATGATAAAGAAGACGCTGCGCAAAGATGGGCGCATTTATGTAGGCTTCTACACCGAAGCGATTCCAGAAGCCGAAACCGTCCACCTGGTCGGCAGTTTTAATGACTGGGACATCAATGCGCACCCCATGCGGCGGCTCAAGAACGGCCACTTTATGACATCGCGCGTCTTTGCGCAGGGCGCCAGTCACGAGTACCGATACCTTGTGAACGGCGAGACTTGGGTCAACGATTCGGATGCGGAGCGCTACGTGCCTAACCCGCACGGCAGCGACAACTGCGTCGTGACGACGTAATTCATACAGCGGGTCTCCACGACGGAGACCAGTTGCTTTCCGCTCAGCCGTTTACGCGATCGCGCCAGGAGACCAGTTTTTCAACTCGGTCATAATCCGGCGGTACTTTCGTCATCATGATGAAGTGTGTGCAGCCCGCTTCCGCATAGGCGTCTAGCCGGTCGGGAATATCGCCCGCCTCGGTCAGCGACACGGTCCGTTCGATATCAGCCGGGTCCCGCCCTACCTCGGCGCACCAATTGTCTAGTACGGCGCACTTATGCGCGTATACATCGGGTGGGCCAAAGCCATTCCACAGGTCGGCGTGCTGCGCGGTCAGCTTTAGCGTAACTTTTTCGCCGCCACCGCCGATCATGATGGGGATGGGATTGCGCACGGGCGGCGGCAGCTCCTGGCTCATGCGCGCCTTGATAATTGGCAGCGCTTCGCCCAAATCGCGCAGGCGGCTGCCCGCCGTGCCGAATTCGTAGCCGAACTGCTCATAATCCTTCTCGAACCAACCCGCGCCAATGCCGAGAATCAGCCGGCCGCCGCTGATATGATCGACCGTATTCGCCATCTGCGTCAGCAGCGCCGGATTGCGGTAGCTGTTGCAGGTGACCAAGGTGCCGATCTCCACGCGGGAAGTCAGCATGGCGATGGCGGTCAGCAGGGTCCAGCCTTCAAAATGATTGTTATTGCCGTCGCCGTAGAGCGGGAAGAAATGATCCCAATTCCAGATCGAGTCGACGCCGAGCGCTTCCGACGCCTGAACCGCCTCGGCATAAGCGGCGTAACTCACGTGCTGCGGATGAAGTTGCACACCAACTTTAATCTTGCCCATATCCTTACCTTTCTGCCCACGCGGATTCCGCCCGGGCGCTGCCACAATTCGTTGGGTCTACCGGCGTATCCTTGAAGCAAATTCGACATCGCTGCCCGCCGGCACGGTCATATCGCTGAAACCGGCGAAACTCTCATGCGTACAATCCGCGCCTATTATCGATCCGGCGCCTATCGTGAATTCCGGCGGGACCCGCGAATTCTTGCCCACACTGGTGATCTTCAAGTCGCCCATATCTTGCCAGGATCCCACACGCGCGTTCTTGCCGATGACCGCGATTTTGTCCACCAGCGCCCGGTCAATGTGAGCCCCGGCTTCGATATAGGCGTCATTCAGAATAACCGACTCGCGGATGACCGCGCCCGGGCCCACGAAGACGCCCGGGGATAGAATCGAGCGTTCAATCACAGCGCCGGCGCCGATGACTGAGCCATCAGTAATCATGCTGTCGATGATTTTGGCGTCGGCGCCGATGCGCACCGGCGGCCGCTCCTCGCTGCGGGTGTGGATCACCCAGGTGCGGTCGTTCAAGTTCAGCGACGGCGGGCTCGAGAGCAGGTCCATGTGCGCTTCCCAATAGGCGTCGATGGTGCCGACATCGATCCAGTAGCCGCCATAGGGATAAGCGAAGATATTCCTGTGGTCCGCCACCATCTTGGGCAAGATGTTCTTGCCGAAGTCGTGCTCGGAATCCGGATCAG
>JAGWBC010000135.1 GCA_021296115.1 Anaerolineae bacterium | reverse complement strand
TCGCCCTGGCGACAATCCTCTGGCCCAAGCTCATCTTCGCCGATGAGCCGACTACGGCGCTTGATGTCGTCGTGCAGCGCGGCGTCATTCAAATGCTGAAGGATGTGCAGCAGAAAGAAGGCAGCACGCTGGTGCTGATCACGCACGATATCGGCGTACACGCCAATTTGGCCGACCGCATCGGCATTCTCTACGCCGGCAAGCTGGTGGAAGAGTCCGACACCAGGACGATCCTGGAACGCCCGCGCCATCCCTATACCCGCTACCTGATTGAGTCGCTGCCCAGCCTTGATTCGCGCGAAGAACGCGTGGCCATCCCCGGGCGCCCGCCGGCCTTGGATCGACCGCCCAGCGGCTGCCGCTTCCATGAACGCTGTCCGCTGGCGAAGGAGATCTGCAAGACGATTGAACCCGAGCTGATCGAGATTGAGCCGAAGCATTTCACTGCCTGTCACGTAGTTGAGGAGGAGCTAACTGGTGTCGCAGTCTGAGCCGCTCCTGCAAATTGAAAACTTGACCAAGGTCTTTCACATCCGCCAGGGCTTCGCCTCGCAAGACTTCCATGCGGTGGATAATGCCTCTATCGTCATAGACTCCGACAAACCGGAAATCTTCGCCGTGGTGGGGGAATCCGGCAGCGGCAAGACCACACTGGCGAAGATGGTTCTGGGCATGGAAACCTCGTCCCAGGGCATCTTGCGTTACAAGAACCGCGTCATCAACGACATCAGCCGAAAGGAAATGAAATCCTGGTTCTACCGCGAAGTGCAGCCGGTGTTTCAAGATCCCTTCGCGGCCTTCAGCCCCTTAAAACGCATTGACAGCTATCTCTATGAGACGGCGCAGAATTACAAGATGGTGGCGGACAAGAAAGAAACGCCGCGTTATATCAATGAAGTATTGAGCGAGGTTGGCTTGACCCTGGCCGAGATTGCCGGGCGCTATCCCAACGAGCTATCCGGCGGGCAAGCACAGCGCGTCGCCATCGCGCGGGCCTTGATCACCAAGCCGTCTTTGATCGTCGCGGACGAGCCAGTGTCCATGCTTGACGCCTCGCTGCGCATGTCAATCGTGAACATGTTCCGCAAGCTGAAAGAAGACAATAATGTCAGCGTCATCTACATCACGCACGATCTCGCGACCGCCTATTATACCGGTGACCGCATCGCCGTTATGCTGCGCGGCTGGATCGTGGAGATGGGCCCTACGGAGCGCGTGCTGGGCAATCCGCTGCACCCCTACACCCAGAACCTGAAGACCTCGATTCCCAGCATCAAATCGGACGAAACCTGGGACGAGAAGATCGACCTGGCGGTGATCGAGACCGACGAATATACGCGCACCGGCTGCAAATTCGCCGGTCGCTGCCCGGCGGTGATGGATATCTGCCACGAGAATATTCCGCCCAGCGTTATGCATGAAGGACGCACGGTAAAGTGCTTCCTCTACGATGATTCGGTCGACCCGGCACAGAAAACTGCCCTGTCGCCCGCCGCTCTTTAGCCGCGCCGATTCGGCCGGCCCGGCGCATAGCTAATGGCTGAAGGTCCGCAGCAGCCGGCGCGACGCAAATTGCGGCGACTCCCCCGCTTCGCTCACTTGAAACAGACATTACCAGAGCAGCTGTTGGTACGGCTGGCGCTCTGGCAGAACTTGCGGCGGGACGCGCGGCACCCGGTCGCGCGCCATCTTGGTCGGCAGCTTAAAAGTGGATGGCGGCTGCCCATTCTGCCTTTCAGCTTGGCCTGCGCGCTGCCACTGTTGGTTCTTGCCGCCTACGCCTACCACGCGGTCGATGAGGCGATGGGCTGGGCGCTGCCGCTATTTTTGATGCTCTTCAGCACAGTCTATTGCGCGGTCTGGATCGCCCGCATCGTCGCCCTGATTTCGCGGCAAGCGCGCAGCGGCGCCATGGACGAAGTCAGCGTGATCCCGCCGGGGCGCGTCTTCATCTACTTAACGATCTGCAAAGTGGTCTTGAACGAAGACGATGCGCTCTACTGGCTTGGTCTGCTGCGGCGGGTACTGGCGGGCGGCGCCTTCTTGATACTGATTATGTCGCTGTGCATAGTGGCGGCGCAGATGAATCAACTGAGCCCCAGGGAGTTCGCTGCGGTCTCCATTGAACTGATGCTTTTTGCCGTCGTGATTCAGCTGGAACATTCACAATCGGCCCTAATCGCCTGCCTCTTGGCTGTCGCGGCCGGCAGCCGCTTGCACAGCCTAGTTGACCGCGCGAGCGTCATTGTGGCCGGCTTCATTTTGCTGCAGATCCTGAGTTTTTCCTTGGCGATTGGCGCCGTAGTCGCGCTGGGACAGGCTAGTCTGAGCCTTACGCTGGCGCTGTTTCTGCTCTCGCGCGAAATGCTGATTCTGCTGCTGTGGCGCGCCATCCTGCGCGATGCCAACGAAGACAATTTGCCGCCCCGCTCTTTGCAGTGGCGGGACACCTTGAGGCGCAAGGTATGACAGCATCAGCAATCTGCGTTACACTCCTGCGCGACAATTCAACCATAAAGCGATAGATGTAGCACATATAAAGTAATGCAAATCTTGTCTCAAGAAAATCCTCCGTTCACCACAGAGGCTCACGAGGGTACACAGAGCACACAGAGGGTTTTGTATTGTTGCGATGCCGCCGCGCTCAATGCCACTATTTGTCAAATGGAAACTGTCGCTGGGATACAATCAGGGAATTGCTTTACTCAGTGCCCTCTGTGTATCCTCTGTGCTCTCTGTGGTAAGTAATTTCATGACTTGCTTGTGCTTACTGAGGATAAAGGACGCGATTCATGCTTGATAATTCTCAGTTGCGCTGCCTTGAGGCGCTGCTGGATACGATTATCCCGCCCGACGATTTTCCCGGCGCTGTGGATGCCGGCGTCGCCGACTACCTGCTGCGTCAACTGGCCGGCGATTTGGCAGAATTACTGCCAAGCTATCGGCAATGGCTGGGCGATCTGGACGCCGAATCTCGAGCAAGCCGGGACAAGCCTTTCGCCGAGCTGAATGTGGAAGAACGGACGTCGCTGCTCAATGGCGTTGAGCGGGGAGAAGTGACCACGGATTGGTCAGTCGAGCCGGAGCCTTTCTTCAGGCAGGTCGTCGAGCATTGCGCCGAAGGCTACTACAGCGATCCGACTAACGGCGGCAACCGCGATGGCGTCGGTTGGCGCATGATTGGCTACGAGGTGCGCGGATGACAAATTTCGATGCGATTGTCGTGGGCTCCGGCGCTGGCGGCGGGGTGGCGGCTGCTTTGCTGGCGGAAGCGGGCAAATCGGTGCTGCTGCTGGAGCGCGGGCGCAACCTGTCCTTTGACGCCGTCGGTCGCGATCACCTGCGCAACCAGCGCATGCCCGTATACGGCCATAATGCCGGTCCCGATATCGAAGGCAACCCGCGCACGCTCGAGCCCGATTCTTTCCCGATTCCGGTCGGTCGGGAGTTAGGCAATCTGCGCCTGCTGCGGCCGCATGAGCCGGGCTACCAGAATAACGCCGCCTGCGTCGGCAGCGGCACACGCGTTTACGCCGGGCAAGCCTGGCGTTTCATGCCGCAGGATTTCCGCATGGCCAGCGAATACGGCGTGCCCGAGGGCAGTTCGCTGGCCGATTGGCCCATCAGTTACGACGACTTGGCGCCTTTTTACCAGAAAGTGGAGTGGGAGGTCGGCATCTGCGGCGATCATCGCAGCATGACGCACTTGCCCGCCTACGAGAAGCCCTATCCCATGCCCGCTTTGCCGAAGCATGGGCTGGAGGCCTTGGGCTGGCGTTCCATGCGCGTGCCCCGCTTGATCAACTCCGTGCCCTACAACGAGCGGCCGGGCTGCATCCATTGCCAGCAATGCGTCGGCTTTGCTTGCCCGGCCGACGCCAAAAATGGCAGCCATAATACAACCGTGCCGCGCGCGCTGCGATCCGGCCATTGCGCGCTGCGCACGGAAGTCATGGCCCAGCGGCTGGCCTGCAGCGAAGGCGGACGCGTCGTCGGCGTGACCACTGTCGACGCCGACGGCCACGAGACGACCTTCACAGCCGATGTTGTGGTGCTCAGCTGCGGCGCGGTGGAGACGGCGCGGCTCTTACTGAACTCGGCGACCAGCCAGGAACCAAGCGGAATCGGCAACGCCGGCGATCACGTCGGGCGGCATTTACAGGGGCACTATTATTCGGGCGCGGTGGGGCTCTTCCCGGACATCATGTGGGATGGCGTCGGGCCGGGCTGTTCGATCGCCACCAGCCAATTCAATCATGACAACGACGACATCATCGGCGGCGGCTTCCTGGGCGATGAAGATATCGTCACGCCGGTGACGCTCTGGAAGCGGCATTATCCGCCGGACGCGCCGCGCTGGGGCATTGAGGCCAAGCGCTACATGCGCGAGAACTTCCGCCGCATCAGCGATGTCATCGGTCCGGTGCAAGAGATACCCACTCCGGAGGCGCGCGTCGATATCAATCCGGACCTAAAAGATCGTTACGGCATTCCGGTGGCGCATCTCTCGGGCCTCGCCCATCCGGAGACGGTGCGCACTGCCGCGTTCATGCACGAGCGCGCCAAAGAGTGGCTCTGGGCCTCCGGCGCAGTCAAGGTCTGGGGGCAGCCGCCGCCGCGTTATCTCTCCGGCGGGCAGCATCAAGCCGGCACCTGCCGCATGGGCGATGATCCGGCGAGCTCGGTGGTCAACTCGTTTTGTCGTGTGCACAGCCAAGACAATCTCTTCATCGCCGATGGCTCGCCCCATGTGACCAACGGCGGCTTCAATCCGGTGGAGACCATCATGGCGCTGGCTTGGCGCACGGCCGAGAACATCGTAAATAATTGGTAGGACAAGCCGTGAAAGGAGAAAGACGTGAATCATACAGTGACAGATGAACAGATTGAATTCTATCAAGACTATGGCTTTGTGGTCATTCATGACTTTTTGAATGCGGACGAACTCGGGATCTGGCGACAATATGTCGGCGAGGCGGTGGGCAGCCGCGGCAAGCATAAGCTTGCCGATGGCAGTTGGATAGAAGATGACAACTACAATTCGCGCGTTTTCACCCAGCGCATCAACCTTTGGAACGATCACGACGGCATGCGCCGCTTGATGATCGACGATCGGCTGGGAAAGATGGCGGCCGACCTGGCGCAAGTCGATGGCATTCGCATCTGGCACGATCAAGCGCTGATCAAGCCGCCCTGGGGCAACCCCACCGGCTGGCACCTCGACAACCCCTATTGGTCATTCTACTCGCGCGATGCCATCAGCTTGTGGGTGGCGCTGGACGATGTGACGCGGGACAATGGCTGCCTCTACTTCATCCCCGGCGCCCACAAAACAGCCACCTGGGACAATGTCGGCATCGGCCAGAACATCGGCGATCTTTTCGAGACCTATCCTGAATGGGGCAAAATGGAAGCGGTCGCGATAGAGATGAAGGCCGGTTCCTGCTCCTTCCACAATGGTCTATGCGCGCACGGCGCCGGCGCCAATATGACGCCCTATTATCGGCGGGCGATGACCTGCGCTTATATGCCCGATGGCAGCGCGTTCAACGGGCAGAAGAATATCTTGTCGGATGAACAAGTGGCGCGCTACGTAGTCGGCGAAGCGCTTGATGATGACGCGCAGTCGCCGCTGATCTATCATCGCAGCAAGGAATACCTTCGCTATTCCGGCTGAGGCAGTGGCGCGCTACCAGCGGAAAGGCACCGTGCCGCTGTCGTCCAGCGGATAAGCCCACTTGTTGATATAGCTCATGCCATCCAGGAACTCGTCGCCCAGCGCGTCCAACTCACGCTGCAGCAGCGCGTCCAGCTCGGCTTGCAGCGCGGCGGATTCCGGCTGATTCACCAAATTGTCCAGCTGCCAGGGATCAGCATCGTTGTCGTAGAGCAGCCAAGGACCGTCCAGCGTTCGGCAATAGGTATAGCGCGCCGTCCGAATGCCGCGATACTCCCGGCCGCCGACCGGACGCGACCACTCGCCGAAGGGATGGAAGCAGGCCAGCAAGGCGGCTTCGCTCTCGACCGCTTCGCCCCGCAGCGTTGGCGAAAAGTCCCGCCCTTCGACCGTACGCGGAATCGGCAGGCCGCAAACGCCGAGCAATGTAGGCATGATATCGTGCGCGTTCAAAAAGGGCGAGACTTCGCGCGCATGACGGCCCTGCGCCGCCGGGTAACGCAGCAGGAAGGGCACTCGAATCGACTCGTCATAGGGTTTCTGTTTGCGGGTCATTCCCTGCGAGCCCAGCATGTCGCCGTGGTCCGAGGCGAATACCAGCACGGTGTTGTCAGCGATCTCAAGTTCGTCAAGCGTCGCCAGGATATCGCCGACGCTCTTGTCGATAGCGCTGCAGTGCGCGTAATAACCGGCCAGCCACTCGCGCGCGTCCTGGGCAATTTCTTCAGGCACGTTCGGGCGCAACTCAATGTCTCGCGGATCATACATATCGCGATATTCCTGCGGCGCCGTTTCGTAGGGATTGTGCGGCGGTCCCCAGGACAGGACTAGCAGAAAGGGCTGGTCCGCCGCGCGCGATCCCATGTAGCGCTGCGCTGCTGCCGTTTGCGCGAAAACATCATAGCCGTCCCAAACGCGTTTGCTCGGGTCGTCGCCATCGTAGTAGGCCGACTGATTGTAATCGTGCGTGCATTCCAGCGCCTGAAATGTATCGAAGCCCAGGCGCCGCTCCGGCGGGATGTAATGGCTGCGCCCGTGCCCATCCACATGCCACTTGCCGATGAAGGCGGTGTCGTAACCGGCCGCTTTGAAGGCAGCGCCCAAGCCGACGGGCGCCCCGCTGATGGGCACATCATTGACGGTCACGCCATGCGTCAGCGGGTATTGCCCGGTCAGGAAGCTGGCGCGCCAGGGGCAGCAGACCGAATAGCCTGAGGTCGCGTTGCGGAAGTTAGCGCTTTCTCCGGCCAGCCGGTCGATATTGGGCGTCCGCACTTGCGAATTGCCGGCGTAACCCAGGGCCTGC
This sequence comes from Anaerolineae bacterium, assembly GCA_021296115.1. GTDB lineage: Bacteria > Chloroflexota > Anaerolineae > Aggregatilineales > Phototrophicaceae > UBA6055. The sequence goes on along the minus strand of JAGWBC010000135.1, from coordinate 4,459 downwards.
AAGCGCCACTGGTCGGTCAGCAGGAAGACGACATTCGGCTTCGACATATAATTCCTATCCTTTTATTGAAGGGCCTAATTCCAGAATTCGTCCCATTCCTTGCGAAATGCAGCCAGCCCTTCGGCCACGTTGAAGGCGCGCCGTCCCAGCGCTTCAGCAGTACGCTCGGTGCTGGCTCGTGTGCGGTAGGGGATGCCGATATGCCGCATTTGGTCCAGCACGGCCTGGTCGGTGCGGGTGGGCGCGATCAGGGCGGGGTCGGCGTCAAAGGCGGCGGCGATATGATGCGCCAGGTCCACGCGGCCGATCCATTCGCTGCCGAAGCAGTGGAAGATGCCATTGCCGTCGTGCTGCGCCAGCCGCAGCAGCATGTCAGCGCAATCGGACGCCAGCGTGGGATGCGCCTCGTCATTGACTTTGGGCCCCGTCCAGACCGCCGCCGGCAAGCCCGCCGTCAGCCGGTAGATGACATAGACCGAAAAGTCGAAGCCCAAGCCGTTCTCCTTGCGCGCCAGCGAGGGCGCAGCGTAATTCAAGCCGTAGATGCCAGCCAGCCGGCCCACGCCGTAATTCAGCCCCTCCATAGCGCCCAGCTCGCGCTCAGCGGCGACTTTCATTACGCCGTAGAAATTCACCGGGTTGGGCGGCGAGGTCTCATCTACCAGATCGGCGCGCCCGTCAAAGACCCAGTCTGACGAAACGAAGACCAGCCGCGCGCCGACCTCGCGACAGGCTTCCGCCATAGCGCGCGTGCCATCCACCATCAGCGACCAGCAGAGCTCGCGTTTCTGGTCCATGAATATCTGGTCGAGGATGGCGGCCGAGTGGATGACCGCGTCCGGTCTGTATTTGCGGATCGAGCGGCGTATCCCCTCGTGGTCGGCGAGGTCGAGCGGTTCAAGCTGATAATCGACCTGCCACTCCGGCTCGGGTCCGTACTGCGAGGCGATGATTTCCAGGCCACGCTGCCGCGCCAGCCGTATCACGTTGCTGCCCACCAGGCCCGTTCCGCCGGTAATATAGAGTCGCATAATTGTCGTCCTCGTGTTGTATTCTAACCTGACCGCTTGCGAACGCGCTCACCCAGCTCTGCTTGTCCGCTCGCCATTGCAGCGTAGGCCTCGCGCAATTCAGCCAGGCTGGCTGAGCCGCTTTGCGCGCAGTCGATGACCAGCGACTCAGTCGCGGCGAATTCAGGGCAGACGTCGGCCACATCGGCAGCGATGTCCAGCGGCACGGTCGTGACGCCGTTGGCGTCTCCATGCAGGAGCTCGTTGGGATTGACGGTAATGCCGCCGACCTGCACCGGCCCGTAGGTCTCCAGCAAATGCATGTAACCGTGGGCGCAGACTATGCCATTGTAGAAAACCGGGAACTTGAGCGGCTCGATGCCGACAAAGTCCCGGCCCGGGCCATCAGTTATTAGACCGGCTGCGCCAAATGCTTTGAACGAGTTGCAGAAGACATCACCGAAATTGGCCGCCCGGCCGCTTGTGTCAAGATTCTGCATGACAATCACCGGCGTGCCGCTTAAGTCTCCAAAGCGAGCGATGACATCCGCTACGCCGGGCACGGCTTTTGCCGGCGGCTTGGTGAAGGTGCGGCAGGTGGCGGTGGCGGCGAAGCCCACCATTGGCGGCAATTCCGGGAAGGCGGCTGTGATTTCGCGACTCATGAAACCGCGGTTGCGGGGCCGCACTTCGAATAACTCAATGATATTCGCTACGGTCGCGCTGTCATAACGGCGCAAATCTTTTAGAGTCCCTGGGGAAATCTCGGGCATGTACGCACGCTCCTCTTCTATGTGATACTCTGCTGCAACAATGCTTGACGCCGGGCAGGCGCGCGGCGCCGCCATTGTAGAGCAAGGCGGACGGCTGACCAAGAGCCGGCCGCGGATGATCGGCTGCGGTCCAAGTTGAGGCAAGCGTTTCAGCGCAGATGATTGTTAACATCGCCGAGATGATGTATACAAAGGCGGAGGCGAAATGCCGCAAGCGAGGATGCCGTGCGCAGCAACAGATTGATCAATATAGTTTCCTGTCATGCGGAAGGCGAAGTGGGCAACGTCATCGTCGGCGGCGTGCCTCCGCCCCCGGGCGACTCCATCTGGGAACAGTCGCGCTGGATTGCGCAAGACCAAAGCTTGCGCCGCTTCGTCTTGAACGAGCCGCGCGGCGGCGTCTTCAAACATATCAACCTGCTGGTCCCGCCCAAACAGCCGGAGGCGGCATTCGGCTTCATCATCATGGAGCCCGAGCACACACCGCCGATGTCCGGCTCGAATACCATCTGCGTCGCCACCGTGCTGCTGGACAGCGGCATGATCGAGATGCAGGAGCCGGAAACCAAGTTCTTCCTGGAGGCGCCAGCCGGGCTGGTTCAGATTCGCGCCTTCTGCGAGCATGGCAAAGCCCAGAGCATCGAATTCCACAACGTCCCTTCCTACGTCGATCGGCTTGACGCTCCGCTTGAGCTGTCGGGATTCGGCACGCTATCGGTGGATCTGGCTTACGGCGGCGACAGCTTTGCGCTGGTCGATGCGCGCGCGCTGGGTTTCGAAATTGTGCCGGACGAGGCCAGCGACCTGGCCCGCGTGGGCGCAGCCATCACCGCCGCCGCCAACGAACAGATCGGCTTTCAGCATCCACTGCATGCCGACTGGAATCAGATTTCCTTCTGTCAGTTCACGCTGCCGGTAGAGCGGCGCGACGGCGTTTTGACCGGCCGCAATACCGTCGCCATTGATCCGGGCAAGCTGGATCGCTCGCCTTGCGGCACCGGCTGTTCGGCGCGGATGGCGGTCCTGCATCAGCGCGGGCAGATGCGCCCGGGCGACCAATTCGTCGCGCGCTCGATCATCGGCTCTCGATTTGATTGCGGTATCGTCAGCACGACAGCGGTTGGCGGGCGCGCGGCCATCATTCCCAGCATACGCGGGCGCGCCTGGATCACCGGAACGCATCAGCTTATGCTCGATCCGGATGACCCCTGGCCGCTGGGTTATCGCCTGACCGATACTTGGCCCAGCTTCTAGCCTCGCCGCAGCCACACAGTCATCTCACCGGCATCGCGGTGTCCCCAGGCATAATAAGGCACGGCTTTGAAAGGCACGGTGCCCCCGCCGCCGTCGATTGCTTCGCCGCGGATGACCGAAACGCCGCCCAGCAGGTCGGGCTCATGTTCGACGCTGAGCTGTCCCTCATCCGGCAGCGCGTAATCCAGCAGCCCGCTAGCATTGTCGACCTGCTCCAAGGCATAAACCAGCGGTCCGCGCTCCAGCGCAACCGAGCCCGCCAATTCAGAAACCTCCGGATGGGCGATCACGCGGCGGACGGGCAGCGGCAAGCGCAGCTCAATTCGCGTCCTGCCCTGCCAACGTCGCGTCAGCTCGGCATAGCCATCGCGGATAAAGAGAGGAACTTCTTCGCCGTCCACCAGGAGTAGGCTGGCATCTGCGGATTCGTCGAAGTAGCGATACAGGTCGCTTGGCAATGGCTGACCCTGCGCGAATGAGGGAATCCGCAGGCGCAGCGTAAAGGTCGCGGGCTGCGCAAGGCTCAGGTCGAGTTCGATCTTGCCGTCCCAGGGGTAGTTTGTCTGCTGCCGCAGCGACACTTCCGTCTCGCCGACGGTCAAGCTGGCTCGTCCGGCGATGAAAAGATTGACGAATAGCTCTTGTTCACGGGCGGCGTAGATATAGCCGGATAGCGACGGCAGCAGCCGCACCACATTTGTCGGGCAGCAAGAGCAGTCATACCAAGGCTGTCGCGACATTGAGGATTCACGGTTGAAGCGGTAGCGGCCGTCACATGAAAGCGGGTTGACGTAGTAGAACGAACGCCCGTCCATGCCGACGCCGGACAGGAAGCCGTTGTACAAGCTGCGCTCCAGCACATCGACATACTTCGCCTCGCCCGTCAACTGGAACATGCGCTGGTTCCACAGGATATTCGCCTGCGCGGCGCAAGTCTCGTTGTACGCGGTCAAGTTGGGCAATTCATAATTCTCGCCAAACGCTTCACCCTCGTGGCGCGCGCCGATGCCGCCGGTCAGCGCCAGCTTTTTGCCCACGACATTGTCCCAAAGCGCGTGAACGGCGGCGGCATAGTCAGCGTCGCCGCTGATCGCCGCGATGTCGGTCATGCCGGCGTACATATACCCGGCGCGCACCGCATGGCCCACGGCTTGGCTTTGCTGCGTCGCCGGCGCATGATCCTGGCAGTAGGGGCCGTATACTTCACGCCCGTTCGCGCGCCCGCGCTCATCCAGAAAGAATCTCGCCAGGCGCAGGTAGCGCTCATCGCCGCTGACCCGAAACAGCCGCAAGAGGCCGATTTCGATCTCCTGATGTCCCGGCACATCTCGCAAGCCGTCGACGCCAAAAACCGAGTCGATCAAGTCGGCGTTCCTGAGCGCAATATCCAGAAACTTCCGCTTGCCCGTCGCCTCAAAATAA
>JAGWBC010000134.1 GCA_021296115.1 Anaerolineae bacterium | reverse complement strand
TTTTCCACCAGGCGGATGATCTGCGCCAGGACGGTGTCGCGGCCGACGCGCTGCGCCTCGATGATCAGGCGGCCGTGCTGGTTTATTGTGCCGGCGATGACCTCGGCGCCGGCGGATTTGTCGACGGGCAGGCTTTCGCCGGTCAGCATGGATTCATCCAGCGCCGAATTGCCCTCGCTAACGATGGCGTCGACCGGGATGCGCTGGCCGGGTTTGACCAGCAGCAGATCGCCGGGCAGGACATCGTCGATGGGGATCGACTTTTCGCGGCCGTCGCTCAGCAAGGTGGCGGTCTTGGGCGCCAGGCCCATCAGCTTCTTGATGGCGGCGCTGGTGCGGCCTTTGGCGCGCGCTTCCAGCAATTTGCCCAGGGTGATCAGCGTGAGGATGACGGCGGCGGATTCGAAGTAGTCGGATTTGCCGACCACATCGGAGAATTCGAAGACCAGGCCCAGCAGCACGATGATGCCGTAGAGGTAAGCGGCGAAGGAGCCCATCGATACCAGCACGTCCATGTTGGCGCTGCCGTTGCGCAGCGATTTGAGCGCGCCGCTGAGGTACTGCTTGCCGAGCAGCAGCACGACCGGCGTGGCCAGCGCGGCGAAGATGAAGAGCCAGATGTCGCCCGCCAGCCAGCCGAAGTTGTCCATGAGCACCGGGATTTGATGCATAAAGTGGCGGGTCATGCTGAGCAGGGTCAGCGGGATGGTGAAGGCGGCGCCGATCTTGACCAGGCGCGTCTGCCGGTCGATCTCGGCTTGGCGGGCGGCGGCTTCGGCATCATCGGGCGCGTCCATGGCGGCCGTGTCGATGACGCCGTAACCCGCGTTCTCCACCGCGTCGACCAGATCGCGGCGGCGGGCCACGCCGGGCAGGTAAGTCACGCTGGCTTTTTCGCTGGCGAGGTTGACGGCGGCGCTGATGACGCCATCGGTATTGTTTAGGGCGCGCGCGACGTTCTTCTGGCACATGGCGCAGGTCATGCCGGTGATGGGCAGGTCGAGCGAGGCGCTGGCGACGCCGTAGCCCGCGCCGTCGATCCGCGCGACCAGATCGCTGGTTTTCAGCTGGCGGTTATCGTATTGGACGGTGGCTTGCTCGGTCGCCAGATTGACGCTGACATCGGCCACGCCCTCGGCTTTCGCCAGGCTGCGCTCGACATTCTTGACGCACATGGCGCAGGTCATGCCGGTGACTGGCAGCTTGATTTCCTTCGTGGTCATCGGATGCTCCCCCGGTCAACTGTTGATCAGTTTGAGGATTTTTTGCAAATCGGCGGCGGCGGCGGCTGGGTCGTCGGCCAACTCGCCTTGCAGCGTGTTTTCAATGTAGCAGTCAAAAAGATGATTGATCAGGCTGCTCATGCCTTTTTCGATGGTGCGGGCGCGCAGCACGCGCTCTTCGCAGCTGCCTTGATCGGCGATAATCATATCTTCTAATGCCGACAGCTGGCCCTGGATGCGGCGCAGGCGATTGACCGTCTTGCGGTTGTGGTCGTGGCGTTCGGCGTGTTGCTTTGAGACGAATGCTTCAGCCATATCAGCCTCTTTCGAATGCTCTTATACATATACCCCTATAGGTATTGATGTGTTTACCGGGTCTATTCTTACGCCATTTGGCGAAGGAGGGCAAGCAATCAGTTGCCGGGAAGTATGAGCGGGACGTCGTTGCAATTGCCGCCGAAATTGGTGGCGTCAATGCGGACCCAGACGCCCGTGGCGAGTTTCCACCAAGGCAAGCTGTCGGCGCCGATGCCGCGGGAGAGGGGCTGGGCGCTATCGCTGTGCGCCATGACGGCGATGATGGGCGCTGCGGGATCGGGACGGGAACGCATGTTGGCGCCGTCCGGGCCGGCGACGATCTTGCAGGGGTCTTCCGAGCTGATGTAGGCGAGCGGGCTGCTGCCGTCTTGTGGCGCGGGCGTCGCCAGCGAATACAGCGCCAGGCTGACGCGGCTGGGGTGGATCAGCGTCTCTATCGGCAGGTTGAGCAGCCGCTGATAGTCATATGCGACCGCTTCGGTCGGCGCGCCAACCGCGACCAGGCTGTGCTTCGCCGCCATCTCAATGGCTACGCTGGTTTGAAAGCCGCGCCTGACTACCTGCGTGACATCAGCCGCCGTAACGCTTGCCGTACCGTCAATGATATGGATGAGCGCGCCGCTGCTGATCTGCGCTTGCAGCCAGGCGGATCCGCTGAGCAGGATGCGAATGCCGTTGATTTCGAAATAGGCGGGCGTGGTGAAGTTGGGCGCTTGCAAGAGAATGCCGCTCTCCCAGCTGCCTTCGCAGGGCGCGTCATCAATGCCGCTGTGGAAATCAAAGATCTGCCAGGGCAGCCACAGTGGAATCGCGTCGCTATCGGCATCCAGGACGGGCAGGGCATCGCTGGTGGTGGAAAGGACCGACTGGCTCATCCAGCCGCGCTGATCGGGCGCCGCATAGACCAGCCGCCAATTCCGATTCGGGCTCATGCCGATGGCTTTGAGTTTGCTGCGCACGGCGAGCGGCGTGATGATTTCGGCGTCAATATGCGGCAGCGCTCGCAGGTAGGCGCCGCGGCCGGCGGTGACGGTTAAATCGACCAGCGGCGACGGCTGCTCAACCAGCGGCGGGAAGAAGAGCGCCACATTACCGTAGGCGACCAGGGCGGATTCGCGCGTCTCAAGACTGTCGCCGGTATAGGCGGGGAAGACGGCGCGCGCAGCCCCCCATGTTCGCTCTTCCGTGCTTACGCTCAGCCAGTCCACGCTGTCGATCGGTAGGGTATCGCCGGGCTGATGCAGGGTCGGCGAGTCCAGCTCAGATTGTCCCTGTATGGCCGCTACGGTAGGATGGCCCAGGCAGAGTGTGCCAGGCGATTGCTCGGCGCAGTGGGAGACTATTGCGGCAAGCGCTTCAGTCTGAGGCGCCGGGCAGGCGGGCTCTTGCGCGGCGATGGCGGCATTGAGTGAAATGACGAGCAGCACTGCCAGGCAGCGCCTCATTGAGTCACTCCTTGGGAACGGTCGGAATCGCTTCGTACAACTCCAGCAAGACGCCGCCCGCGCTCTTGGGGTGGATGAAGGCGTAGCGCCGGCCATCGCGTTCGCGCGGACTCTCGTTGATCAGCTCGCAGCCGCTTTCGCCAAGTTGCGCGAGCTTGGCGTCCAGATCGGGGACTTCGAGGCAGAGATGGTGCATGCCGGGTCCGCGCTTGGCCAGGTATTCGGCCACGCCGCTGTCGGCTGTCGTCGGCCGGATAAGTTCAATGTGGGCGTCGCCCAGCGTCAGGAAGGCGATGTCCACGGCTTCGGCGGGAACCGACTGCACATCGCCCGCTTGCGTCAGGCCGAGGCTTTCGCGCCAGAATCGCAGCGCGGCATCCATGTCGTCGACGACGATGGCCAGGTGATTAAGTTTGATGTCAGTCATGCCCATTTCATTCGCGGTCCTGTTCGAGACGACTGTGGCAATTCTCGCGGATTATCACTCTTGTCGAGTTCTGCACAGGTTTTTTCACCACAGAGTGTTATCTTTGATCGACATTATGTCTTCGCAATTTACCACGCCAATCGAGACAGAGTGCAACGGTTACGTCTGTTTGAATGTTATAATGATGCGCAGAATGCGGAAAGCGAATCAGCGAGGAAGGACTATATGGTCCTAAACGAAATGACGCGCCCGCTGAGCCTGGCGCTGACGGACGAGCACGAGATGTTGCTGGCGGCAGTGCGCGACTTCGCCCAGCGCGAGATCGCACCGGTGGCGGCCGAGTTCGACGAATCGGGCGAGTTCCCGCTGGACACGGTGCGCAAGATGGGCGAGATGGGCTTGATGGGCATTGAGATGCCGGAGGAATATGGCGGCGCCGGCATGGATACACTGGCGCATGTGCTGACGATGATCGAGATCGCCAAAGCCGACGCCAGCCACAGCACCATCCTCAGCGTCAACAACTCGCTCTACTGCAACGGCATCCTCTGGTTTGGCACGGAGGCGCAGAAACGCGAATGGATCGCACCGGTGGCCAGCGGCGAGCAGATCGGCGCTTACAGCTTGACCGAGCCGATGTCGGGCAGCGACGCCGGCAATATGGCCAGCCGCGCCTTGCTGAACGAAGCCGGATCGCACTACATCATCAACGGGCGCAAGAGCTGGGTGACTAGCGCGCCCTTCGCTGACCGCATCGTGCTCTTCACCATGACTGCCGCCCACGAGAAACATCGCGGCATCACCTGCTTTCTGATTGACACGAGCCGGTCCGGTTTCAGTCGCGGCAAGACCGAGCCCAAGCTGGGCATACGGGCCAGCGCCACCAGCGAAATCATCTTCGAGGACTACGCTTGCCCGGTTGAGCATGTGCTGGGCGGCCTGGGGCAAGGCTTCAAGATCGCCATGACCGTGCTCGACGCCGGGCGGATCGGCATCGCGGCGCAAGCGCTGGGCATTGCCGAGGCGGCTTATGAAGCGGCGCTGGTTTATGCGCGGGAACGGGAGGCCTTCGGCGCGCCAATCGGCAGCTATCAGATGATCCAGCAGAAGATCGCCGATATGAAGACGCGGATTGAAGCGGGCCGCGGCCTGATTTACCAGGCGATTATCGCCAAGGAGCGGGCCTTGGCGACCGGAGGACGCTACACGACCGAAGCGAGCATGGCGAAATTGTTCTGCAGCGAGACGGCTGCATTCGTTACTGACGAGGCGCTGCAGATCCATGGCGGTATGGGTTACAGCAAGGAATTGCCAATCGAGCGCTATTATCGCGATGCGCGCATCACACGAATTTACGAAGGCACGAGCGAGATCCAGCGTATGGTGATCGCTCGCAAGGAATTGGGGTTGCGATGAGAGCAGCAGTTTTGACGGGACACGGCGGCCCTGAGGTCGTCGACTATGTAGAAGATTTGCAGGCGCCTGAGCCGGGCTATGGCGAGGCGCGGGTCAAGATCAAAGCGGCGGCGCTGAACCGCCTGGACCTCTGGGTGCGCGCCGGCTGGCGGGGCCTGGACTTGGACTTTCCGCATGTGGTCTGCGCCGATGGGGCCGGCGTGGTGGACGCGTTGGGCGAAGGCGTGACGACGGTAGCGGCGGGCGATCGCGTCTGCATCGACCCGACCATCGTAGCGCCTGACGATCCGGCGCTGCACAGCGGGTTGGAGAATCAGACGCGTATCGCCATCCTGGGCGAGCATCACAGCGGGACGGCGGCTGAGTATGTGGTCCTGCCGCAGCGCAACTTGATGAAGATGCCGGCCGATTTCGATTTCGGCGAGGCGGCGGCGGTGGGCCTGGTCGGCGTGACCGCCTGGCATTCGCTGATCACGCGCGGCGGCTTGCAGGCGGGCGAATCCGTCTTGGTTGTGGGCGCGGGCGGCGGCGTCAACAGCATAAGCATTCAGATCGCCAAGCTGGCTGGCGCGACTGTGTATGTGGTCGGCAGCGACGCCGAAAAGTGCGCGCAAGCCGAAGCGATCGGCGCGGATGTCACGATCAACCGCGAAGACGAGCCGCAGTGGTCGCGGGCGATCTACAAGTTGACGAATCGCCGCGGGGTTGATGCGGTGGTCGATAACGTCGGCGCGGCGACCCTGGGGCAAAGTATGCGCGCTTGCCGCATCGGCGGGCGGATTCTGATCGTCGGCGGCACCAGCGGCTATCAGTACGAACTCAATGTTGCGCAGCTGTTCGCGCGGCATATTTCGCTGATCGGCAGCACGATGGGACCGCATCGCGATTATGTCGCCTTTATGGAGCAGGTCTTCGCCGGCAATATCAAGGCGGTGATCGGCGCGCGTCTGCCGCTGAGCGAGGCGCGGCAAGCGCAGCAGATACTGGAGACGAACGCGGTATTCGGCAAGGTTGTGCTGGAGGTTTAGCGCAGTCGGGGAATAAGCGGTGAGAATCAAGCAGAGAGAACACAGTAGGCTGATGGCTATCCAGCCCAGTAGAAACGAGTAAGTCGTGCAGAATTCCGTACAAGGTCGAATTGTAGGCGTGTCGCCCGAAAGTCCACGATTACAGCAACGGGCGATTCACAGAATCGCCCCTACAACGCCCTATTTTTTGTCGCACTCCTTTGCTGGAAATACTTCTGTACTCTCTGTAGTTAGAAATACGTGGCTCATGCAATCAACAACAGATGCCATTTGACGGTACGGATGTATTTCTGCTGGCGAGCCAGCTTGGTCTGCCCGATTTGGAGCGGGCTGCCAGCCGAGCCGGCGTGATGAGCGTCTTGCAGGTATCGGCGTACTACGCCGAGCGCCGAGTGCGGCATTCGGTGGCGCGGGTCATTGAATACCAGACCGGCGAAATCACGATGCAAGTCGTATTTCAGGGCGTGAATTTGGATGAGCCGCTGCGGCTGGCGGTGGATCGGGAGCGTATGGAAGGGCTGGAGCAAGCGCTGTTGCGGGCGCGCTTCGAACAGCTGGGCGATCAGGCCGGTCTCTCCTACGCCGAGCGCAGCTTGTGGCTGATTCAGCGGGCGGCGGGGTCTCACGTGCATGGCATCATGGTCGCGCCCGATCGGCCGGAGACGCCCTATACAAGCATCGTCAACGCGATTGACGACTACTTGCCCGAGGCGATTCGCGAGATTCCGCTGAGGTGACCGCGATGGACGAGGCCAATCTGCACGAGGTCGAGGTCAAGCTGCATACGCCGGATCTGGCGAGCGTGAAGGGCGCGCTGGAAGCGGCCGGCGCGACGCTCGTGAAGCCGCGGCTATTCGAGCGGAATGTTCGCTATGACAGCGCCGGAGGGATGCTGTCGGCGCAGGGAGTTGTGTTGCGCTTGCGGCAGGACGATGCGGCGCGCCTGACATTCAAGGCTGATGAGCGGGTGGTGGACGGCATCTCCAGCCGTTTTGAAGCGGAGGTGGAAGTCAGTGATTTCGCGCTGATGGATGTGATCTTGCAGCGGCTGGGCTATGAGGTGGCGCTGATATACGAGAAGTATCGGACTACCTATGCGCTGGATGGCGCGGAGGTGGTGCTGGACGAGTTGCCCTACGGGAATTTCACCGAGATCGAGGGGGATGCGGCCACGATTGAGCGGGTGATGGATAAGCTGGGTTTGGCTGGCGCGCGGCGCATGGGCGGGAGTTACGTTTATATCTTCCTGGGCTTGAAGCGGCAGCTGGGCGTCACGGCGCGGGATTGCACGTTTGAGGCTTTTGCGGGTGTTGATGTGGATTTGGGGGATTTGGTTTAAACACAGAGATCACAGAGGGCACAGAGAAAAGCTGCAAAGGGTAAGCGCCGCTTTAACGCCGAATTCGTAGGGGCGACTCTGTGAGTCGTCCGTTGTTATGACTTTGCACTTGTGCAATGCAGAGGAGATTATCCGTGACTGAGTTGGATAAGTTTCTGGAAGAGCGGTCGAAGATTCCGATTCCAAGTGGCGATGTGGCTTGGGTTAAATTGCTGGCGCAGGAATTGGCATTGGGCATACACAGGCAACTGTGGTCATCCGTCGACTCAATTTACATGGTCAGAGATGGAGAAGCACGGATTCGTGGCAGAGGCCTTGTGTCGTACTTTCAGGCAAGATGGCAACACCACGAGCCGTCTTACATGATACAGCTCCTTATGGGTCATGGTTTTCTTGAATTCAGAGACGGAAGCGAATGGTTGACGCCGACTGAAAAGGCGTACGAACTCGTCGATGAAGTCGAGCCATACAAAATCTTCATCTCATACAAACGAAGCGAAAGTAGCGCACTCGCGCTTCTCGTGCTTGCCAGGCTCAAGGAACACAGCCTCGTCCCATTCGTCGACATGGCGTTGGAAGCGGGCGGGAACTGGCACGCTGACCTG
>JAGWBC010000133.1 GCA_021296115.1 Anaerolineae bacterium | reverse complement strand
GTGTTCGCGGCTGGCAATAACGCGCGCAAAGCCTCCTAACAGAAGGGCATCGGGCAAGAATGAAGACGGTCTTGATTACTAACGCAGTTCCGCAAGATGTTCTGGAGCCACTGTTAGAAATAGCCAATATCATTCAAGGTCCGTCCGGCGGTCGATTGATGACGCGCGAGTCGGTGCTGCGGCATGCCTCAAATCTGGACGGAATCATCAATCAAGCGGAGTTAACTGTGGATGCGGAATTACTCGATGCCGCGCCAAAGTTAGCGGTGGTCGCCAACGTGGCGATCGGAGTGAACAATCTCGATCTTAAGCTGATGGAGCAACGCGGTGTTTGGGCGACGAATGTGCCCGACGCATTTGTGGCGTCCACAGCCGATTGCGCCTTGGCCCTGATGTTGAACCTTCTGCGCGGCATCAATACAGCAGACCAATATGTGCGCGCGCGGCAGTGGCCAAATGATGGTTTCCAGCCAGGCATTTGGGATGGGGTGCTGCTGGCAGGCAAAACTCTTGGCATTGTCGGATATGGACGCATCGGCAAAGCAGTCGCTCGACGTGCCAGAGCGTTTGATATGAGAATCATTTTCTCTAGCAGCGGGCCCTCCAAGCTCGACGGCTATCGGGAATTGAATCAGCTTATGGGTGAGGCCGATGTGATTACGATTCATACGCCGCTCAATGCCCGAACATATCACCTGATTGGCGCCAAGCAACTGGCGAAAATGAAAGCAAGCGCATTTCTGATCAATATGGCGCGTGGTCCGGTGGTGCATGAGCAGGCCTTGGTTGATGCGCTGCTGGAAGACAAGATTGCTGGCGCCGCGCTGGACGTGTTTGAGTTTGAGCCTGAGGTCCACCCCGCTGTGCTGCAGCTGCCGAATGTCTGCCTGACGCCCCATATCGGTGGTGGGACCCAGCAAAGCCGCCGGGCGGCGCGTCTAATGTGCGCGGAAAATGTCGCCGCCGTGCTGCGAGGCAAGCGGCCCATTTCGCCGGTCAATTGTCCGCTAAAGCGTCAGGCAAAGGGACTGGACTGACACTTGGGCTTGATTGCGCCATTAAGCTAAGACCGCGTGAGACAAGTAAAACCAATTAAGTGATGCGAATTTCGCTGAATCTTCCAATCACAACGGCGTGTCACCCTTCCCTGATGATTCGGGGAAGGGCCGGGGATGGGGTAGAATAACGGCGATTTCGGCATTCTCGTTACTTTCTTGGAACTACTCAGGTCGATTTGCTTCACGAGAGCCCCCTTCCGTGAAGCAAACGATATATATAGAGAAACTGAGGCCTTAGGCTGAAGTCACTTCGCGAATGAGCTCGCTGCGCGCAAACTCAGCGATATTCTGGTTGTAGTACGCCATCGGCAGCGCCCAGATGACCATATTCGAATAGTAGTCTTCTCCCCATACAGGCAAGCCGGTATCGGCGTCAATCAGACAGTGCTGTTTCCAGGGAGTGCGGGACGTCAGCGCGACGGCTTCGTAGATCCGCCGGGCGATATCCAGGCCCGTTTCACGCTGGTCGTGATAGATGAAGTTCATCGCCGCGCAGAGATTTTCGCCGACGAAAACCTGTGTCGAGTGGTCGTTGTTAGGCAGGATATCGGGAAAGCGGTCGGGATCGGGTTTGGAGACATAACGTGTGCCATCGGGATTGACGCCGTTCACCAGGCCGTGTTCTGTTGCCCCCATGTTGAGCCGCTTGACCGCGCCCAAGGCGGACTGGACTTGATCCGCCGGCAGAATGTCGGCCAAGCCGGTGATCTTGGCGCACCACTGCGTCATGAGCTGATTGCCCAGCGAGACATCGCAATCGGGTCCTTCACCGCTGATGTTCGCCGGATCATGCCACAAGCGATAGTATTCGCCGTTCCACAATTTGTCTTGGTACGCAGCCTTGCCGCGCTCCAGCCAGTCGGCGCATTCATCGGCAAAGTCGCTGTCATTAATCTCACTTGCCATCGCCAGTCCACAAGACAGTGTCGCCAGCCAGGTACCGGCCACATAAGCCGATGTGCCCCACCAGGGCCAGATATCGTAAAATTGATTGGCCGGCCACAATTCACCGGGTGGCACGTGCGCCTGGTCGTTGATCAAACCGTCATCGTCGTCATCCAGCGAGAACTGATAACGTATGGCGCGCTTGGCCGAATCGTAGAAATGTGTCAGCAGATCTTGGTCGCCGGTGCGAAGGTAAAGGCGATAGATCATCTGGGCATATTGACCGGAGTTCAGCGGATGCTGGCAATGATAGCGCGGGTCGCGCATGGACGTATCCATGCCATACGAGAATGGGATCTCGCCATCGGATATCTGGAAGTGCTTAAAGGCTTCCAGAGTCGTCCGTTCCAAGTCAGGATAGAAAAACAGCGCCGGCATATGCCCGTGCATGCGGCAGACCATGGTCTCGGTGATGGGGCAGCCGGTGTGGCTTTCGTTGTGGGTGAACCAGCCGATGTCATCCCACCACTCGTCCTTACGCGTTCGCGCGATCCAAACCGTGTTCTTGGACAGGCTGTAGAGGCTTTGCACCAAACCGTCACGCAGCCAATTTGGCAATTCCGTCCGGTATATGGCTTGCTGCCAACTCAAGACGGCTTCGAGCAAGGCGTCAAAGCGATTCAGCGCATCCGCCGCTGCAGCAGCCGCGTTTCCGTAGCGCATGCCATACTGGTTGACATGGGTTTCACGGCCGCTGTCGCGCCAGTGCGGGGAATGCCAGGCGAAGACAAAGCGGACGCGACATGATCCATTTGCTTCGATCGTGCGCGCGATTCGTCCGACGAGCTTGCCGTCTTCCTGGGCGACACTGATGTCCTCACCAGCCAGCGCGACATCGTGCGTGGAACCACTAGGCGGCTGTGGCGGTTCGACAATCAATTCAAGGTCGACCGATTCCGCGCGGCTGTTGCGAATTTCGATTTCAAACAGGGCCGCCGGGATATTGCTATCAGCGCTGTTTCCCAGGATCAGCGGGGCGAATGCGCGAATGCCCAATTCCAGACCCTTCGCTTCAAAACGACAGACCATATCCGCCACGGGATGATGTCCCCAGTAGGCGATCACGGCTGTAGACAGCGGCAGGCTCTCCCGGCCGGCTATCTTGACCCTCAGCCATTCGGAAAAGTCCGCGCGCGGCGGCACGATGTCGTTGAATATGGAACAGTGACCGATTAAGCCGGAGCCTTCAAGTGTGAAGTAGCCGGTGCCGAGCCCGCCGAGCGGGATACCGCCGTCCAGTCGGTGACCGTCATATACACAGCCGGGAACAGGATCGGGGAATCCATCGGCTTCAATCTCTGACCACTGGTTTCTGGGCACGTCGGCATTAAAGGGCCAATTTGACATATCTCTTGTCCTCCACAAAATAGACATCGACACAGCGGGCGACTCACAGAGTCGCTCCTACATAGTTACGCAGGGAGGTCCTGCTGAGCCTAAATGCTCAATCCCCCAGACAGCCCATCCATGAAGCGTCTGGACGTAAAGGCGAAGATGATAATCAACGGCAACGACGCGAGGACATAACTGGCAAAAGTGACACCGTAATCGGTGCTCCATGCACCGGCAAAAGACAGCACGCCAATAGAGACCGGTAATCGTTCACTATCAAAGATGGCCACCAGCGGCCAGATGATGTCATTCCAACTGAAAAGCAAATTCAATATCGCCAGTGTGCTGAACGCCGGTATGGCCAGCGGCACGGCGATACGAATCAGGAGCGAGAATTCGTTGGCGCCATCCAGCCGCGCCGCCTCGAAGTATTCTTGCGGCAGCGTCTCGAAGAAGGTGCGCATCAGGAAGGTGCCGAATACGATTTCAACCGATACCCAAGGCAGCACAACGCCTTGCAGGGTATCAGCCCAATCCAGGGCGATGATGACGCTGAACATGGGAATCACCAGCAGGATGCCCGGGATCATGATCAATGCCAGAATCGCAACGAATAATATATTTCGGCCCGGGAATCGGTAGCGGGCGAAGGCATAACCGGCCAAACCGGAAATGACGAGCGTCAGGATCAGCGTGGGAATGGAGTAACTGAAGCTATTGATTATCGCGCGTCCCATGGCGGGCCAGGCGCGCACGAAATTCTCCGGATGCAAAGGCAATGTCGGCAGCCAGAACTGCTGGAAGAACTGCGCGTTGATCTTGAATGAGTTGATGACGGTGAAGACAAAGGGCACATAGGTAATAATGGCCAAAATCAGCAAGATGAGCATCAGGGGCCAATCACGGCGCCAGGCGCTAGACTGCGACATCGTATGCCCTCCGGTAGCGCATTCTCAGGATAAATATGCTGAGCACCAGCGTCATGAGCATCAGCACAGTGCCGATGGCCGAGGCATAACCATGTTTGCCATAGGTGAAGCCCTGAATGTACAAATAATAAGCCGGCGACATGGTGGTATTGATGGGACCGCCTTGAGTCATCACCAGCATGGGCGCGAATTCCTGCATGCCCTGGTTCAGGCTTAGAATCAGAATCAGCGCCAGCGGACCGCGAATCGCCGGCAAGTCTATGGCGAAGACGCGGCGCAAACGGCTGCAGCCGTCTATCAGCGCGGCGTCGTTCACCTCGCTTGACAAGTTCTGCAGGGCGGCCAGGATAATCAGGAATCCAAAGCCGGCCACAGCCGGGAAGCCGATGAAGATCAGCGCCGGCAGGGCGGTATCAGGACGCCCCAACCAGGGGTAGGGCCGGGCCATGGCGCCGACGCCGGTCAGGAATTCATTGAGCATGCCTTGGCGGCCGGCGTAGACCTGCTGCCATACCAGCAGATTAACCGTGATTGGGATCACCATCGGGATGGTGAACACCATGCGCCAGATATTGCGCCAGCGATCGCTGGTCAGGTTGTATACCAGTTCCGCGCCCACAAAAGCCATGACCAGCACCAGCGCGGTGCGCCCGACCATGTACTTCAAAATATTGCCTAGAGACTTTATGAAGATTGGATCATCGATTAGCGCCTGGTAATTCTGCAAGCCAATGAACTCGCCGGGTTCGGGAATATTCCAATAGGTGAAAGAATGAAAAATCGCCGAGACAGCCGGTATGTAGCGGAATGAGAGCAGGAGCAGCAGGGCGGGTATCAGAAACAGGAAAGGCACATAAATCGGCACGAAACCGCTGCGCAGCTTCCAGCGGCTTGGTTCGGTCTTGGGGCTTGGCATCGGCTTTGATTTCTGGGTCAACTGTTACGTCCTTAAAGATGCGAACCGGGGCCAGTTAGCCCGACCCCGGCTCAAGGATTCTACGCTGTCAAGCGCAGCCTCCCCGTTCAATATTCACTAGGGACACCAGTCGTAGCCGACTTGTTCGCAAAGGGCGGCGGCGCCGCTCTCCCAGGATTCCTGCAAGAGTGCTTTGGTCTCTTCTTCGTTGGTCGCGCCCAGGAAGAAGCCTTGCATGATCTGCGTCCAGTTGTCGCCGTGCTCAACGGTCAGCCGCCCGCTCGGATCGAGGAACAGGCGGTCCTGCAAGGCAGCCACAGTCTGGAAATTGGCCAGCACCGGTCCAACTTCGGTACCGGCTACCATCGGGATGAAGCCACCGAATTCGTTCGCCAAAGGCCCGAAGTTTTGCGGCGCAGACATCCACATCAGGTAATCGACGGCGAGTTCTAAGTTCTCGCTTTCCGCCGTCGCCACCGGTATGCCATATTGCCCGGCAGAGCTGGGTCCGCCAACCCGGTAGATGGTCCCGGGCGCCCCTTCAAAGTCTTCTTCCGTGAAAGGCGGCAGATAGGTCAAGCCCCATTCAAAGGAAGCCGAATCGGTGATTTCCTTGTTGTCCCAAGACCCGCCCCAATAAACGGCCAGCTGCTCGCCGAGGAACATGCGCATGACGTCGCCCAAGCTGGTGATGCCAATGTAGTCAATCGGCAGAATCTCGACGAACTCTTTAGATATGCGCAAGTATTCGTCCATACGCGGGTCCTGGGCGTTTATCACGCCGTCATGAACCGCCTTGGCGACCTCTTCGGCGTTCAACGCGCGCCAGTCCAAGTCCGGCTGCATCTCGGAGTATTTCTCCATAAAGATTTCACTCGGCCGGACCGCCCAGACAACGCTGAGCCACAAGCTATCAGCCCAATACCAGGTGCTCCAGCCGGTGCCAGGCATGAAAGAACCGAACGCTTCCACGCCGAGCGTATCCTGGATGGTGTGCATATCGGCGATGAACTCGCCCCAATTGGCCCAATCCGGTTCCACGCCAGCTTCTTCGAACATGGCGACGTTGTAGAACATGGCGGTCTCCACCCAGTCCAGCGCCGTCTGATACCAATGCCCATCGGGCGCGCGGGTCGTATTCGTCGCGTTTGGCGCGAATGAATCAGCCCAACGTTCGTGGCCCGGGATGCCCTCGGCGATGTAGGGGTTTGGCATCTCAAAGTAGTCGTCCAGCGCCGTCCACCAAGTATCCATCTTGAGACTGCGATTGAACCACTGATCCCAAACGATATCTGGCGCTTCATCAGCGGCCATGCGCGCGGACAGCCAGGTGATGTAATCGGTGCCACCGGGAATATCGGGCAGGAGCTCGATGGTCGCATTGGGATGCATGTCCATGTATTCCTGCGCGACTTGCTCGGCGATTGCGGAATGCGCCGGATGTTGCTCCGGCCGGTAGTAGACCTGGAGGTGAACAACGATTTCACCCGAGATATCGCTGTCCTGGGCCAATGCCATTCCGAACACCCCGAAGAGAAGCGCGAATACGAGTATAAGTGACAGTTTCTTGAACATCATATTGCCTTTCACAAATGTAAACAGTAGCTACGGACAAAAGATAACGTGTTTGTCTTATGGGCGCACCTCCTCGTTGTTTTTTGCTCCTGAACTCAAGCGAGAATACATCTCTCAGCCAATCGCTTCCAATTCGGAAATATCTAGCTCTGCGGCGCCACCCCCTCCAAAGACTTGCTGGCGAAGCGTTCGCGGTTGGTCAACTGAATCGTCATCCCGCCATCGGTGAAGATATTGGCGCCGGTCACGTAGGAGGATTGGTCGCTGGCCAGAAAGAGCACGACCTTGCCGACTTCGCGCGGCGCTTGCACGCGACCAAGCGGGATATTGTCCATCCAATGCTGACGCGCGTGTTCTGCGTCTTCGGCGGCGTCCTGAATATCGTTCCAGATTTGCGTGTCGGTCAAGCCCGGGCTGACGGCGTTTATGCGAATGCCAAAGGGCGCGAATTCGATCGCCATCGAAGCCGTCATCATGCCGACGCCGCCTTTGGAAGCGGCATAAGGCGCGGCGGCCGGCAGCGTGGCGACGGTGTGTACGCTGGCGATATTGATGATGGCGCCGCTGCGACGCGCGACCATCGCCTCAAGCGCATAGCGACTGCAGAGAAATGTGCCTTTCAGATCGACATCGACGACGCGGTCCCAATCCGCCTCTTCCATCTCGAGCGTCGGCTTGACGAAATTGACGCCGGCATTGTTGACCAGCGTGTCAATCTGGCCGTAGGTCGCGAGTGTTTCGTCAATCAGCCTCTTGCAATCGTCGGCTTGGGATACGTCTGCCTTGACGAACATCCCTTTGCCGTAGCGTTCCCGTAAGTCAGCCGCGACCTGCGCACCCAGCCGCTCGTTGATGTCGGCGATGACGACTTCCGCGCCAGCTTCGGCGAAGCATTCCACGATGCCTGTGCCGATGCCGCTGGCCGCGCCGGTAACGATGGCGATATGTCCCTTCCAATGCATCAGTTGACCTTTCTCCGTGACCTTTCAGGCAAATCGCTAAACCCGTTCCTCGTTCCGCTAATTTAGATAGGAATAGTATCTTCGTATCCGCTCGTGCGCATCTAGGATGTGATCAGCGATTGCGTCCTTCGCGCGTTCGATT
>JAGWBC010000132.1:8150-16629 GCA_021296115.1 Anaerolineae bacterium | reverse complement strand
CTCGCCATCGACTTGCTGCGCTTGACCGCGCCCGCGCTGATATTCCTGAGTCTCTTCGCCGTCTTCAGCGGGACGCTCTTCGCGCTCCGTTCCTTTACGCTGCCAGCTTTTGCCGGCGTGGTCTTCAACGGCTGCATCGTCCTGGTGACGCTGGCGCTGGCGCCACCCGTCGCCTGGCTGCCGCAGCTGACCGCCGTGCCGCAGATCTTTCCCTTTGCAGTCGCGCGTCCGGCGTCCGGCATCATCGTCGTGGCTGTCGGTTGGCTGTTCGGCGCCATCGCGCAGATGCTTCTGCAAGCGCCCGGCTTGAATTTGTGTCGGCTGCGTCTAAGCGTCAATTGGCGGCACCCGGCCCTGAAGAGCGTCGCCTTGCTTTACCTGCCGGTTATGCTGTCGCTGAGCATGGACACGCTGATCATCCGCCCTTTCAGTTATCGCCTGGCCAGTCATACCGGCGAGGGCGGCATCGCCATTATGAATTGGGCAACCACCTTGGTGCAATTCCCGCAGGGCTTGGTAGCCACTGCAATCAGCATCGCCATCCTGCCGACCTTGGCGCGGCAGAGCGCCGAAATGTCAACGCAAGCTCAGCGCGCCTTCAAAGACACGCTTGGGCTGGGCCTGCGCCTGGCGACCTCTTTGATCTTGCCGGCTGTGGCTGGTTTGTTTGTGCTGGCGGGTCCCATCATCGCTCTGCTATTTGAAAACGGCGCCTTCCTCGCTGCGGATACCGCTATCACCGCGCAAGCGCTGCGCCTCTACCTGATCGGCTTGCCCTTCGCCGCGATCGATCTGCTCTTGGTATACGCCTTCTACGCGCGCAAGGATACCTTCACGCCGGCGCTGACCGGCATCATCAGCCTGGCGGTATATCTTGCGGTCGCGCTGCTGCTTTTCGAGCGTTTTGGCCTATTCAGTCTGATGTTGGCAGATAGCGCCAAGCACTTCGTACACGCCTCGATAAGCGGTTGGCTGCTCTGGCGGCGTTTGCAAGGTTTCGGAGCGCAGCGTCTGACCGTGACCGGCATCAAATCCGCGCTGGCGTCGCTCATCATGCTGGCGATCGCGCTAATCACGCTGCCCTGGCTGACGAGCGCCATCGGCGCCGCGAGCGTCTTGCATGAACTGCTTCTGGTGCTAATCTGCGCTGCATTATATGGTGGCGCATTCCTGCTGGCGGCGCATTGGCTCAAACTGGGTGAATTGGCCTGGTTGCTGAAGCTGCTAAAACAGCGCACATTAGGCTGACGAAATCTGCAGCCGAACTATCGCCGATGTCGGCCAACGTCGGTACACTTCGCCGCATGATTCACGAAGACAGTTTTCAGCGCAGAATAGAGGCTGGCTAAATGGCTGTACCGCTGCGGGACAACTCGCTAAAGCTATTCATCTTATCCTGTTCCGTATTTGTTGTCGGGGGCATCTCCAACAGCGCCATCGGCGTCGTCTGGATTTACGTCCAAGCCGACTTCAACGTGACTTTGAGCGCGCTTGGCGCCCTCGTCACAGCCGCCACGCTGGGCCGCATCCTCACCTCATCGTCCAGCGGCCCGCTGATCAATCGCTTCGGCATCGCCACAATCATGATAGCGGGCCTGTCCCTAACCGCCGCCAGCTTGATCGGCTTCGCGCTGGCGTCTTCCTGGCCGGCTGTGATGCTGGTCGCCTTTTGCAGCGGCGTCGGCAGCGGCATCATGGCTACCGGACTGAATACCTTTGCCGCCGTCAACTTCAGCGCCCGGCAGATGAATTGCTTGCACGGCAGCTTTGGCATCGGCTCGACAATCGGCCCTTTGCTGATCACTACGATCGTCATCGATTTGGGCTTGGACTGGCGCTGGGCTTATGTGGTCTTCACGCTGATACGCTTAGTTATGCTGCTCATGTTTTGGCTGACGCGGCGCGAGTGGGGCATCGGTGAAGCCAAGGGGAATGCCGCCGCAAGCGGCCATGCGAATATGTGCGCTACACTGCGCCTGCCCTTGATTTGGCTGATGATCGGCGCCTTCATGATGGCGGTCGGCACGGAATTGGTCGCCGGTCAGTTCGCCAACAGCTTTCTGATCGAAGCGCGCTCAATCGACGCCAAAGTGGCCGGCGCCTGGGTCAGCGCTTACTGGGCCAGCCTGACACTCAGCCGTTTCGTCGCCGGCTTCTTCTTGGGGCGCATCAGCAACAGCATGTTCCTGCGCTTGAACAGTATCGGGCTCATGCTCGGCGCGGGCCTGCTGTGGCTGAATCTCGGACCCTTAAGCAGCCTCTGCGGCTTGGCATTAATCGGCTTCTGCATCGCGCCTTTCGCCCCTTTGATGACGTCGGACACGCCCGGCAGAGTCGGGCAAGTGCATACCGCCAACGCCATCGGCTTGCAATTTACTGGCGCCAGTATCGGCATGGCCTTCCTGCCCTGGCTGGCTGGCGTGCTGGCCGAACAGATCGGCCTGGAATTCATCCCGCAGTTTGTATTTCTGGTGGCGCTGCTTACGTTCTTCTTGCACGAGATGATTCTGTGGCGTGAGATCCGTCACCCGCTCGCTCGCTTGTCGTGAGCGCTAAACCAGCTGAGTCACCGCCTCGACCAGCGCCATAATATAGCCCGTCGAGTAAGCGTGGCCGCGATGATTCCAGTCGCTGTCGTCCAGCATCTCCGGCACATGGTCGTCGATGATGAATCCGGTGAAGCCAACTTCTTTTAGCGTCTTTACCGCTTGCACCACGTTGACATTGCCCTCGCCCGGGAAGCATTCCTGGAATTTGGGCACGCAGCCTTGCACATCGCGGAAGTGGACGTAGAAGATCTTGCCGCGCTCGCCAAAGTAGCGGATGGCGTCCAGCACGCCCTCGTTGTTGCTGCGGTCGGCGTAGACCATCTCGCTGAAGCAGCCAATGCAGAAGTCAAGTCCATGATTCGGGCTGGGTACGGCATCCAGCGCCCGCTTGAAATTCTCCGGCTTGTAAAATACCCGCCCGATGCCGCCCAGCGATTCCACCGGCGGGTCGTCCGGGTGCAGCGCGATCTTGACGCCGGATTGCTCCGCTACCGGGATGACCTGCTGCATGAAATAGACGTAATTGTCGAACATCTCCGCTTCGCTATATTGGCGGTCTTCGGCCTCGGCGACATCGACAATGCCCGTAATGACCTCTCCCGCCAGCACACGCTCCATATCAAATGCCGTGACGATTACGCCGCCGCGTCCCTTTTGCATCGGCGTGCGCCAAACCAGATTCGGCATCCAATTTATACCCAGAACCGGTATGCCCGCCTCGCCCATGCTGCGGACAGTTCTCTGATAATTGGCGATTTGCTCATCGCGGCGCGGGCCCTTGAGCATGGCGTCAATGTAAAAGCTGCGCGGCACATTTTCGATCGCCTCCAGCCGCAGGCCATAGTCGTTGACGCGCTGCTTCAGCCCCTTGAGTTCAGCGGCATCCCAGTAACCCTTGTCTTCGGGCAAGTCCAGGTCCTCGGGAATCAAGCCTATATTCTTGCCGATCATGTTGAATTGTACGCCGCCCACGCCCAGCTGCTTGGCGAAGGTCAAATAGTCCTGCGTGGCCGCCGAATGCTGCCCCAACGCAACGCGCATCACTTCTGTCACTGTTGTCCTCCTGCGTTTTCAGTCTAGCGATTTTCGACTATAGTCTAGCGCATTTGACGCTGCAATCCCCTGCGCCGCAGATTGGGGGAACCCATGGCAACTATGAAGGCGCTCGTCAGCGGGTCAGACGGACGAATCGGCAAAGCAACTGTCGCGGATCTGCGCGATCATGGATACGACGTGACGGCGGCCGATATCGAGAGCCGGGGAACGTGGAACACACAGCTCGTCGACTTTACCGACTTGGGACAGGTAATCGGCGTCATGCAGGGCCACGACGCGGCGATTCACCTGGCGGCCATTCCCTCGCCCGAAGCGCATACCAACGAGGTCGTCTTCAGCAACAATGTTGTGTCGACTTTCAACGTTCTGGAAGCGGCCACCATCCTCGGCGTCAAGAAAGTGGTGATCGCCAGCAGCATCTCGGCTTTAGGCTACGCTTACCGTCACCGCTACTTCCACCCGCTATACCTGCCCATCGACGAAGCCCATCCGCTGCTATCGCAAGATGGCTACGGCTTGTCAAAGATGGTCGGCGAGGCGCTGGCCGAGGGCTTTCTGCGCCGGACGCCCGATATGTCCATCGTCAGTTTGCGCTTCACGCTGGTGGTCGACGAGGGCGAGCGCGCTTGGATCAGGCCGGCTCGTGACAAGCCGCCCGACACCGAGGCTGCCTTTGGCGCTTTCTGGACCTACGTCGATGTGCGCGATGCCGCCTCTGCCTGCCGGCTGGCGCTGGAATACTCGCAGCCCGGCCACGAAGCCTTCTTCATCAACGCGCCATATATCTATCGCAGCGACGATATACGCGACTTGCTGGCTGAGCATTATCCCGGCGATTATCCCATCGCCGAGCATATTCGCGGGGCGGTCAGCCCGGTCGATTGCAGCAAGGCGCAGCGCCTGCTCCTGTGGTCCGCGCGCTACAACTGGGACGGCGAGCCGCTCGAATGACAGGCGGGCGTTTGGGCTCGCTGCAGCGCGATTCGGGCTGATTTCGGATCTGCGTATCGTTGCAAATTTCGCCCAGACTTGCGTTGCCGCAATTGCCTGTGTTACACTCTCGCCACTGTGTCAATATAGTTCTGAACACTAGTGGACGATTTAGCCGAACCTCCCTCAGGGAGTCCCACGCACATAGTGAATTCAGCTGGCGCCGTTCATGGCAATTCATGTTCGGCAGTTCCTGTTTGTCCAGGTCGCTTAACGGCGGACGACAGCTGATGGCAGAGAGTTCACTGCTCCTGATATTGCTCTTGGCCGCGCTGGGGATTCACGGCGCTGTCAGCCTGATGAATGCCGCGCTGCAGAATCTGTCCCGCGCTGATATGCGCCTGCGCGCCGACGATGGCGATGCCCGGGCGCAGCGCTATCTGGCCTTGATGGATTCGGGCCTGCAGCTGAGCATGACCGTCGGCATCGCCCATATCCTCACGCGCTTCGCCATCGCAGTCATCCTGGTGCTCTTGGTGATCGAGCCGCTTGCGAACGGCGACGCCGGCGTCCGCGCGTTGCTGGCAGTGGCGACGATAGTCTTGGGTACCGCTCTGACGCTGGTCATCGGCGATCTGCTACCGGAGGCGATCGGCTCCAGCCAGGCGGAGAATCTTCTGGCGCTGGCACTGCCGTCAATGCGCTTGCTGTTCTTCGTCATTTCGCCATTTACCGCGCTGGTGCTCTTCTTGAGCCGGCTAATCTCGCGCGCGTTCGGCAGCGATACGCTGGTCAACCTGGTCACCGAAGAAGAGATCATGACCCTGGTTCACGCCAGCCACAGCGGCGGCATCATCGAAGCGGAAGAGAAAGACATGATCGCTTCGGTGCTGCAGCTGGGCGAAAGCAGCGCCCGCGAATTGATGACCCCGCGCATCGACATCGTGGCGCTTGATGTTGACGACACGATAATGCAGGCGCTCTCAGCCTTCGTCGAGTCCGGCTTTTCCCGCATTCCCATCTACGAAGAGAGCATCGACAGCGTTATCGGCTTGCTCTACGCCAAAGATATCCTGACTGTGCTCAAGAATCGCGACGATCTCGAAAGCCAGAAGATCCGCGATTTGCTGCGCCCGACCTATTACGTGCCCGAGACCAAGCGGGCCGATGCTCTGCTGAAAGAATTGCAGGAGAAAAATGTACACCTGGCTATCGTCGTTGATGAATACGGCGGCACTTCCGGCCTCGAGGAGATCATCGGCGATATTCGCGACGAATACGACTACCTCGAAGAAGAAGATTACGTCGAAGTCGGCGACGGCTTCTATCTCATCGACGCCAGCATGGACCTCGACGACCTCAACGACCTGCTGGGCTGCTCAATCGACACGGCCAATGCCGATACCTTGGGCGGCTACATCTACCTGACCCTCGGTCGCGTGCCCCGGACCAATGAAACGATTGAGACCGACATTCTCAACATGACTGTGCTGTCCATTGACGGTCATCGCATCCGCAAGGTCAAGGTGCGCGCGATCGCGCCGGCGCCGCAGACTGGCGAAATCGCAAAGCCCGCCGGCAACGGCATCATCGGCAGCGAGAAAATCTCCGCGCACGGCAAATAGGAGACCCGCATGAGCGAAGTCAGCGACCGCCAACTTGTGGAACTGGCGCTGGAAGGCAGCCAGAGCGCCTACATCCCCTACAGCAATTACCGCGTTGGCGCGGCGCTGCTGACCACGAGCGGCGAGGTCTTCAGCGGCTGCAATGTCGAAAACGCCGGTTACTCGTCCACGATTTGCGCTGAGCGAACGGCTATGGTCAAAGCCGTCAGCGAAGGGCATCAGCAATTTTCGACTATGGCGGTGGTATCGCGCGGCGCGGGCTCGCCTTGCGGGGTCTGCCGCCAATTCATGTTCGAATTTTCGCCCGCGATGAAAGTCATTCTGGCTGATCTGGACGGACAAGTTCACATGATCACCACGCTGGTAGAACTTCTGCCGCATGGATTTGGCCCCGCAAACCTCGAGGAAAACGAAGCATGACCAAGATCACCGTCCATGCCGACTGCGACAACGCGCCCATGAAGGAATTGCTGCGCGACCTGAACATCGCCTATGTCTGCGCCGATGTTGAGGCCATCCTGGAGAAAGTGAGTGAAGATGTCAGTTGGCAGATCGTGGCGCAATTTGAAATGCGCGGCAAAGATGAAGTTCGCGCTGCTCTGCAGCACATGAATGACATCGCCGTCAGCGAGTTAGTCATCGAAAACATCATGACCCACGGACGTGACGCCGCCATCCACGGACTGATAATATCCGACGACGGTAAGAGATACGCTTTCTGCGACGTCTGCCAGTTTGCCAGCGCCTCAGGCAAGAAAATAGACTTGATAAAGTCATACACAATCGAAATCAATATGGAGGGTTAGCCCGTGCAGAAGATCGTCACCTACCTCTGGTTCGACGGCCGTGTCGAAGAGGCGCTGGAATTCTATACCTCGCTCCTGCCCGATTCGCGCGTCCTCAGCATCACGAACTACAGCGAGGTCGGACCCGGCAGCACCGATGAAATCATGTTCGCGACCTTTGAACTGGCCGGACAGCGCTTCACCATTGTCAACGGCAACTCCTTCTTCGAGCCCAATGCCGCCATGTCGCTCTGCATCAACTGCGAGGATCAAGCCGAGATCGACCGGCTCTGGGATATCATGACCACCAACGGCGGCTCGGCCAGTGTAGCTGGCTGGCTGACTGACCGCTTCGGCGTCTCCTGGCAGATTACGTCGCCTCGACTACAGGATATGCTGGCGAGCGATGATGCCGCCGCCGTCGTTCGCGTGACCGAGGCCTTCATGACTATGCAGAAAATGGACATCGCCGAGCTGGAACGAGCGTTCCGCGGCGAATAAGCCTATGCCGTCGCAAGCAGCAGACCCAGCCGAGCACCGATTCCGCAGCCGCCGCGCGATTCAAGCGCTCGCTCAGATGGAAGCAGTATGATCAGCCCATTGCTTGAAGCGCGCGTAATTCCGTTCGTATTCCGCCGTCAGGTCGGCATTCGCTGCGGGCATTGACTCGCCATAATCGAAATTGGCCAGGAAGTCGCTCGCGCTGGCTGAAACCCCGGCCGCGACCGCCGCATGAGCCACCGCGCCCAATGCCGACATGTCGGAGAAGCTGCGAAAGGTCACACTGGCTGGCAAGACGTTGCACAAGATCTTACGCATCAGCGGGCTCTTGGGCACGCCACCGGTGATCAGCACTTTTTTGTCCGCCAGCTTTCCCGGCTTGATCAGCGCCTCGGCGCAGAGCCTGATGCCAAAAGCGACGCCGTCCATGACCGCGCGCGTCAGAATCGATCGGTCGGCGGTGGACGACAGCTGTACGAAGGCGCCGTAGGGTCCGTCCAGCAAATAGGGCGTGCCCGTGCCCTGCAGCCATGGCAGAAAAAGCGGCCCGTCTTCGGGGGACGGCTCGTCCGCGGCCAGCGCTTCAAACTCGGCGTGAGACAGGGCCGGATCCACAAACCTGCGCCACCAGTCCAGCGAATGCCCGGCGCTATTCAGCGCGCCGATGGCGAAAGTCTGTCCCGCGACGCCCAGTTCAAACAGGTAGCGATTCGCTGTTTCGCGGTTGAAAGGGCGCGGTTCGTCCTGCATTTCGATGACCTGCACCGCCGTGCCCGCGTTGATCATCAGCGTGTCCCGGTCGGGCATGCCGGAACCGATGACGGCGCAGGCGGCGTCGCCACCCCCGCAGGCCACCAGCGTACCCGGCGCCAAGCCCAGGTCGGCTGCTGCTTCCGCGCTCAAGGCGCCCGCTACTTCCGCTGAGCCAAGCACGGGCGGCAGCAGCGAAATAGGCAGATCAATCTCCGCCAGCAGCGCCTCATCCCAGCGGCGCGCAGCGAAATCCCACATCAGCGAGCCCGATGCATCGGAA
>JAGWBC010000132.1:0-8048 GCA_021296115.1 Anaerolineae bacterium | reverse complement strand
GGCGCGATGGACGGATTCCACAGACGAGCCTTCGCCTTGGCCGCCAGCATTTTCGCCTGCGGCTGCGAGCGCGTGTCGGCCCAGACGATGCAGTTGCGGGCTACCCTGCCATCGGCGCGCAAGGGCACAATCGAGTGCATGTGGCCCGAAAGCCCGATGGCGGCGATGCGCTCGGCGCCTACGCTATGATCTGCCAACAGTCCCCGCGTCAATCGGCAGAGCGATGCCCACCAGTCGGCTGGTACCTGTTCCATGTAACCGGCGGCCGGCGTCAGATTCTCGACCGGCGCGCCGTCGATGGCGATGACAGCGAGCGTCTCGGCATCGACGACTATGACCTTGAGCCCCTGCGTGCCCAGGTCGACGCCGAGAAGCAATTCATCGTGACTCATATGAACCCCATAATTGATGTTTTCCCTGCCGCGCTAGGCTCGGCCACGTTTACCGCTTGATTGCGCGAAAGAAGGCGCGCCCTTCGTCGCGCATCGCGAAATCCCCACGACCATCGAATGCTTCGATTTTCGAGAAAGCGGCGCCTGCAAGCGTCTCGGTCAATTCCTCAACTGAGTAGGCGCGCTGCGTTAGCGTTACATCATTCCTCTGCCAAAGCGTGTTGTCTTCATCGGCTGGCGTGAAGAGCGTCATAGTCATCGTAGCCAGGCGTTCGTCTTCATCATACCTGGCATCGACCACGACAACGGATGAGTCCGCCACGATACTGAACGAACCCGCCCAGCGACTGCGGAAGCCGGCGTCGAGGTTCATATCAAAGACAAACACGCCCCCCGATTGCAGATGACGATAGACGTTGTGGAATACGGTTGCCAAATCCTCAAGCGTCAGCAGATGGTTTAAACTGTCGTAGGTGGATAATACGACTGCGAAGTCGGTCGGCAAGCTAAAGGAACGCGCATCGGCGCAATAGAAGTTCGCGTTAGGGGCATTTTGCCGGGCATGTCGAAGCATCTTCTCAGAGCCGTCAACACCGGTCACCGTATAGCCGCACGTCGCCAGTTCTTTCGCCAGCTGCCCAGTGCCGCAGCACAGATCAAGAATCGCGGACCCCGGCGGGCAGACGTCCAGCGCCATTTGTTCAAGTATCGGTATGATCCGGATGGAGAAGCCGCCCCAATGCCGATTGTAGACTTGGGCAAAGTCGTCGTAGTCGCTGTAGCGCTCCATTACATTCAAACCATTCGTCCAGGCGAATTTGTATAGCGTAGTCGCCAACTGCCGCAATTAGAGATAATTCTTATTCTTCACGCTGCGCAGCCGCTCCGGATGAATCTTGCCATCCCGATTCACCACAGTCTGGTAGCGCTGCACTCGCTGGCGATTGAGCGCCGGCGCGCCAAAGCGGACGCTGTTGACGCCGCTCACGGTGCGCGGACGGGTCGTGGTGATCAGCCACTCCAGCAGGTCGTTTCGCAGTTCCCGCGCCATCGGCTGATGCTCCGCGTCAAAGTACAGATTGCGCATCTCCCAGGGGTCAGTCGCCAAATCGTACAGCTCGCCAAATCCGTCAGGGTACTCCTGGGCAAACATCGCCCGCGGGTAATGCACCAGCCGGTACTGCCCTTTGCGGACGCTCTTGCTCCAGGCGAATTCGGTCACGCCGATGCGCTCGCTGTCCCCGCTTTCACCCGCCAGCAAGGCTCTCAGGTCGCGGCCATCGCTGGTCTCCAGCGGCTCAACCCCCGCCAGCGCGCAGAGTGTGCTGGATATATCGACCAATTCAACGATATCGCTGACGCGCCCGCCGGCCGCGATTCGACCGGGCGCCCACCAGATCAGCGGTACGCGGGTGATGGCGTCGCTGCAGATGCCCGGCGCCTTTTCCATGATCCCGTGCTCCGCCGCGTAATCGCCGTGGTCCGATGTGTAAATGACGATGGTGTTCTCCGCCTGCCCGCTCTCGCGCAGGTGATCCAGCAGCTTGCCGACCGCCGCATCCACTTGGCTGACCGCGCCCAGATAGCCCTGCAGCTTGCGCCGGCGCCCGGCTTCAAAGGTCTTCGGTTCAAAGAGCTGCCAATCGCTCTCGCGCCAGCGCTTGGCCGAGGCGATCATGTGCGGCGCTTTACCGGCGGCCGCCAAGTCATAATCGGCGTTAGGCGGGGGGCTGAGCTGCTGCCCGTCATACAGATCCCAGAATTCCTGACAAGGTGTGGTGCATTGATGCGGCCGCGGGAAGCTGACATGCAGCAGAAAGGGCATCTTCCGCGCGGCAGCGGTATTGATGGTGTCGATGGCAGTATTCGCCAGCCAGCCCTCTTGCGATTCGTCGAAGCGCAAAGGACTGGGGCGGCTGTCAAGCGACTGCCGGCCGCGCTCGCCGAACTCCGGCAGCAGGATATGATCTTCCAGGTCTTCCACGCCCCGCTCGCGCAGAAATTGCGTATAGGCCGCCGAGCGCCCGACTACGCTGCCGGCTCGCCAGGAATTGCTCTCGTGAAAGACATCGCAGTCGTCTTCTACCCAGTATTCCGGGCAGTGAATCTTGCCCATGGCCGCCGTGAAATAACCGCAGCGGCGAAAGTGCCCGAAGATATTGGGCAAGCCGCCTGGATTGGGCCCGCTCAAGCTGTAGTAGCCGTGATTGTGCGGATACTGCCCGCTGAGAAATGAGACGCGGCTCGGCGTGCAGATGGGATTCTGCGTGATGGCGTTCTCGAAGCGACAGCCTTCGCGCGCCATGCGGTCCAGGTGCGGCGTCTGCACATCGGCGTGCCCCTCATGGCCGAGCGCCTTGGCATTGTGCTGATCAGCAACCAGGAAGACGATATTAGGCGCTGCCACCGCGATTCCTTTCGCCTGCGCCTATGGCCGCTGTCATTGCGGTGTCCGCCGCGCAAGCGTTTTTTGTCAAATTCATGTCTATAAGAGTCCTCAATTGCACAGTATAATGCTGGCTCAATAGTTACTTGCTTCGATAAGATCGTACTCTAAATCGACTCGTTCCACCAAGTGCCATGTCACTTGGGAGTGGTGACCTGTGGACATAGCAAGCAATAATCCATTCTCAGGAAATCCTGGATGTAGGGGCGACTCTGTGAGTCGCCCGCCATATAATCCAATCCTTAGGGGCGAGCCTTGGCTCGCCCGCAAACCAGCAGCGAGCGCGCGGCCATTTTCTGAGGGCGGGAGGCAAAACCGATGCAAAACAAACAAGAGCTGAACGCCTTCGTCATCTGCGATGATCTATACAAGATCTTCAAAGTCGCCGAGATTGAGGTGATGGCGCTGCAGGGCCTCGATCTGACGGTACGGCGCGGCGAACTGGTCGGCGTCGTCGGCGCCAGCGGCAGCGGCAAAACCACGCTCATGAATGTGCTGGGAGGGCTGACGCTGCCCTCAGCTGGCCAAGTCATCGTCGATGGCAAGAATCTGCTCAAGTTAAGCACCCGTGAATTGACGACCTATCGGCAGATAGAAGTGGGCTTCGTCTGGCAGCAGGGCAGCCGCAATCTCATACCCTACCTGTCGGCGCTCGATAATATCAAACTGCCGATGACGCTGGCGGGCATCACCGGTCCCCAAGCGGACGCCCGCGCCCGCGAGTTGATGGACAAGGTCGACCTGCCGCAGCGTTACGATCACCGGCCGATCCAGCTATCCGGCGGCGAGCAGCAACGCGTCGCCATCGCGGTCGCCCTGGCCAACGAGCCCAAACTGCTGCTGGCCGATGAGCCGACCGGCGAGCTGGACTCGACCACTTCCGACCAGGTCTATGACCTGCTCCAGCGCTTGAATCGCGAGGACGGCTTGACCATCTGCATCGTCAGCCACGACCCCACCATCGCCCAACATGTCGAGCGCGTCG
Organism: Anaerolineae bacterium; assembly: GCA_021296115.1. Classification (GTDB taxonomy): domain Bacteria; phylum Chloroflexota; class Anaerolineae; order Aggregatilineales; family Phototrophicaceae; genus UBA6055. The sequence goes on along the minus strand of JAGWBC010000132.1, from coordinate 4,225 downwards.
TGCAGATACGCGACGGCAAGCTCGCCAGCGAGACAGTGCGCCGCCGGCCACTCACGGATGCAAGCGTTCGCGAAGCGCGTGGCATTTCCGCCGACGACGCCGAAAGCTGGGAAGATCACTTTGAAGAACTAATCGTGCTGGATTCGGCCGGCCGCCTGCAAATCCCCAAACAATTTCGCGAAGACCTGGGCTTCGAAAACCGCGTCGAGATGGATGTCACCGAAGAGGGCATCCTGATCCGCCCGGCGCGGAATCTCGAGCAGACCTCGTCACAGGCGGAGATTCAGATCGAGCGCGAAATTCGAGGCGAGGACAATGGCGCGCCTTCCGGTTTGCTGGCGCGTTTGAGAGGGCGGAAGTGATGACGCGAAACGCGATCGAAGCGCAGCATGTAGGGCGCGTGTATCAATCGGACGGCGGCGATGTACATGCGCTGCGCGATATCAACCTGGAAGTCGGCCGGGGGCAATTCGTGGCGCTGCGCGGCCGCTCCGGCAGCGGCAAGACGACTTTGCTCAACTGCCTGGGCGGATTGGATAACCCGACCAGCGGCAAGATCTGGATTCAAGGCACCGATATTTCAACCATGGATGAGGCCGCGCGCACCTACTGGCGCCGCGAGCGCATCGGTTTCGTTTTCCAGCAGATGGGCTTGCTGCCAAGTTTCTCGGCTTATGAGAATCTCGATGTGATGGCGCGTTTGGGCGGCCTGCCCCGCAGTGAGCGCCGCCCGCGCATCTTGGAGAGCCTGGAACGCATGGACCTGCTGGACTATTACGACCACCGCCCCTACGAGATGTCCGGCGGGCAGCAGCAGCGCATCGCCATCGCGCGCGCCCTGGTGACAGCGCCTGACCTGGTGCTGGCCGATGAGCCAACCAGTGAACTGGACAGCGATACCACGCATCAAGTGCTGGCAGTTCTGCAAAGTTTTGTGCGCGCCCAGGGCACCTCAATCTTTCTGTCGAGCCACGATCCCATCGTCGATGACTACGCCGACCGCGTTATCACCCTATCCGACGGGCAAATCTCCAACGGGCGCTAGGTCCACAGCATGCTGCCCAGAATCGCCGCCATGTTTTTCTTCTTTTTCATTCAAGATAATACGCTCTTCCACGATGTCAGCGAAAAAGCGGGCATTCACGCCACGCACCGCGCCATTTGGGATGAGGATGCTCCCGTTCCCTATGACGACGGCTATCTGGCGGCGGGCAGCGCCTGGGACGACTACGACAAAGACGGCTGGGTCGATCTCTATGTCACCGGCAATCTCGACCCCAACGCGCTCTACCGCAACCGGGGCGACGGCAGTTTCGCCCTGTCGGAACACAGCGATCAGCTCAGCCTGCCGGATGAAAGAAGCGGCGGCGCGGTCTGGGCCGATTACGACAACGACGGCTGGCGCGATCTCTACGTCCTGAATTGGGGCGCCAACCGCCTGTTCCGCAATCTTGACGGAGCGGGTTTCGCCGATGTCACTGTAGAGGCCGGCCTGGGTGATGTCGGCAAGGCGACCACAGCCGCCTGGGGCGACTATGACGAAGACGGCCATCTCGATCTCTACGTGACCAACTGGTCCTGTTATCCCGAATGCGACCTCACTGATTTCTCCCGCAGCCGCGATGTCTTGTATCACAATGACGGCGACGGCAGCTTCACCGATGTCACCGGCTTGCTCAGCTTTGAACGCCTGCTGGGCGCCGGATTCGCGGTCAGTTGGGTGGACTACGACGACGACCGCGATCTGGATCTCTACATCGTGAATGACCGCGTGATCAATGCCATTGGCAACGTACTTTGGCGCAACGACGGACCCGGCTGCGGCGGCTGGTGCTTCACAGATGTGAGCGCGCGCGCCGGCGCCGATGCGGAAGTGCATGGCATGGGCTTGGCCACCGGCGATTACGATAACGACGGCGATCTGGACTTCTACTTTTCAAACATGGTGCGGGCCATGGTGCTGCTGGAGAATGAGGGCAACGGTACCTTCTCCGATGTGACCGAGCGCGCCGGCGTCGATTATCTCACCGGCGAGGCGGTCGGCTGGGGCACGGCCTTTTTTGACTACGACAATGACGGCTGGCTGGACCTCTACCTGGCCGCCACCGGCATCTCGCCTATTTTCGGCAAGGCCGGCATGCACTACGCCTACCATGACATGCTCTATCACAACCAGGGCGACGGCGGATTCACGCCGATCGATCAGAAACTCTTCGGCGAGACCGCGCAGCCGACCATGGGCTTTAGCACAGCCGATTACGACCGCGACGGCCGCGTGGACTACGCGCTGACCTGGTGGAACGAGCGCCATCGCCTCTTTCGCAACAGCGCCTACGAAGGCGCCAGGAACAACTGGATCGCCTTTGAACTGCAGGGCGGCGGCGCCATAGACCGCGATGCGCTGGGCACACGAGTCCGCGTCGTCAGCGACGATGGCCTGTCGCAGATCCGCGAATTGAAGTCCGGCTCCAGCCTGGGCGCCGGCAATGAGCTCGTGCTGCATTTCGGCCTGGGCCGGGCCTCCGTCGAGCGCGTCGTCGTCAGTTGGCTGGATGGCGAATATCACGAGTACGTCAATGTCGCGGCCAACCAGCGCTGTCTCATCACGCGGGAGCGCATGGACTGTGAGCGGCAAAGCGGCACGTGACCAATGGGCGCGACGCAAGCTATACTGGTTCGGACTGGCTATTACTTGCATCCGCCGGCAGTGCGCCGGTAGAGAGGCGGCACAATGTCACGCAAGCGCGTAGTAACCTGGCTCGTAATCGGTTTCGTCCTGCTGGCTTGCGCTTCACTTGTCAGCGCGCACCAGCCGGTTTGTGAATTTGCTGACTTGACTGCGGATGCTCCCTGGCAAGTTCCGGATCCAACCATTTCCTACGCCTATTTCGGCAATGTCTATCCACCGCAAGACATTGACTATTTCACCTTTGACGCCTTGCGCGGGCAATCAATCCTGTTGAGTATGAGTATCCCGGCTGACGACGAAGACGAGCAGGATTTCTACCTGCCGAAATTGGCGGTGTTAGGTCCCGGTTTGCCCCGCGAACTCCCCGCAGAGCTGCCCCGCGCCCTATTGCTGCCCGAGGGACATGGCGCGCTGATGGTACCCTTGGGCGATACACCTGCATGGTTCTTTGAGCCATTTGGGCGTGTCCACTTCTGGAATTGGGATGACTATTATTTTCAAGTTCCGCAAGACGCCAGCTACACAGTTGCGCTTTGGCATCCGGAAGCAGAGATCGGTCGCTACACCTTCGTCATTGGCGAGAAAGAAGTATTTGGCGGCGATATGGAGTGCTTCATTGCCTTCGCCACCTATTGGACTCCCATCCTCGAAGGCAGCAATCCCTACCGCGATACACCAATGGACATGCTGCTGCACGATCCCAGCCAGGTGATCAACATCGAACCGGAAGGCGCGCCAACGGTCGAGCTGAACGTCTTTCCGTTGCCGGACGGCAGCTTCAATCTGCAATTGCGGACTAGTAACTTTACCTTTACGCCGCAGAATATTGACAAAGCGCCAGTCCTGGGCGAGGGGCATGCGCACTTGTATGTCGACGGCGTGAAAATCGCGCGACTTTACGGCGAGTGGCATCATGTGCCCACGCTGCCGCCAGATTCCAAATTGTTGACGGTCTCGCTTTACGCCAATAATCATCAGAGCTTTGCCGTGGATGGCGAGATCATTTCGTCTTTCGTCTTGCTGGAGGGGCTGAGCGCCGAAGAATCCGAATGAGCGCCGCGCTGCATCCGGTTTCGCGCAAGATCATCGACATGCTTGAAGCGCAGGGCTGCTGGTACGAGACCTTTCGCCACCAAGCCGTCCGAACCAGCGAAGAAGCGGCAGCGGCCCGTCCGGGTTACGGCTTGAATCAAGGTGCCAAAGCCATCATCTTGCGCGCGAAGCCTCTTCTCCGTGCCCTAAATTTAACTCAGTAAATGCAAGTTAATCATGCAGAAAACAAACTCGCTAGCAAAGCTCCCCTTCCCTAGCTCGCTGGGGCAAGGGGCCGGGGGATGGGGTAAGAAAAGAGGCATTCCTCATTCTCATTTCTTACTTGCATTTACTTCTGTGTCCTTCGGTGGTAAACGCGTCGAAATCCCGCCAATGTCGAGCGACCAGCGCCCTTGTCACAGCACCGGACAAGCCTTGCACGAATCACGCAATAGCGGAGGAGCGCTAAGATCATGCCCGCAGACGTAGTTGTGGCCGGGCACA
>JAGWBC010000131.1:8118-10564 GCA_021296115.1 Anaerolineae bacterium | reverse complement strand
CGAATCTCAATCGAACTGACTTCAACCGAGTCCGGCAGTCCGGTTGTCAGATTCCGGCCCTTGACCATATAGGTGCGTTCCTGCGGCAGAGGATAGGCCGAGCCGATGTCAATCTTGGCTTTCTCCGCCGTCGGTTCGCCGATCAGCAGATTGTGCTTGTTGCGCAGATGCTGCACGATGTCTTCGTCCATTTCGTCGCCCGCCACCCTTATCGAGCGGCTGATGACGATGCCGCCCAGCGAGAACAAAGCCACCTCCGTGGTGCCGCCGCCGATGTCGACGACCATGCTGCCGCGCGTCTCGAGCACCGGCAGGTTGGCGCCGATCGCCGCTGCAACCGGCTCCTCAATGAGATGGGCCTCGCGCGCGCCCGCATCCAGCGTCGCTTCAATAACCGCGCGCTTCTCGACCTCTGTAACGCCACTGGGAATGCCCACAACGACGCGCGGTCTTGGCACCGGCACCCAACTCTGCTCATGCGCCTTTTTGATAAGATAATCCAGCATCCGCGCGGTGATTTCATATTCACTGATAACACCATCGCGCAGCGGTCTTACTATCAGGATGTCTTTGGGGTTTTTGCTCCACATTTCCTTGGCGCGGGCGCCAACTTCAATGGGAGTTCGGGTCTTGCGATCGATAGCGACAAAGGACGGTTCGTTGATGACGATGCCTTTGCCGCGAACGTAGACCAAGGTATACGCTGTACCCAAGTCGATGCCGATGTCGAGCGAGAATAGCCCGAAAAGGAAATCCAGGGGACTTAGCACTGATGAATCCTCGACGTGATGCGTACGCGCCGCATTATATCACAATCGGGCACAATCAAATGCAAAGCAAAGTCAACGCCACACAAACTATTGCGGCACATGCGTACGCCTTAACTCAATATAGCACTGAATCTATTATGTTTCCCAAGTTATAAGCGCGAGGTTATGATTAGTGCTTAGATTGAGTCGTCGGCAAATCGTAGAGAACAACGCCATGATACTCGAGCGAGTAGAACAGAAGCTGGAAAAAAGCGGGGTCATCGCCGGCGGCGCCAAGCTCATCGTAGCGGTATCCGGCGGCTGCGATTCCGTCGCGCTGCTTCACATGCTGTGCAAGCTGCGTGGCTCGCTTGAGGTCGCGCTGCACGTCGCCTCGCTCGATCATGGCCTGCGTGGCGCGGCGGGCCAGGGCGATTTGGACTTCGTAGGCCAATTGGCGCGGAATTGGGGCCTTCGATATACGCTGAATCAGGTCGATGTGCCGCGGCTTTCCCGGGGCTGGGGCCTGGGCCTTGAGGCGGCGGCGCGGCGCGCGCGCTATGATTTTTTGGCACAGGTCGCCCGGCAGGAAGATTGCCAATGCGTGGTCGTCGGCCATCATGCCGATGACCAGGCCGAGACCGTCCTTATGAATATCATTCGCGGCAGCGGCCTGCGCGGATTGGGCGGGATGCGGCTCTTGTCTCCCTTGCCCGATCATCCGCAGCTCCAACTGCTTCGACCGCTGCTTACGATCACGCGCGCCGAGTTAGAGCATTATTGCCAAGCGAAGGACTTAGTCTACCGGCAAGATGAAAGCAATTGGGATACCAGCTTCGGGCGCAACTTCCTGCGGCACGAAATAATGGACAGGCTGTCGCGCATGAATCCGGATGTGGTGAGCGCCCTGAACCGCCTGGCGGAATCCGCCGCCGTAGACGAAAGCTTTGTCGCTAGCCAACTGGAAAATCTGGCCGAAGTCGCCCTGAGCAGCTGGGACGATGGCTGCAGCATCAGTCGGCCACTGTTCTTAAAGGCGCATCCCGCGCTGCAGCGCCGCTTGCTGCGTCGGGCTTTTCACCTCCTTGCAGCGGGCGGCGAATCACTGAGCCATGAGCTTACGCTGGACCTGGTCGCCTTTTGCCAATCTGCGCGCACAGGCGCCAAGCGCGATATCGGCGCCGCTCTCGAGCTGCGGATCGTCTATGACGACATCCGTATTCAGCGCAAGGGCAGCCAGGAACCACGGGGCGACTATCGACTTATTCCCGCCGAAATGAACTGCGTTTTGCGGGCTGAGAAACCGCTTATGATAGGCGGACTTTCAATTCGCGTTTGCGCCGAAGCCGGCGACTGCGAAACGGGCGTGGCGCTTGTTCTGCCGGCCGGCGGCGAATTGCGGCTGCGGACTCGCCGGGCGGGCGATCGCTTCAAGCCGAGGGGCATGGGCGGACGCTCGCGCAAGCTCAAAGACTGGATGATAGACTGCAAAATCCCTCGCCGCCTGCGCGATCAGATTCCACTGCTCTGCGCCGATGGCGAAATCGTCGCTATCTGCCTCGGCCCCGCCTGGCGCCTGGCGCGCGTGGATGCCTTGTCGGGAAGCGCAAGCTCAGCCACCGTCGTCTGTCTCGACTAGCCGCCGCTTTACTTCCGCATATTCTCGTGGCGTCGGGTGTCGCGCCGGTGCTATAATT
>JAGWBC010000131.1:0-8109 GCA_021296115.1 Anaerolineae bacterium | reverse complement strand
TTCAAGATGGCTGAGAGACAGCTGATGCGACTCTTGCTAGTAGACGGCGATGGCGTCAGTCGATATACCGTAAGCAAGGCGCTGCAGCGCGTCGGCTACATGGTTGGCGAGGCGGGCAGCGGTGAAGCGGCTCTGGAGCGCTTTGCCAAGGATGACATTGACCTTGTCCTGTCGGAAATCGACCTGCCCGACATGAGCGGCATCGACTTGTTGCAGGCCATCAGAGCGCGCTCGCAGGACAGCATTGTAATTCTCATGGCGGAATCCGTCAGCGTCGAAACCGCAGTTCAAGCGCTGCGCTTCGGCGCTCGTGATCTCCTGATCAAGCCATTCTCCAGCGAAGATATTCGCGCCAGCGTCGAGCGCGGCATCGTGACCGCCCGCAGCTTGAGACGGCGGCGGCGACTGCTTGATACGATCGAGCGGACCGTGTCCGATTTGACGCGCGAGGTCGCCTCTGCCACTGGCGAAATTGACGACGAGGGCGAGGCGTCGCCGGCTCAACGCGGCGCGGGAATGGCGGCGCATCGGTATGTCGGGAGGCTGGGTGCGCTTTCACTCTTGCCCGGCAAATATCAGGTCGCGGCTGGCGACAGATCCGCCAGCTTGACGCCGACCGAATTTGACCTCTTGCTCTACCTGGCTGCCCATCGCGGCCGCGTCGCCTCTTGTCACGAGTTGGTCCGCGAAGTTCGCGGCTATGTCACCGATGAAGAAGAAGCCCGAGAAGTCATCCGTCCGCATGTCAGCAATTTGCGGCGGAAATTAAAGGCCCTGGGTGATATCGACCTGATCGTTAATGTGCGCGGCGTTGGTTACCGTCTCGCCGAGATAGCCGGCGAAGACTGACCTTCCTCTCCCCATACAATCGCATTGTGATATGATTCTGCGCGCTGACGGCCTACGCTGCGCGGAATTGGAGAGCTTATGCGCCTGGCATTTTGCCTGCTTCTGATTTGCCTTCTGCCCGCAACAGTTCAAACGCAACCGGCGGACTGCGGCGAGGCGGGTACACTCTCCCGTGAAACCTACCTCGACCCGGGCGCCGATCAAGAACGAAGATTCCACATCTATCTGCCGCCCTGCTACAGCTCGGGGGCCGACCAATATCCGCTGCTGATGCTGCTGCACGGATCCAACGCCGACGACCTGCAATGGGCGCTGCTGGGCTTCCTGCAATCGCTTGAGACCTCCATTCATGCGGGCGCGGCCCCGCCCATGATTGTGCTCATGCCCTTCGGCGGGGATGCGGCCAATGACAATTATTTTGGCGACAACAGCTACGACCGCGTACTGCTCGACCTGCTGGCCATCGTATCGGAGCGCTATCTTGTTAGCGATGCGCGCGCCATCGGCGGCATCTCCCGCGGCGGCTTCTGGGCTTATCATCTCGGCTTGCGCTTCCCCGATCAATTCGTCGCCATCGGCGGCCACAGCCCCTTTTTCGACGCTGACCACGTAGCGGCTGCCTACAATCCTTTGAATCTGGCAGCTGCGCTCTCGCCCGACACGCATCTCAAGTTATGGCTGGACCGCGGCACAAATGATCACGCTGCGGCCGGCATTGAGCAAATGCATGTCAATTTGGCTGCGAGCGGGGCGCCGCACGAGTACATCGTTTATCCCGGCGGCGATCACAGCGACGCGTCCTGGTCGCGCAATATCGACGATTACCTAGCCTTTTACGCGGGCGCGTTTTCACCTGAGGTCGCGGCCAATGCAGCTGATGGACGCGGCAGCCGAGACGAACTAGAGCTTTGGCTGCCAGCTGCGGGATTTGGCGCATTGCTCGCATCCATAGACTCTGCCGAGCTCGCGGCGCTGCTGGCCGGGCATTACGACGGCCGGCTGATCCTAAGCGAGCCCGCCGCGGCCCGTCTGCGTCAACACGGCTTTACCTTCCACACTGGCATCAGGATTGTCGCCCACGATCAGCTATTTAATGCCCTCTGGCGGGACAAGCGCAGTTTTACGCTGTTGCCAGCCAACGAGCTGGAGATGCGGCTGCGCGTTTTATGGCTGGACGATATGCCCGTTGTGGATCAGCTGGACCATTATCCGCTGGTATTCGAGTCCGACTTTCCCAACTTCAGCCGCGACAAGCTGACTCGCATTACGCTCTCCGGCACGACGGCGCTCGCCCGGCATACGCTGCCCGCGATTGACGCCATCGGCGTGGAGCGCGCTGCCAGCGGCATTCGCGACTACGTTCGCCGCTCAGATTACTTTCAGATCACCAGCGAGGCATCAATAGCGCCTGCCTGCCCGGACATGGACTTTGTTGGCAGGGCTGGCAGCAATTACAGCATGTGTATGAAGCCCGAACATGCCGCGATTTTCGACCTGCTTGATGTTGACGTTGTCGATCTGACCGGCAATCATATCAACGACTTCGGCTACGAGCCGCTGCTGCGCGCATTGGACTATTTCGAGCAGCGCGGCATTGCGCTGGTTGGCGGCGGACGAGACCCGAACGCGGCGCGCCAGCCGCTGATTCTCGAGCATAAGGGCTCGCGCATTGGCTGGATCGCCTGCAACGAAGTGGGACCGGCCTACGCCATTGCCAACGACGACCCCAACTCGATTTACGGGCCTAGACCGGGGGCGGCCGCCTGCGACCGCAATTGGCTGCGCGAGGCGCTGGCTGTACTGGCGGCTCAAGTCGACCTGGTGCTGATGACGGTTCAATATCGCGAATTTGAACGCTTCACCCCGACTGACGGGCAGAAGTTTGCCTACCGGACCTTCGCCGAATGGGGCGCTGATATCGTAATTGGCACCGCCGAGCACAAACCCATGACCTATGAATTCTATCCCACCGGCCGCGGCGAGACCGCCTTCATACATTACGGCCTGGGCAACCTGTACTTCGACCAGTTGCCCTGGGGCAATCGGCGCTTTTTCCTGGATACCCTGTACATCTACGATGGCCGACTGCTCACGGTTGAAGTCTTCCCCGGCATCATCGACGAGCGCGCGCGTCCCCGCCTGCTCACCGGCGAAGACCGCTTTAACTTTCTTCATTTCATGTTCATCCAGAAAAACGAATTCTAGCGATGTCTTCGTCAGATGCCGGCCGCACAGTTTTTCTTATGCAAATCAAACGCAACCTGCGGCAAAATAGTGTGTCGCGCCAGCGCTGGAATCCAGGCCAGCCATACTAGGCGAGGCCCGCTGGCTTGGGCTATAATGGCGCTGCTCCGGATGATTCAAGCTGGGAAACGGACCGGGACTTAGTCTTGACATGTCGACCCTAAATCCAGACCTAATCTCCAAAGATATGGACGCCGTCCTGAATGACGCCGTGCCGCTGCTGGAAAAGCATCGCAAGTCGTCGATTATGCCCGAAATGGTGCTGCTCGCCTTGATGAGACGTGAGAATACTGCAGCCCATCGCATGCTGACTATGTTCGAATCCAGCCGAGGCGTCGACCTGGAACGCCTGGAGCGGCAGGTCAATGTCGCCATTCAGTCGCGGCGCGATCCCGACGGCAGCCTGGACTTTGTCGCCATCGGCAACAAGAAAGTGCCGCTCAGCCGGCAGTCCATTGTCTTGCTGGACGACGGCTTGACCATCGCCAACTCGATGAACCAGCAGAAGATCGATACCGACCACGCCCTCGCTGTTCTGGCGGAAACTTCAGTCAGCACCGGCGGCATCTTGCGCCAATTCAGCATCACGCCCAAGTCGATCAAAGACGCCTACTCCGACGGCAGCCAGATCATCCCGGCGCGAGAAGACAGCACCACTGTTGACTACGTCAATCGCGCCCGCCGCGGACTGCTGCGCGCCGTGCACTTCCGCGAAGACCTGCTGCGCAACATGATCAACGTGCTGACACAGTCGGTAAACCGGCACATCATCCTGATCGGACCCGATGGCGTTGGCAAGCGCGCGCTGGCCTACAGCCTGGCGCTGCTGATGGCGGAAGACAAAGGGCCCGCCGGCTTGCACAACCTGGTGCAGATCAGCGAAACGGCGCTTCTGGACGGTGACCAGGAAGCCTTTCGCGCGGGCATGAGCGCGGCGCGTAACGGCATCCTCTTTCTGCCGCTGATACATCGCTTCTTCGGCGGCCCCATCAAGGCCGACTTCAACAAAGCGACTTCTCTCGTGCAGAAGGCCTTTCTGAGCGATGATCCCGTCGTCATCTGCACGACTAGTTTGCAGGAATTCGAAGCGCGCATCCAAAGCGTAAGCGCCATCATGGAAAACAGCCAGGTCATCCGCGTTGACGAGCCTTCGCTGGATGAAACCGTGCGCATCCTTGAGGTGGTTTCCCCGCATCTGGAATCCGATTATCAAATCGCGGTTGAGCACGATGCGCTAAAAATGGCGGCGCGTATGGCGCAGCGCTATCTCACCATTAATCCGCTGCCGCAAAGCGCCGAGCAGTTGCTGCACCGTACCGCGGCCATGGTCAATATGGGCAAACAGGCGCATCTGGCTTTCAAGCCGGAAAACAACGACGCCCAACTGGATGTAGAAGATGTCACCCTGGTCACCAGCCAGATGACCGGCATTCCCGTGACCAAGCTGGGCGCTGACGAACGCCTGCGCTACGCCAACATGGTCGAGCACCTCAGCCAGCGCTTGATCGGCCAGGAAGAAGCCGTACAGCTCGTCAGCCGCGCCATCAAGACGGCCCGCGTCGGCTTGAAAGACCCGCGGCGCCCCATCGGAACGTTCTTGTTCCTCGGCCCGACGGGCATCGGCAAAACTGAACTGGCCCGAGTGCTGGCCGACTTCATGTTCGGCAGCGAGGAAACGCTCTTCCCGCTCGATATGAGCGAGTACAAGGACGAGAGCAGCATCAACCGACTGATTGGCTCGGCTGTAGGCTATGTCGGCAGCGACGAAGGCGGGCAACTCACCGAGCGGATTAGGCAGCAGCCCTATACCATCGTACTCCTGGACGAGATCGAAAAGGCGCATCCGCGCATCATGGATGTGCTGCTGCAAGTGATGGAAGAAGGGCGGCTCACGGACGGCCGCGGCAATGTCGCGCGCTTCAGCGAGGCGGTTGTGATCATGACCAGCAATATCGGCTCGGAGCATCTTATGGTGCGGCAGATCACTGACGACCTGCGCGAGCGCATCATGGACGAGGTGCTCGACTTCCTGCGCCCGGAATTCGTCAATCGCCTGGACGAAGTCATCTTGTTCAACGCCCTGAGCGACGACGACTTTGTGCTGATTCTGGAATTGCTTATCGAGAAAGAAAATAAGCTGGCCAAAGAAAGTGGACTTACGCTGACATTCACCGACGGCGCAAAAAAGTGGCTGCTGGACCAGAACGACGAGCCCGAATACGGCGCCCGTCCGCTGCGGCGCATTCTCCGACGCAATCTGCGCGAGCCGCTGGCGGATTTCCTGCTGCGAACTAATCCGGAAGAAGGCGCCGAGGTGCGCATCAGCTCCAGCCGCAAACGTGGCGGCGGCCTCGAATTCTCGTTCCGCTAAGGCGCGCGCCGTGACGTCCGGTTTCGTCAATTGCGACTGACACGACAAATACGATAGAGGTATCCATGGCGACGCTCGATCGATCGATCTTTAGAAAGTACGATATCCGCGGAACCGCCGCCGGTGACTCGCCGCAATTGACGCCCGAGGTTGCGCTACGGGTGGGCAAGGCGCTGGGCACGTACCTGCCGCGGCATTTCGGCTCGCAGCGTGTCTTCGTCGGCGCCGATAATCGCCTGACTTCGGGCCCGCTAAAGTCCGCCGTCATCAAAGGCTTGGCATCGACCGGATTGCCCGTCACCGATATCGGCGAAGTCCTGACGCCGACCGTGTACTTCGCGTCCGCCTCGTATGATGGCGCTGGCGTCATGGTCACGGGCAGCCACCTGGATACGCGCTACAACGGCATCAAGATGGCTTTTGGCAAGCTCGCCCTGGCCGGCCAGCAGATTCAAGACCTGCTGCAAATCATTGACGATGAGTCCTTTGCTGAAGGCGCAGCATCGGTATCGGAAGATGCCGACATGATTCACAAGCACATGGCGGCCATTCAGAGCAAAGTCTCGATGGCCAAGCCGCTGAAAGTTGTGCTCGACGCCGGCAATGGCTTGAGCGGTACTTATGTGCCGCCGGTGCTGGCAGCGCTAGGTCTGGATGTCGAGTGCCTGTACTGCGAGCCGGACGGGACATTCCCCAATCACCTGCCCAATCCCGAAGACCCGGAGATGACCCGCGATCTGGAGGCCAAAGTGGTCGAGCTGAGCGCGGACCTGGGCCTGGCATTCGATGGCGACAGCGACCGCTGCGGCTTTATCGACAATCACGGACATCATATCGCTGCCGATCGCTTGCTGGCGCTGCTGGCGCGCGACCTGCTGAGCCGCCATCCCGGCACGCCAGTCGTCTTTGATGTCAAAGCCTCGCAAGCCTTGCCGGATGAAATCTCCAAGTACGGCGGTGTGCCGGTCATGTGGAAATCCGGCCACAGCTTGATGAAACAAAAGATGAACGAGATCGGCTCTCTCCTGGGTGGGGAGGTCAGCGGACACTTGTTTATCGGGGAGGACTACTACGGCTTCGACGACGCGCCGCTGGTCGCGCTAAAGACGCTGGAGATAATCAGCCGCTCCCAGCAATCGATCGCCCAAATCTTTGCCGACATCCCCAAACTGGTCGCCACGCCCGAGATCGTGCTGTCCGCCCCTGACGACCTAAAATTCAAAATGATCGATGAGATGACTGCGAGCCTGCAGGGCCAGTACCAGGTCGTGACGGTAGATGGCGCGCGCGTGCTATTCGATAGCGGCTGGGGTCTGGTGCGGGCCAGCAATACGCAGCCGGCCGTGACGCTGCGCTTTGAAGCCTATACGCGTGAGCAGATATCGGCGTACATGCGTGTATTTGAAGCGCAATTGCTGCGATATCCACAGATCGACCGCGGTCGCTTCGACGCGCTCCTGGTCGAATTCAGCGCCTGATCCATTCCCGGGCCATCGCTTCATACCGTGACTGCGCGGCGTAACTTCTTCCAAAACATCTACCGCCATCGCGCGGAAAAGTACGACCGGCTGGTAGCGCGCGAAGATGCGCAGGGCAACCTTTTCGCCGCGCTTAACGAAATCATCCCGCTCGACGGACTGCGCGTGGTGGAATTCGGCGCCGGCACCGGGAGGCTGACGCGCTTGCTTTCCGTGCTGGTGAAACTGATATACGCATTCGACATCGAGCCGGCAATGTTGCGGCAGTTGGCGCCACAAATGCGCGCGACTGGCACGGCCAATTGGTACGCCGCCTTGGGTGAAAATGGGCGCATGCCCCTGGCATCCAATTGCGCCGATCTCGTCATAGAAGGCTGGAGCTTCGCCCATGTCATGGGCTGGCATCCCGAAGACTGGCTTTCGCGGACCGACGCCATGCTGGCCGAGATGGCGCGCATCCTGAAGCCGGGCGGCACAGCAGTACTGATCGAAACGCTTGGAACCGGGCGGCGACGTCCACAGCCGACGGACAAGCTGGCGCGGCTTTACCGGCATTGGCAAGAGCGGCATGGCTTCCAATCGCGCTGGATTCGCACCGACTTCCAATTCGCCTCGCCGGCGGAAGCGGATGAGCTGACCCGTTTCTTCTTCGGCGACGCGCTGGCGGACGAATGCCTCACCGGCAGCGATGTCATCCTGCCCGAGTGCACCGGCATCTGGTGGAAACGGATTCCCTGGTGAATCCCGCAAAGGCCTGAACCATCTTGGCAGTTTACGCCCATATCAGCTTCGTTTGAGACGCCGGGTATTGCGCGACCATTCAGTCGCCTCCGACAGCCAGCATTACGCTACACTCGCATGGGAGCGAAATGAATCCGAGGTCAGATCATGCTGCTTTGCCAAAATCTTCGTCTACATTAATTTCCCGCAGAAGGATTTTCTGTCCGAAAAAACATTTGCGTCGGACAGAAAACGGCAAAAACAGAAAAATCGGACAGAAAACTACTGTGAAGTCGTCTGCGACCAGGTCTCCAGAACGGAATCGGAAAACCGTGAAAGACATACCCAACTGAATAAATGCGCAAATCGTTCTCTGTGCCCTCAGTAAATGCAAGTTAATCATGCAGAAAACAAACTCGCTAGAAAAGCTCCCCTTCCCTAGCTCGC
>JAGWBC010000130.1:6846-14958 GCA_021296115.1 Anaerolineae bacterium | reverse complement strand
CTTCATGGCGTTGGTGATAGTCCAAGTTCGTGTACCAGCTTGCGCTGCCCAGCCGGCCGTAGACAACACCGTCTACGATACTGTATGCGCTGCCTTCTTGTTTGGTCGCGACCAGTTCTTTGGCGTAGTCCGTTGGCACGTCAAACAGCATGTCCTTCCCGCGCGGCGTAATGCCAAGCCACAACTTGTTGTCTTTAATCAGCGGGAAAATCTCCTTATACGTAATCGCGTTCTGATGACCGACGATGAGAAACTTCTTGTCGTACTCAATCAACTGCGCCACATATTCACGGAAGAGCGAAAAGGGCGGGTTTGTCACCACGATGTCGGCGCCCTTGAGCAGCTCGATACATTCGGCGCTGCGAAAATCGCCATCGCCCTCCAGATAATGTATGCCGATGTCTTCGACTGCGGGGACGCCGGTCTCGTTTTGAGTCCCATCGTATTCCAGCCAGATCGCCTTTTCCGCATCGTGCTGGCTGAACATATCCATTTGCTGGTTCTTGTAGCAAGTCGTAATCAGTTTCTTCAAGCCGAGCACGCGGAAGTTGTAGGCGAAGTAATGGAAGAAGTTGCTGACGCGCGGGTCATCGCAGTTGCAGTAGACCACCTTGCCGCGAAAATGCTCGCTGTAGTGTCGGAGCTCATTTTCAATATCGACTAGCTGGGTGTAAAACTCGTCTTTTTTGTTGGTCTTCGCTTGGTGCAGGTTGCGATTAGCGGACACAATGCCACTCGTTCATTGCTTCTCGTCTTACACAGGGATAGTTCAGCTGTTGTTGTCGGGGGTCGGTTCGACAATGACGTTGACGAATTCGAAATTCTGCTGGTTGCGATACTGGTCATTGGCGGCGTGGTTGACCTCGACCAGCGTCACCTGCGCGCCCAAAGTCTCGAGGATGTAGCTGGTATGCCACTCGCCGGTTTGCTGTACGTTGCGCAAGTAACGCAGCCGACACTTGGGGTCCATCAGCCGCAGCTTGAACTTGGCGCGCCAGAGTTTCATGCCGCTGAGCTCGTCCAGCAGCGACTTGCGTTGGGCCTGGTTGAGAAACGCCATCTTCAATCCTCATTCGCTTAAATTATGAAATCAGCGATAATTGTAGCTGTCGAGGCGTCTTGCCACAACGGGAACTATATGCAAACTTATTCAGTGCGAGAGATCACGCGCTACATTCGCGATCTCTTTGAAGTCGATGAAATCCTGGATGATATCTGGGTGCGCGGCGAGCTGTCGAATCTGACCAAGGCCCGCTCCGGTCACTGGTATTTCACGGTCAAAGACAGCGACGCGCAGATGCGCTGCGTGATGTTTCGCGAGGCGACGCGGGGCGTCCGCGCCGATGTTCAAGCCGGCGATGAGATTCTGGTACATGGCCGCGTGGGCGTGTATGAGGCGCGCGGCGAGTATCAGCTCTATGCCGACCAGATCGAAGCGGTGGGCGGCCTGGGCGACTTGCACCTGAGATTCGAAGCGCTGAAAGCCAAGCTTGATGCCGAGGGCTTGTTCGACCCCGGTCGCAAGCGGCCGATACCCTTTTTTCCGTCGCAAATCGGCGTGGTTACCTCAGCGACAGCAGCCGCCTGGCACGATTTGCAGAACGTCTTGAGGCGGCGCTTTCCGCTGGCCGAGGTCATCCTCAGTCCCACGCTGGTGCAAGGGGCGGAGGCGCCGACGCAGATCGCGCGGGCGCTGGAGCGGCTCAATCGCAAGACCAATGTCGATGTCATCATCGTGGCGCGCGGCGGCGGATCGCTGGAGGACCTGTCGTGCTTCAATGACGAGGGGGTGGCGCGGGCGGTGGCCGCCAGTCGCATTCCGGTCATCAGCGGCATTGGCCACGAGATCGACTTCACAATCGTGGACTTCGTGGCGGATCTACGCGCGCCCACGCCATCGGCAGCGGCCGAATTGGCGACGCCCAATCGCGACGACCTGCTGCTTGACCTGGATCGGCTGCGGCAGGGTTTGGCTGCGTCAATTGGCGATGCGCTAAACGAACGAGAGCGGGATTTGCGCCGGCTGCAGAGCGCGCTGCGCTTCATCACGCCCTTGAAAACCGTGCAACAGGCTCAGCGGCGCGTTGACGACAAGCGCGATCAACTTGCGCGGGCGCAAAGATTGCAGCTGCAACAAAGGAGCGAGCGGCTGCTGCATACTTCAAAAGCGCTGGAGGCGGCCAATCCGCAGCACATTTTGGCGCGCGGGTATGCGATGGTTCGCGACGAAGCCGGCGCAGTCATCCGTGAGGCCGCGCAAGTCAGCAGGAATCAGCGCTTGAACGTACAATTGGCAAGGGATCAGATTGGTGTGAGGGTCGACGATTGATGGAAGAACTGACGAATCTCAGCTACGAAGCGGCCTACCAGGAGTTGGAAGCGCTGGTGGCGCGCATGGAAAGCGGCGAACTGCCCTTGGAAGAGTCGGTCAAATTATACGAGCGCGGTCAGCGGCTGTCGGCGCATTGTCAGGCGCTGCTGGAACAAGCCGAGCTCAAGATTAAGCTGGTGGACGATGCCTAGCCGCGCGTTTGACGCGGAGAGCACGCGGAATCAACACAAATGATAAACCTGGATCAACTGCCGCAGAGGTCTGAGAAGAATATCTCGGTACGGGTGAAGAGCGCCGCCGAGCGCGCCGTGCGTCGGGGGCATCCCTGGGTCTTTGAGGACTCCATCGTCAAGCAGAGTCATTTGGGCAACGGCGGTGATCTGGCGGTCATATACGACCGCGCCGACAACAACTTTTTGGCCGTCGGGCTCTACGATCCGCTGTCGCCCATTCGCATCAAAGTGCTGCAAACGTTGCAGCCGATTCGTATCAATCAGGGTTTCTTCGCGGACAAGCTGCGGGCGGCGCAAGCCAAGCGGCAGCCGCTAATCAGCACGGAAACAACCGGCTTCCGCCTCGTCTATGGCGAGAGCGACGGCTTCCCCGCGCTGATCATCGACCGCTACGGCAATACGCTGGTGCTCAAGCTGTATACCACGGCCTGGATTCCGCATCTGAAGCCGCTGATACAGGCGCTGGAAGAGACGGTCATTTTTGACGATCTCGTCCTGCGCTTGAGCCGCGCGCTGCAGTCAGACCGGCTGAATGTCGCCCGGCTGTTTGGTTTGCGCGACGGCCAGCAGCTGATCGGCGACAACCCTTCCGGGCAAGTGGAATTTGTGGAAAACGGGCTGCTGTTTCAGGCGGATGTCATAAAAGGGCACAAGACCGGTTTCTTCTTCGATCAGCGCGACAACCGCAGCAAGGCGCGCGAGTTGACCAAAGGGCGGCGTGTCCTGGATGTCTTCGCGTATTCCGGCGGCTTCACAGTCTACGCCTTGGCGGGCGGCGCGCGCTCGGTGACCGCCATAGATGTCAGCGAGCCGGCGCTGGAGACATTGAAGTTTAATGTAGAGACCAACGGCTTCGATACTGATCAGGTCGATGTCATGGCCGCGGATGCCTTCGAGGGCATGCGCCAGCTGATCGCCTCCAAGCGCAAATTCAACATGGTCATCGTGGATCCGCCGGCTTTTGCCAACAGCCGCGCCAGTATGCGCAATGCGGTGCTGGCTTATCGGCGGCTGGTGGAGATGGCGCTGCGCCTGCTGGCCAACGACGGCATTCTGGTGATGGCCTCCTGCTCCAGCCGCATCAACGCGGATATGTTCTATCAGCTGGTGACGCGCTCGGCATCTGTGGCGGGCTACGAGCTGGAAGTGCTGGAGAAGACCTCGCATGCGCTGGATCATCCCATCGCCTTCGCCGAGGCCGAGTACCTCAAGGCGGTTTTCGCCAAGTTGACAAGCTAGACCTACTGCGAGTCGCGGCGCATCAGGCTGAAACTTTGGCCGGTGGGACCGGTCAGGGGCTGCGTTGCCAGGAAGAGCGCCAGCGGCACAACATCGGCCGGCTGCTTGAACCACTCCAGGCTGAGCGCCGAATCGGCCGGACGCTCGGCCGCGGTCAAGATATCGGTATCGACCAGGCCTGGAATCAACTCGTTGACGCAGATGCCGTAATCGCGCAGCTCGGTCGCCAGATTGCGCGCGAGCATCCAGACCGCGGCTTTTGACGCGCTGTAAGCCGAGCCGGCGCCGCCGTCGCGGTGCCCCATGCCGGAACCGGTCACGATTATATGACCGCCCTTGGTCTTGAGATCGGGGATGGCGTATTTGCAGGTGTAATAGACGCCGAGCAAATTGACGCGCAGGGTGTTTTCCCAACCATCGATGTCGCTGTCTTCGACCGATCGACGCTCGAAGTTGCCGCCGGCGTTGGCGATGACGATGTCGACGGGACCGTAATGCGAACGGGTCTCGGCGTACAAGTCGCGCACATCGTCCGGGCGGGTGACATCGCAGCTTAGGGCGATGGCCTGGCCGCCCGAATCGCGGATAGCTTGAATGGTATCGTCGAGTTGGGCTTGCGTACGCGATGCGCAGACGACTTTGGCGCCCTGCTCGGCGAAACCGATAGCGATGCCGCGCCCGATGCCACGTCCAGCGCCGGTGATGACCGCGATTTTGGATTCCAACTGCTTGCTCATATTCTGTTCTCCCTTAGACCTTTCTTAGCGCGCCACCAGCTTCTGCGCTCGCCGCAGCAATGGCGCCAGTAGATAACGCGTCTCGCTTATGTTGAACAGGTAACCGCCGGCGAAGAAGATCAGCGCGGCGACGACGCAACCGGTGAGCGCGAGCATGGCGCTATCGGCAGGCACGGCGTTCTTCATAATGAGGAGGGCGGCGGCCATCACCAGCGAGAGCAGCAGACTGCCGCCCGCGCTGACCAAAACGGCGCGGTCGTGAATATTCGCAGTGGCGCCCTGTTCGGCCAGGCGGCGGCGCAAAAGCCACCAGAGCGCCAGCGCTTCGACAATGGTGGTCAGGGCGTTGGCCAGCGCCAGACCGGCGAAGGCCCCGCGCGCCAAACTTTCAGGATCGCCGATGAATTGGATGAAAATTAAGTTGAGTGCGATATTGCTGAGCATGGCGGCGGTGCCGGCGATGACCGGCGTCCAGGTGTCTTCCAGCGCATAAAAGGCGCGCGACAGGACTTCCAGCAGCGCGAATCCGGCGATGCCGATGGCGTAAAAGCTCAGCGCCCAGGCCACGGCTTGAGTGCTTTCGGCGGTCCAGGCGCCGCGCTGCAGGAAGCCGACCAAGGGCTCGCCCAGGACGATGAGCAGCGCCGAAGCGGGAAAGGCCAAGTAGAGCACATTGCGCATGGCGCGCGCCAGTCGGTCTTTGAAGCCGTCGTAGTCGCCCTGCGCTCGCAGCGCCGCCAGCGTGGGAAACACCGCCGAGGCCTGGCTCTGGCCGATCATGCCCAGCACAAAAAAGCAGAGCATGAAGGCATAGCGGATGGCGACCACGCTGCCATCGACCATGGCGCTGGCGAAGCGGATATTGACGTAGAAGTTCAGCTGCACCACGGCCAGGCCAAAGACGCGCGGTCCCATCAAGCGAATCACGTCGAGGACGCCCGGGATCCGGAGCGACAGCAGGATGCGCAGGCGGGCGCGGATCTTGTACAGACCGGGCAACTGCACAAGCAGGTGAAGGACAGCGCTTAAAACGGCGCCATAGGCTAGGCCCATGACGTTGAGATCGCCGACCTGGCCGACGCTGGGATGCGCCGGCAGCGCGGGCGCGATCAAGAGCGCGCCGATGATGATGCCAATATTGTTCATGCTGATGGCGATGGCCGGCAGCCAGAAAGCGGCGTAGGATTGCAATATGCCCATGATCAAGCCGCTGACGCTGAAGATGATCGGCGTAATCATCATCAGGCGCACCATCTCCACCATCAGCTGCTGCTGCTCCGGCGGGCGATCGACATAGAGCAGATGGCTGACCAGGAGAGGCGCGAGACCGGCCGCCAGCAGGCCGAATAGCGCGGCCGTGGCTGCTGACAGGGTCATGACCGCACTGGCCAGGCGCCAGGCTTGATCGAGGTCACGCTCGCGAATGCGGGCGAATACCGGGATAAACGACGAGCCGAGCGCGCCACCCGCGACCAGCACGAAGACGGTCTCCGGCAGTTGTTGGGCGGCGGCGAAGGTATCGTTGGCGGCGCCGGTGCCGAATTGCGCGCCGACGACTGCGATGCGGACCAGGCCGAGCAAGCCGCTGGCCAGAAAGCCGACGAGTACGATCAGCGCCTTTTCGATAATCTGGCGATTGTCCAGCGCTTGGTTGGCGCCCATATTCCTGCCCGCTCCCGCCGCCGCGGCGCAGGATTGCCACTTGGCAGCGCCGCCGACATCCTTATAATATACGGGTTCAGACGATAGAAGACGCTCTGCGAGACGCAGTTGCAGCGGAAGTGGTGAGGATAGACAGATGCAAGTTATTTTGCTCCAGGACTTGTACAAACATGGCGTCGCCGGCGAGGTGGTGAAGGTGGCGGATGGATTCGCCCGAAACTACTTGATCCCGCGCAAGATGGCGATGCAAGCCACGCCTTCAGCCCTGCGGCAGACCGAAACCGTGCGCGAGAATGTCGAGGCGCGGAAAGCGCAATACAACAACATGCTGAACGACCTGGCGCGCCAGATCGACGGCGTTGAGCTGATCTTCGGGCGGCGCGCGGCCTCGACGGGCAAGCTGTTCGGCTCGGTGACGACGCAGGAAATCGCCGACGAGTTGGACCGCGTCACCAGCGTGGACATCAACCGGCGGCGCATCAGCCAGCAGTCGCTGCGCGAAGTCGGGACGCACCAAGTGGCAGTCCGTCTGGGCAATGAGCTGTCGCCGGCGCTGAAAATCACCATCGTGCCGGAAGACGAATTGCCGGAATTCCTGGCGGCTCGTGAACGCGGCGAGCAAGTCAGCGCGGAAGACGTCATGACCGAGGGCTTCCGTTACGCCGGGCCGGTTGAAGACGCGGGTGAAGTCGCCGCTGAAGAGACCGAGGACTTGGGCGAAGCGATTGCCGAAGCCGTCACGGAAGTGGAGGCCTAGCCGGTATCCGAACAGAACCGTTTTCGCGAAGGTCCGCGGTACATAATACGACTAACAATTTCATAACCCCGCTCGATTCAGGTTATACTGGACAGGCGGGGTTATTTCATTGAGGCAATAGATGGACGCCTACTCGCTCGGGCAGTATCTGCGGGAAGCGCGCGAAGCCAAAGAGATCGAAATCGAGGATGTGGTCGCCAAGCTGCGGATACGGCAGCCGATCCTGGAATCCTTCGAGGCAGGCGAATTTGAAGTACGGGGTGTGCCCGAGATTCAGATTCGCGGTTTGCTGCGCATCTACGCCCGCTTTCTGGAACAAGATGAAGACCATGTCCTGCTGCTATACGACCAGATGCGCCTGGCGCAAGAGAAGGGCCGCCGCAGCCGGCGCGGTCGCAGGCGCCGTCCCGAACCAGTTGAAGAGCCCTTCAGTTCGACGCAGCCTTTGCAAGAGATCGAGCTGGTGGAACGGCGCTCGTCGGGCTGCCGCGGCGTATTGCGCGCCCTCTTTCTGCTGCTGCTTTCTGCGGCTGCAATCGCCGTGATCGCCTTCGTGACATTTGAGCTGGTCGGCACGGATTTGGGCGCCGAGCAGGAAACGGCAACCGAAGCGCCGGAGATTGCGCCATCGGCTACCGCGGCAGCGCCCGTCACTGACGCGCCCGAACCCACTGCCGCGTTTGCTGCGAATCGAACGCAGTATTCCGGCAGTGGCATTCTGGTCAGTCTGCTGCTGACACAACGCAGCTGGCTCAGCCTGGAGGTTGACGGCGCGGAAGCTTATGTCGGCATCGCTTCAGCCGAAACCTTGCTGGAATACAGCGCGGAAAGCGAGGTGCTGCTCTCGGCGAGCAACGCCCTGGCGCTCGACCTGATCTGGAATGGTCAGCGGCAGGGGCCGATCGGCGAGCGCGGCCAGCGAGTAGACATCCGCTTCACGGCGGATACGGCGGTTGTAACGTTGGGGCCGGCCAGCGACCTCGCCAGCGAAACACCAACGGCGACCGATACCGTGGAAGCAGTGGTGGAAGCAGTTGGACAAGAAGTTGCGGCGTCGCCGACGCCGATAGTCGAAGCG
Organism: Anaerolineae bacterium; assembly: GCA_021296115.1. Taxonomy (GTDB): domain Bacteria; phylum Chloroflexota; class Anaerolineae; order Aggregatilineales; family Phototrophicaceae; genus UBA6055. The sequence continues at coordinate 6,920 of JAGWBC010000130.1, read as the reverse complement.
GAGCCGGCGCCAACGGTGACGCCGATTGCCAGCGACATTCCGACCATTCAAGCCACCGTGACGCCGCTGCCGAC
>JAGWBC010000130.1:0-6795 GCA_021296115.1 Anaerolineae bacterium | reverse complement strand
ACGCAGGCGGGTCTGCCGCCGACGAAGGAGGGATCGTGACAAAAGCCGCGAAGGCATCGCGCAATGATAAGTACTACCTGCTCAGCCTTGGCTGCGCCAAGAACACGGTCGACAGCGAGAGCATGGCGCAGATCCTCAACACTAGCGGCATGCGCGGCGTGGGCGATCCCGAAGCCGCCGAGGTGCTGATCGTCAATACCTGCGGCTTCATCAATGCCGCCAAAGAGGAGTCAGTCGAAGCGCTGCGCGAGCTAGTGGCGATCAAGCGCGGCGACCAGATGGTGATCGCGGCCGGCTGCCTGTCACAGCGCTACGGCGATACGCTGGTGCAGGAAGTGCCCGGCCTGGACGGCGTCATCGGCACACGGCGCTGGATGGACATCTTCGACCTCATCACGCGGCTGCGCGAGCGGCTACACCCCGCCCCGCTCTATCACCTGCCGGACGAAGCCAAGGTGGTCGGGCTGGATGAGCGCGGCGTTCTGCGCGCTAGCCTGCAAGGCGCGTCCGCCTATCTCAAGATCGCTGACGGCTGTCGGCGGCCCTGCGCCTTCTGCGCCATCCCGCGCATCAAGGGCACGGCTGTCAGCCGACCGCTGGAGTCGATCGCCGCGGAAGCCGCGCGACTGCAAGCGCTAGGCGTCCGCGAGGTCATGCTGATCGCGCAGGACAGCACCGACTACGGTTACGACTTGGGCATGAAAGATGGCCTGGCGCATCTGCTGGACGCCATCGTGGCGGCGGCGCCGGATATCCCCTGGCTGCGCATCATGTACGCCTACCCGGGCTACGTGACGCCGCGGCTCATCGAGACTATGGCCCGGCATGAACAGATTCTGCCCTATCTGGATATCCCGCTGCAGCACGGGCATCGCGAGACTTTGAAGCGGATGAAACGCCCGGCGAAAGTCGAATGGGTTTACGACACGATCGGTAAGCTGCGCGAAGCCATGCCCGAGCTGGCGGTGCGCACGACCTTCATCGTGGGTTATCCCGGCGAATCCGAAGAAGAATTCCAAGGACTGCTGCAGATGGCAGGCGACCTGGAGTTCGACCGTGTGGGCGCGTTTCAGTACAGTTACGAGCTGGGCACGCCGAGCGCCGCGCTGCCCGACCACGTCGATGACGCCATCAAACAGGAGCGCTACGAACGCTTAATGCAACTGCAGAGCGCGATCAGCCTGAAGAAGAATCAGGCGCTTGTGGGCAAGACGCTTGACATCCTGGTCGAAGGGCATGGCGCGGGCGAAGACGAAAGCGGCGCTGACACCGGCGATGTCATCAGCCTGGGCCGCAGTTACCGCGACGCGCCGGAGATCGATGGCTATGTGTTAGTCGAGGGCGAGCTGCCGGTTGGCGAGATAGTGCCAGTACGAGTGACTGGCGCGACGACTTACGACTTGATTGCCACGGTTGATTCGGCGGCGCCCCTCGTGATCGAAGCCGGCCGAGTCTATGGCGCGGGCATGATTGACGTTAGCGACTTGGGCTGAGTCGGACGCTCAGCTCGTCTTCACACCCAGCGCGATACCATCGCCGACTTCAATGATGGCGCTGTCGAATTGCGGATGATCCGCCAGCGTGCGGTTGAATGCCACCATGGCCTGGTCGTCTTCAGTTTTTGGATCAAAGATTCTGCCCCCCCAAAAGGCATTGTCGGCCACCACCGCGCCACCGACCCTCAGGTTGTCCGCCGCCCAAGCCAGATAGTTGTGATAGTTGCCCTTGTCGGCATCGATAAACATCAAGTCGTAGGGCGCGTCTTTCGCCAGGCTAGGCAGCACTTGCAGGCCCGCGCCCTGCAAAACCTTGACTTTGTTCGCCAGCCCGGCGTACTCAAAGTGCGCGCGCGCCACTTCGGCGTGGACGCTGCTGACTTCAATGGTAATCAGCTGGCCCTGCTCCGGCAGAGCGCGGGCGATGCAGATGCCGCTGTAACCGGCCAGCGTGCCGACCTCGACTACGCGAACGGCGCCGGAGAGCCGCACCAGCAACTGCAACAGCTTGGCTTCATTGGGCTCCAGGCTGATCTGCGGCAGGCCGCGGACGGCGGTCTGTTGGCGCACGTAGCGCAGGGTGGCGTCTTCGCGCGCGAAAAGTTCGCCAACGTAATCATGGTAGCGTTGTGACAAGCTTTGGCTCATCCTAATTCGCCTCCTTCAGGCAGATCGTCTTCATCATCGCCGCCGGCTCGCTTTTCAAGTTTCTGCGGCAGTTGATCGCGGAACAACGCGAAGTGATCCAGATCGCGCGGGACATACGAGTTGGGGAAGGCCTTGCGGACTTCGCGTATGACCTCGAATTCGCGATAGCGGCGTGATATATGCGTGAGGAAAAGGAACTTCACATTGCAATCGCGCGCCAGCTCGGCGGCATTTTGGGCGGTAATATGCGCGACTCGCCGCGCGATTTCGGCGTCTCTGTGCAGGAAAGTCGATTCTATCACCAGCGCATCGGCATCTTGTACAGCAGCGTGAATGTCATCGGTGCGCCAGAGATCGCCGGTGATAACGACTTTTGTGCCCTTGATAAGATCGCCCAAGACTTCATCGGGATACACCACGCGGCCGGCTGGCGTCACGATCGAGTCACCAGCGAGAAGCTGGCTGCGTTCGGGACCGTGAGGGACGCCGAGGGCATCCGCTCTATCGGCCAGGAATGGGCGGCGCGCGTCTTCCTCGAATATGTAGCCGTAAGCTTCGCGGACGTTGTGGGACACGGGGAAGGCGCGGACGGAGAATCGGCGTCCCTTGAAGAGGACTTCATCAGGCGCGACGCGGTGGAAGTGAATCGGCACGGGTGGCGTCTCGCTAAGAAAGACGACCTCATGGACAAGGGATTTCGCCCGTCTGATCGCGGAATACCCCCCCCAAATATGAATCTCGTCGATCGCTTCCCACCGGCCAAAAGTCGAGAGCAGACCGCCCAGGCCCAGTAAATGGTCCAGGTGATGGTGCGTCAGGAAGATGCGGTTGAGCCGTTTGAAGCCGATGCCGCTGCGCAAGATTTGACGCTGCGTGCCCTCGCCGCAATCCACCAGGAATCGCTGCTCGTCCGCCAATACGGCGAGCGCCGGCAGGCCGCGGTATATCGAGGGCGCCGAGGCCGAGGTACCCAGGAATACGAGCTCGAACATCAGCCGCCGCTCTGCTCGTCGGGGGGGGGCAGCGCTAGTACCTGGATGCTATAAAGAAAGATTCTGTCACCGCGTTCCTCGTCGCCATCGAGGACGGGCAGCCGTTTCAGGTCGGCCTGCCGATAAGCGCCGACAGAGACCTGGAGTTCGCCCGGCAAGGCTTCAGCCGGCAGCTGCACCTGGGTCACTTGGATGAATACGTCGCGGTCGCGCATCAGCACCGGATTGACATAAAGCACGTCCCGGATGCCAATGGGCGTGACCGGGCTGGACAGCACGTGGGTCAGCAAGGTCAGGTCGGGCAGCAGTTCGCCTTCCGCCCGCCAATAGGTGATGACTTCAACCGAGTCGCCCGGCGCGTACTCTCGCTGCACATTCGGTTCGTAACCGAGAAAGGTCAGATTGCCGCCAAAGCGGATCGGCGGGGCGATGGGCTCGGGCTCGCTTACTTCCGGCGCATAGGAGACCGGAGCGGTGGTGGTCAGCTCGCCGGCGCGCTGGGCCAGCAGCTCGGTCGTTTCCAATTCGAGGATGCTTCCGCGCGGCACATCGCCGGCTACCGCTTGGCCCGCGGCCAGCCACTCCTGCAGATACGGGTGGACATTCTCCCGCGTTTCCTCATTAAAAAAGACGATTCGCTGCCGTTCGCCACCGTTTGTCAGCAGCAGACTGTGCGCGCAATTCACCTCGCTGTACACCAGGTTGGACCGATTCATCATTAGCCGGGTCTTGTCAATTTCGATTAGCGCAGTCTCAGACTGAGAAGAATCCCAGGCCGGATTGCAAAGCACCACCGGCGTCTCGTTCGCGGAGACATCAAGATAATGCGCGATCTGCCCCAACTCGCCGTTGACCAGGGGCATGACAATCTCATTATCGCGCCAATCGACAAAGAAATCCTGCCAAGTCCAAATCAGGTTCAAGCTGAGCAGAGCCAGCACACCGGCAACCGCCAGCCGGCGAAAGACGACATCCACGAATACGCGCGAACGAATGAGAGAATAAAATCCCATCCCGAAGAAGATCGAAAGTTGCGGGAATATCACGCTCATTCGCGCGAAGTTGGGGCTGTTTTCCACGATGAAGGCGGCCGGCAGCGTCAGAAAGAACATGAGCAGCAGCAGCATAAAGCGCGGCTGGTGGCGGCGAAGAATGCAAACGAAGAAGCCAGCTATCATAAAGAGGCCGCTGAAGATATCGGTCAGCGGCCGACCGGGCAGGTTGTGGAGCGGGTTCGCGTCGCCAGTGTGAATGACGGAAATAAATCCGTCCACAATCGAGCGGACCAAGCCGTCGCTATAATGCGACAGAATGCGCTGCCCGGCGGAATATTGCGGCAGATTGATGCTGGATATGACATAGGGCATGCTGATGATCAGCATCAGCAGAATGGCGAAACCCGTGTAACTGCGCCGCTGCCGAAACAATACATTACGCACAAAGACCAAGTAGGAAATATATACCATTGCCCCCAAAACAATAAACAGGCTGGAAGGGTGCAGGTAGAAGCCGATGCCGAGCAAGGCGCCCAGGGCGGCAAAAGATACGACATTGGAGGTTACGACGCGGGTGCGGCGATAAACGGGCAGCGACCGCGCCAAGGCCAACATAGTGGCTGAAACCAGAAATAGAACGGACGCATCGCTCGAGACTGTGCGGGACAATAGAATCGCGCTCATGTTGACGGAAAGCAGACCAGCGGCCAGGACACCTATTTTGGGATTGAAGAGATGGCGCCCGAGCGTATAAATGATGGCTACTGACAGTACGCCCAGCCACACCGACAATATGCGAAAGCCGATCGTGCCCTCGCCGACGAAGCTGGTGACGAAAGCGGCCAGGACGTGGTACAGGCCTTCTCTGCCGCCATCTTCGCCCGGGAAGAAAACGTAAATGTCACCCTGCCGCACATTATCCGCCAGACGAATATTAATGATTTCGTCGTCACTGAAACCTTGCGGCAGGTGTGAAAGATCGATGATGCGCAGCGCGGATGCCAGGAGAAGCAGAACGACAACGATGAAGTAGCTCATTCTGCTCGTCATCAGGACGTGACCCCTGACTAAGTTAATCAATGTTGATTTGGTCGTCATGGTGTCAGCAAGTATACATAATGTGTCAATTATTCTGCGCGCTTGCGGGATCGCCAAGACCAAAATGGGCAATCCTGCGGAGCATTAGCAAATGAGCTACAACGATGCGAACATTGTATTATAGAAGCGGACAATTGAGCTGCTTAATTCGGACAAATCGGCGCCTTCACCCGGCCTTCGGCTACCGGGCTATCGGATTCGCGCTCGGGAATAACAAAGGCGCCGCAGACTTTGCGCATATTGGCCACGGTATAAAAGGCGTCGCGCGGGATACCCGTATCCGGTTCGACGATTGACCACCAGTACTCCTCGTCTGCCTGCCGCCAGGACCCGTCAGGCAAATAAATCAGCACCATCAGGCCGACCCAGGGGCGCCAGTTGGCGATGGCGTACTCGTAGGCTCGCTCCAACATTTCGGCTTGCTGCGCCTCGGTCACGCTGAACCACTTATAGTCGGGATTGATCTGCTCGGTCGTGTAGCCAAACTCCATAATGGCCATCTGTCGCTCGGCGTCATCGTGGCTGAGCATGATCTTGCGCATATCTTCGACCCGGCGAAAGGTAAACCAGCGCTGCGGGGCTTCCTCGCTGTCCGGGCTGATCTCGGGCGCGGAGTAACCGGGCGCATGAACGCCAACCAGGTCAATATGCTGCTGGAAGTCATTGCGGTACATGTGGTCGAGGTAGATATCGTCGGGCATGGCCCTGCCATCGTTGTTGCCTGTCGGCGCCAGCCCGGCTGATATCAAGACGGCCGCGGGATCAGCGACACGTATGGCTTCGCTGCAAGCAGCCAGCACCTTGACGTAGCCAGCGGGGTCGGGCGGGTTGTCGCCCCATTCGCGGCTGAGGTTGGGCTCGTTCCAGATTTGATAGGCAGCGACTTTGCCTTGATAGCGCTCGGCGACGCTTGCGCAGTAATCCGCCCAGCGCGAAATGTCCTCAGGCGGGGCGTCGCGCGCTGAGCGTTGGCCGGATGCGCGCGCCCAGCTGGGGACCTGCCCCAGCCTTACGATGATGCCCAAATCGCGCCGCGCGATCTCGCGGAAGATGCGATCAGACTGCGTCCAATCCCAGATGCCCGGCTTCGGCTCCAGATCGCGCCAGGCGAAGGTCTGTTTGACGTGACTGAAGGACAGCAGCCGGACCCAATCCAGATGCTTGCCTGCCTCGCCATTATCCCACCAGAGGAAGGCTTGTATGCCATAGGTAAGGGAGGGAAAGGGCGCGTTTGTGACCGCGGCCGCGTCAAACGGATCGTTACGCGCGCTGGCTTCGCGCAGGACCCGGAAGCCAGCCGCCGCCAATGCGAGCGCCACAATTACTACAACGACGATGATACGGCGAGTGGAGCCCCGCATGTCTATTGTCCCGCGCGCGCCAGATAGTCTTGCTGCCAATCTCTGATGGCGTCGTATGCCGGGCGAAACTTGAAACCCGGACCGATCAGGGAATAAGGAACATTATCGTTTGTTATGTCATATCCTGCTTGCGGGCCGTAGTTGAAATTCCAGATGAAAGCGAGCCAGACGAAGCCCCATTCCTCCATATTGCTCATCGCCTTGC
>JAGWBC010000129.1 GCA_021296115.1 Anaerolineae bacterium | reverse complement strand
ACGCTGGCGGCGGTGAGATAACCCCGCTGGTGCAAGTCGTAGATCGACTGATTGATGCCTTCGGAAAGCCCGCAGTCGTCCGCGGTGACGATCAGCCTAGGCATGGGGCTGCAGCGCCGCGTTCCGCCCAGTAAGCGGCGAAGTCCGACAAAACTTGCTTCTGTTTCCGCGTCGGATTGATGAAGGGGCGCACCTGCCGGATGCGCTGCAGGGCCGCGTCCGGCTCGAGCCCGGTGGACACCAGGTAAGCGGCCGTCATGGTGGGCGCGCGCCCGCAGCCGACGGCGCAATGCACGTAGACCTTGCCGCCGCGCTCAATCTCCGCGCTGATGAATGCCACGCCACGCATCAGATCGTCGACGCTGGGCGGCGTATTGTCGACCGTCGCCAACTGCAAATGGCGCTCGCCGGCGATGCCCTTGTCGATATCGCTGTGCTGGCGGCGCATATTGACCACGGCGGTGATGCCGTATTCGAGCATGCGCTGGTAGCCGCGCTGATAGTAGTGCTGCCCGCCGAGCAAGAGATTCGGGCTGATTTCGCTCAACTCGAAGATGGGCGAGCCGAGCACCCGCCGATGCAAGACATCAGCCCAGCGCAGGGCGATGGCGCGTGGTCCCGTCTTCAAGTGTCCGCCCAGCCGCAGCAAGGGGTTGGGCGGCTTCTGCCTGGCTGTCATGCCGAGATTATAACACAGCGAACTGCTGGCCCTGATGCGTTTCCCGCCGACAGCGCCTCAGTAATTTTAAGTAATTCAAGCAGATACTTACCACAAAGAACACAGAGGATACACAGAAGTAGAACCAAGTAAGTAATGAGAATGGCGAAATCGCCGCTATTCTACCCCATCCCCGGCCCTTCCCCGAATCATCAGGGAAGGGTGACTCGTCGTAGTGGATGGAATATCCTGCGAAATTCGCATCATTTAGTAGGTTCTACTGAGAACACTGAGAAAAGCCATTAAGTGATCGTACGCTAGCGACAGTTTCCATCTGTTTGATGACTGCCTAAACTTGCGGCAGGATCGAATCAATATCGAACCCTCTGTGCCCTCGTGAGCCTCTGTGGTGAAAAAGAATTTCCGCCGACTTCGCTTCATTTCCGTTCACGGTCGCCGCTCGCAAGCGCCCTGCCTTTGTGATACCTTATGGGACACAATTGCCGAAGAAAGAGTCCACAATGTCGCCGATGGAACAACTGGCGCAGCAAGCCTCGCCGCTGCTCACGCATCCCATGATTCTGAGCGTCCGCCGCAACCATGGCCTGGAGCACGCCACGATTCATATCTTGAATCGCCGGACTTACAAGCTGTCCGGGCGCAGCAGCGGGAGCGGTTTTGTGCTGGTGGGCGATGTGCCGACCGAGCAGGTCGAGAGCGCCGTGCAAGAAGCGCTGCAGCGGCTCAAGGCGGGCGAGCGCGGCTTGGCGGTGCATCCCAATTGCGGCACCAACCTGGCTGCGACCGGCTTGCTTGCGACGACACTGGCCTTCATCGGCTTCGCCGGTCGCGGACGCCGCAGCGCCTGGGAACGTTTCCCGGCCATGATGATTCTAATGATGGCGGTATTCTTATTCTCGACGCCGCTGGGTATGAATTTGCAGCGCTACTTCACTACCGAGGGCGATATCGGCGACATGAGGCTGGTCAGCGTCAGGCGCGAGACAAAACAGCTGCCGCTGTCGGGCCAGAAGCTGACCCTGCATCACATCGTGACGGCGCAGGCTTAAGGGCTGATGAGCGCCGCCCCGCGATTCTACATCTTCCACGGCGATGATAGCATCAGCCGCGATGAAGCCCTGGCCCGCATGAAGGGGGCCATGGGCGAAGACGGCGACCTCAACCGCTCCGAATTTGATGGCGCGCTCACGCCCGTGCCGGAAGTGCTGGCGGCGGTCAAGTCGCTGCCCTTTCTGGCCGATAAACGGCTGGTGATCGCCCGCGGTTTGATCAGCCATATCACGCGCCGCGGCGCCGGGCAGGCGGGCAAAACAGCGACCGACCGCCTTATCGCCGAATTGCCCGCGCTGCCGGAGTTTGCTCGTCTGGTGCTGGTGGAAGACAGCCTGCTCAGCGATAGCAACCGCCTGCTCAAAGCCGCGCAGAAGCTGGACAATGGCTATATCCGCGCCTTCGGCAAGCCGCAGAATCTGACGCGCTGGATCAGCGAGCGCGCCAAGAACGAATACGCCGCCGAGATTAGTCCTCAAGCCGCCGACGCCATCGCCTCCGTGGTCAACGCTGACCTGCTGCGCGCCGATAACGAGCTCTGCAAGTTGGTCGCCTACGTCAACGGCGAGCGGCCGATCAGCGAGGAGGACGTGGCCGCGCTGACGCCCTACGTGCCCGAAGCCAATGTCTTTGAAATGGTGGACGCGCTGGCGACCGGCAATGGCGCGCGGGCCCTGGAGCTGATCCAGCAATCGCTGCACGACGATCCCAAAGACCCCGGCTTCCGCCTATTCGCGTTGATCGTGCGGCAATTCCGCCTGCTGCTGATGACGCGCGACCATATCGCGCAGGGCGGCGCAGCGCAGGGCCCGGCCATCGCCAAAGCCTTGGGCGTACATCCCTTCGCCGCGGGCAAATTAGCGCGGCAGTCGCGGCGCTTCCGGGCAGAGCAACTGGATGCCATACTCAAGCGCTTGCAACGTTACGATCAGGATATGAAAACGGGTCGCATCCAGCCGCGGCTGGCGCTCGACCTGCTGGTGACAAGCCTCGCCAGCCAATGACAAAGTTCTGCTTAACTAGTGACAAGGACGGAGAATAATGAGTCAAGACGAGCTCATAAAAATCGAAGAAGAAACGGCGCAAAATGACGGCCGCCCGCAAGTCAGCCAGGCGCCGGTGGACGCCGAGGAACTGGTCGAGGGCCTGCTGCGCTGGCGCGACGAATTGACCGACATGCTGGAGCAGCTGCCGACCGAAGCCTTCGAGCGGCTGATCCTGCAGCTGCTGGCCAAAGACGGCGTCAGCGATATCGATGTGGGCCACGCCAACGACACCATCGAGGGCACGGGCGTTTTCGGCGGCGGCGGATTCCTCTCTTTCCGCGTGTCATTCCGCTGCATCCGCGGCGGCAAGCGCATCAGCTCGGCCGAGGTCGATGACTTCCGGCGCGGCGTGATGCTGGGCCGGGCCGACAAGGGCCTGCTGATCACCACCGGCAAGTTCACGCAAGAGGCCGTGCTCAAAGCGGCCAGCGACCGCGCTCCGGAGATTCGGCTGATCGACGGCGAGGAGCTGGTGGGCAAGTTGAAAGAGCTGCAGCTGGGCGTGCGCACGGAGCAGGTGCTAGTTGAGCGCGTAATTATCGAGACGGCCTGGTTCGGAGAGTTGTAGGCACAGCGCGCGGATTAGACAGAATCTGACGGTTTTGCTATAGTTTAGCTATAGAGTCAGATACACTTGACCGAAAGACTCGACATGACAATGGTAGATACAGAGGCATTGAACTTTGAAGGTCGCCTCTCAACAGTGGAAGAGCGGAGCAAGAGCAACGCGACGAAAGAAGATTTGACGGATCTGAAGGCGGATCTGCGAACAGACATGTACATAATGAAAGCCGATCTAATCAAGTGGTTTATCGGCACGCAGATTGCGCTCGCGGCATTGATTATCTATCTCGTGCAGTGACTAGACTTCATCCGCCTAATTCCGAGCGAAAAGAATCCAATCGCTTGACTGATGATATAGAGTTGGTCGGCAACTTAACGCAGTTGCAGTTAGGTATGCGCTCCGAGCAGGTCATGGTCGAGCGGGTGATTATCGAGCCGGCGTAGTTTGGGGAGTTGTAGGGCGCTGTGCGGATGGCGTGAGGGCGATTATCAGGATTGAGATATGTCGAAGGTTAGAATTCCGCGAGATGACCTATTCAACCCGATCCTGCAGGCGATCCGCAGATTGGGTGGGTCCGGCACTAATCAAGAGATCCATGATGAAGTGGTTGACATCATGGGTTTGTCAGATGAACAAGTCCAATTGCTGCATAATCCTGGCAAGAGCAATAAGACTGAAATCGCGTCGCGATTGGCATGGTCGCGGTCCTGGCTCAAGAAATATGGCGTGATTTACAATCCCAGGATGGGTGTATGGGTGCTTACCACGAAAGGGCGAGCGTCTCAGGAGTTGGATCCAGTTGAAGTACAGCGGGCGGTAGCTGAAATCGAACGGATGCGAAAACATGCGGCGGCTGTGCGACAGCGTGACGAGCAGGAGAACGCAATATCAATTGATAGCGATGTCGATGACAACAGGGAATGGCGCGAAGATCTGTATAATGCCCTCTTGAAAATAAAGCCCGATGCCTTCGAAAGGCTGGTGTAGCGTATTCTGCGCGAAAGTGGCTTCGACCATGTAGAAGTTACCGGACGTAGCGGTGATGGCGGCATTGATGGGGTGGGAGTCATACGAATCAGCGGATTCTTGTCTTTTCGTGTCCTTTTTCAATGCAAACGTTGGAAGAATTCGGTCGGCCCGGGTACGGTTCGAGACTTTCGCGGCGCTATGACAGGAAGAACAGATAGAGGACTAATAGTCACGACAGGAAATTATACTCTTGATGCCAAACGTGAAGCCGCGCGTGACGGCGCCCCAGAAGTCGATCTCATTGACGGCGAACAGCTCATCGACAAACTGAAGGAACTTTCGTTGGGTGTGAAAACCGAGGAAATAGTCGTCGAAAAAGTCACCGTCGACCCCGACTTCTTCGCCAACATCTGAGCCCCCTCACTTCAACCTCCACGCGATCCCCGCCACCAGCAGCAGCACCTCATCCGCCGCCCCCGCAACCCGCTGATTCGCCCGGCCCAGCATATCGCGATACAGCAGGCCCAGCCGCGTCGGCGGCACGACGCCCATGCCCACCTCGTTGCTGACCACCAGCCAGTTCGCCTCCGAAGCCGCGCAGACTTCCAGCAGGCGCTCCACCTCGACCAGTACGGCCGCATTCGCATCATTCTGCGTCGCCGACTCCGGCAGCTGCAGCAGCACATTGCTCGTCAGCAGCGTGAGACAATCCAGCAGCAGCGTATCGTACACGTAGGGGCAGGCCGCGATAGACCGCGCGGTATCCCGCGGCGCTTCCAGCGTATGCCAATCGGCCGGGCGCGAGTCGCGATGATCGGCGACGCGCTGGCGCATATCGGCGTCCTTCGGCTCGGCTGTGGCGACGAAGAGCACTCGCTCGCCATGCTGCCGCGCCCAGGTCTCAGCGTAATGGCTTTTGCCGCTGCGCGCGCCGCCCAGCAAGAAAATCAGCCGCTTAGCCATAGAGCGCCGCCAATGCCAGCAGGCTGAGCAGCTCGGTCAGCTCGCAAACCGCGCCGTAGACATCGCCGCTGAGTCCGCCGCCCAGCCGCCGCGCCGCCCAGCGTCCAAAGACTAGGGCGAAGGCGCAGCTGCCCAGCGCTAGCGCCAGCAATTCGACCTGTGTGAGCAGAATGACGACCCAGACGGCAGCGGCGATCACATGCCGGCGCGCCAGCCCGTCGCGGAAGGTCGCGGCCATGCCCTCGTCGCTGACGGTGGGTAAGGCGTATGCGGCCAGGACCATCGTCCAGCGCCCGAGCACCGGCGCCAGCACCAGCATTTCGGCGGGCGCCGCGCGGATGGCCAGCCACTTGCCCAGCAGCAGCAAGATCGTTCCGGCCACCGCCCACATGCCCGCGCGCGGGTCGCGCATAATACGGCGGCGTTCTTCCGGCTCGACCGCCGCCAGCAGGCCGTCGCAGCTGTCGCCGAAGCCGTCCAGGTGCAAGCCGCCCGTGATGACGACCCAGACCAGCAGAATCACAAAGGCGCTGAGTTCGCGGTCGAAGGGCGAATAGGCGGCGACGGCGCCCAGCAGCGCGCCGATGCACAAGCCGACCAGCGGGAACCAGGCGAAAGAGGGGCCGCGCTTGCGCCCGCTCGGGCTGCCCAGCGGCAAAATCGTCAGGAAGGAGAAAGCCGCGCGGATATCCGCCAGCATCAGTTTGACGCTCTCATTGGCTTAAATTCTGTGGCGCTCGCTTGCGCTGTTCCGACTAGATGTGTTGCGCGCTGAGTGTAATAAATACTTTGGCGCGCGAAAAGTGACATTGAGCGTGGTTGCCGCTATCGGCATGAAGACCTCGCCAAGCAAACAATATAGCGTCTGTGCGCTCATCTGTAAAACCCGCCCAATTCCAACATTCGTGTACGTCGAAAACCGTAGGGGCGGGCCTTGGCTCGCCCACTCTGTGCCCTCATAGTAACTCAGTAGAACCCAGTTAGTCGTGCGAAAATCCACACAAAGTCGAACTGTAGGGGCGACACTGTGTGTCGCCCGAAAATCCACAATTAAAACAACGGGCGATTCACAGAATCGCCCCTACAACGACCTATTTTGTGTTGCATTACTTTGTTGGAATAACTGCTGTGTCCTCGGTGGTAAAGGTGTCGGAACCGCGCCAATGTAGAACGACCGACGCCCCGGCTGGTATACTCAAACTCTCTGTCCGCTTCTGGAAAGTGACCATGCCCCACCTCATATCCTTCATCCGCGGCATCAATGTCGGTGGACACAAAAAAATCAAAATGGCTGACCTGCGCGAACTCTCTCTGGACTTGGGATTTCAGAATCCGCGTACACTCCTTCAGAGCGGCAATGTCGTATTTGAAGCGGCGAATACCGACTTGGCGGATATCGGCGCGCGCATTGAAGCGGGCATCAGCCGGCGATTCGGTTTCGAGGCGCAGGCGCTGCTGCGGACGCCGGACGCTTTCCGAACGACGCTGGCTAACCATCCTTTTGACGCGGAGCAACTCGAGCGGGGCAACCACGCCATGATTGTCTTTCTGTCTGGAACGCCGGAAAAGCGCGCTCTCGCCGCACTGGTCGAGAATAATTCGGGGCGCGAAGCCATCTCCGCCGCTGCCGATGCGCTCTATGTCTTCTACACGGATGGCGTAGCGCGGTCGAAACTGGATAGCAAGCGTATCGAGTCGACGTTGGGCTTGGCGGCCAGCGCTCGCAACTGGAATACCTGCCAGCGTCTGTTGAAGTTGCTGACAGAATTGGAAGGCTAGGCGAGCTGGTCGACGTAGCGACGGGCGTTCTGCCGCAGGCGTTTCCAGTCGCGGTCGGCCACGGCTTCGTTGTTGATCAACGACGAGCCCAGGCCCAAAGCGAAAGCGCCGTGATCGAGCCAGTCGCGCAAATTGTCCAGGTTGACGCCGCCGGTCGGCATCAGGCGCAGGTGCGGCAGCGGCGCCAGCACATCTTTGAAGTAGCGCGGGCCCAGGTGATTGGCGGGAAAGACCTTGACCGCGCTCGCGCCCCATTCCCAAGCCTGCTGGATTTCGCTGGGCGTGAAGGCGCCGGGCATGAAGGGCAGATCGGCTTCGTGGCAAGCTGTGTTGACCTCGCGCTTCCAGACTGGCGACACCACAAATTGCGCTCCGGCCTCAGCCACCGCCCAAACCTGTTCCGCTGAAATGACGGAGCCGGCGCCGATTGCGGTCGAACCGTCCACAACATTGCGCATGTCGGCGATAGTGGCGCACGCGTCCGGATTAGTCAGCGTGAATTCGATGGCGCGGATGCCGCCTTCGATCAAGGCGTCGGTGATGAACCTGGCGGTTGAGAGGTCGTCCAGGCGGACGATTGCGACTATTTTGTGCTTGGCGACGATATCCAGAACGGTAGTCATGTTTGCTGTTGCGGCGCTGGCCCAGTATAGCGGATCCGCGGCTGGATGGTCTGCTTGGCGCGATACTGTTTTATCGCGTGGCCGATCCAGCCAATGATGCGACCCAAGGCAAATATACCAAGCGTGCTGCTCGACGGCAATTCAAAATCTCGGCCTCGCAGGGCAATCGCATCAAAATGGTAGTGACTGAAATGGCGCAAATTCGAACGGAAAATCAAACACAGAGATCACAGAGAGTGCAGAGAAAAGCAATAATGAAAGCTTACGTCATTAGTCAGGAGTGATTTTGAGAGATATTTGAAGTCTATTCGGTGCTTCTTGCCATATACCAGTCCATCGAGTACTTTGAATAGTCGTCTAAACTCCTAAATCTCTGTGTCCTCTGTGTTCTACTTTCACAACCCCTCAATGAACCAATGTAGAAACTGGCACAACTTGCACTATTTTTGTAGAATTT
>JAGWBC010000128.1 GCA_021296115.1 Anaerolineae bacterium | reverse complement strand
AGACCGTGCCGAAGGGCGAGAAGAAGCCGGTGCCGCTCAAACCTGCGCCGCCGGTGACCAGCTTGACCGTGACTTCCTGGCCCGCCACACCCGCGAAGGTATAGACGTGACGTTCATCCTCTGCGGTGATCTCGTCCACCGTGTCCACATTGAGCGTCAGCGCGCCTTTGGCCGTCGCGCCGTCGGGGCTGAGCGTGAATTCGGGCACGAAGATTTCCGGCGCTTCGCCTTCAAAGACGATGGTATAGCCTTCAATGCCCACGCGCTCGTAGGGACCGATGACAACCTGGTAGGCGCCGTTCGCGGGGAGCGTCAGCGTTTCGCGATGGCTGCGCCCCGGCCGCTCGGGATTGTCGCCCAGCGCCAAGACCGTGCCGAAGGGCGAGAAGAAGCCGGTGCCGCTCAAACCTGCGCCGCCGGTGACCAGCTTGACCGTGACTTCCTGACCCGCCATACCCACGAAGGTATAGACGTGGCGCTCGCCTTCCTCGGTAATCTCGTCCACCGTGTCCACGTTGAGCGTCAGCGCGCCCTTGGCGGTAGCGCCGTCAGGGCTGAGCGTAAAGTCGGGCACGACAATTTCCGACTCCGCTTGAGTTGTCGCTTCTTCCACGACCTCGACCGGTGTGGCCGTCACCACGACAATGACCTCTTCGACCACCGTTTCGACAACCACCTCCGGCTCGCGGTTAAATGCGATCAGCGCGCCGGCGACAAAGGCGATCACCACCAGCACGGCCGCTGCCAGACGTTCGCGCGTTCTGCTGCCCGCCGAGGCGACCGCCGCTTCCGTGATGGGACGATTAACCAGCATCGGCGGCTCAATCGGCGCTATTTCATTCTCTTCGTAGAGATAGCAGGCCGCTTCGTGTTTGGGTTTTTCCATTTTGAACAAGGGCGGCTGCACCACCAGGCACTTGTCCATGCGATGGGGGCAGCGCGGATAATAGCGGCAGCCTTTTGACGCTGCGGTGCGCATTTCCTCTTCGCTGGGCAGGCTGATGTCGACATCCCACTTGTCGGTCGGGTCGGGCACGGGCACGGAGTCGATCAGCAACTGCACATAGGGGTGCTGCGGCGCGTCAATCACATCCATAGCCGCGCCGCGCTCGGCCGTGGTGCCCTGATAAAGCATGTAAATCTGGTCGCCGATTTGGTAGGCGGTGCTCAGATCATGCGTGATATAGAGGAAGGAGATGTTATGGTCATCGCGCAGACGCAGCATGGCATCAAGAATCGAGGCGCGCAGCGAGGCGTCGACCATCGACACTGGCTCATCGGCCACGATCAGCCGCGGCTTGATCATATAAGCGCGCGCCATCATGATGCGCTGCCGCTGCCCGCCGCTGAGCTGGTGCGGGTACTTGCGCAAAACGTCTTCGCCGTACAAGCCGACCACGTTCAAGCCGGCTTCCACCATGTCGCGGTATTCGCTCTGATTGTCCGACAAGCTGAAATGCTTGTTGACCAGATCAAAAATATGATCAATGCGGTAGAAGGGATTGTAGACGCCGAAGGGGTCTTGAAAGACGGCTTGCACGTTGCGCCGATATTCCTTCAGCTGCTCGTCGCTCATATCGGTGATATCTTCGCCTTCGAATATGATCTTGCCCGATGTGAGCTTGATAAAGCCGAGGACGAGATTCGCCAGCGTGGTTTTGCCGCTGCCGCTCTCACCGGCGATGGTGGTAATGGTCGCCGGCGATTCATCAATGGTCATATTGAAGTTGTCTAGCGCGACAACCGATTTCTTGTCACCGAGGAAGCCGCCGCTGTAATAGATCTTGGTGGCGTCACGGATTTGCAAAAGTGGCGAAGGCATTTGCCCTCCTCTCCTCAAATCGCTCGTCATAGAGATGACAGGCAACCTCGTGCTTGTATTCGGCATCAATCGGCTCCGGCTCTACCTCGGCGCAGTGCTCCCAGGCAAAGGGGCAGCGCAGCCGGAAGATGCAGCCGGAAGGCGGATTGCGCGGGTCATGCGTGATGCCTTCGGTGATTTTGAGCGGTTTGCGCTCTTTGATCGAGGGGATGGAGTCGATGAGCAGTCGCGTATAGGGATGCAGCGGCTCGGCGTAGATATTCTCGACCGGCGCGATCTCCACCATTTTGCCGGCGTACATGACGGCGATGCGATCGACAATCTGCGCCAGCAAGCCCATATCATGACCGATGACGATCAGCGAGACGCCGATCTCGTCTTTCACCTTGACCAAGGTCTGCGCCACGATCCGCTGCACGACCACATCCAGCGCGCTGGTCGCTTCGTCGGCGATCACCACTGTCGGGTGCAGCGCCACACCCATGGCGATGCAAACGCGCTGCTTCATGCCGCCGCTGAGTTCGTGCGGGTACATATTGTAGATGCGGTTGGGCAGGCCCACATTTTGGAAGAGCTCCAGGATGCGCGCGCGCATGGACTGCTTGTCACTCTTCTTGCCCTCATGCGACTCGATCACATCAATGATCTGGTCTTTGACGCGCATGGTAGGGTTGAGCGAATTCATGGCGCCTTGCGGGATAAGCGACAAACCGGTCCAGCGGAATTTGCGCAGTTCCTCTTCGCTGAGGTCCAGCACTTCCGTGCCATCTACTTCAATGCTGCCGTTGACGATATAACCGGGCGGCTGCACCAATTGCAGGATGCCGTAAGCCGTGGTCGACTTGCCGCAACCGGACTCGCCCACCAAACCCAGGGTTTCGCCTTCGTACAAGTTGAAGCTGATATCGCTGACGGCGATGACGTCGCCCTGCGGCGTAGCGTAATGAATGCGCAACTTCTCGACTTTCAAGACGACGCGCTCGCTGCCGTTTTCCATTTGCTTTTCCATAGACCTTTGCTCCGGTGGGCTAGCTGGCTTTGCGCAAGCGCGGATTGGCGATCTCGTCCAAGCCCAGGTTGATCAGCAGGAGGGCGACGAAAACGATGGCCAGGATGACCGTGGGGATGCCCCACCACCACCACATATTGCGGAATAGCGCGCCGGCTTCAATTGAGAAGAAGATCGCTACGCCCAGCGACGGGATGCGCTGCGGACCGAAGCCCAGCACTTCCAAGCCCACCATTGAGATGATCGCGCCCTGCATATTGCCGATATAACTCGCGCCCAAGTAGGGCAGCAGATTGGGCATGATCTCCTTGAACATGATGTCGCGAACGGGAACGCCGGAAAGCCGCGCCATCTGCACGTAGCCGCTTTCACGCATGCTGAGCACCTGCGCGCGGATATAGCGCGTGGGCGTGGCCCAGGAGAATATTGAAATCAATAGCGCCATGGTCAGCAGGTCCACCCGTCCCAAGACCGCCTGAATGACAATCAAGACGAGCAGCGAGGGGATGGTGATCATGATATCGACGGCTAATCGAATCACATCATCAAACAGGCCGCCCAGAAAACCGGCCATGAAACCCAGCAGTATGCCAATCAACATGCCCACTGTGGCCGCGATGACGCCGACCATGATCGTGCGCGGCGTACCGACGATAATCAGCGCCAGCATATCACGCCCGCTATTTTCCGTGCCCAGCGGATGCTCCGGCACGCCTTCTTGCCCGCGCCAGTTGGTGAAGCCCGGCGGCGGCAGGTTCAATGGCGAGCGAGCGGACAGCGCCAGGTTGGTATCCCACAACTGGTAGCCCAGGAAAATCAGAAAAAACAGAAACCCGAGGATTCCGGCGCCACTGAGAAACTTCCAATTGAGCCAGGGATTGTCAAAGCGATTTAAGACGCCCGCCTGCTTGGTGCCGCCGGCGACGGGAGCGTCTTTGACCTTTTTGTCTTCCGCCATGGCTATCTCCCTTCCAGGCTGATGCGCGGGTCAATCAGCGGATAGCTCAAATCGATGATTAATACCGCCAGCGCGCTAGTCGTGATCAAGATGAACGATGTGCCTTGTATCAAGCCGAAGTCCTGCTCGCGCAGGGCGGTGAATATGAGCGTGCCCATGCCGTTGTAGCTGAAAATAACTTCGACCAGGACGACGCCGTTGACGAGCGTGCCGATGGAGACGGCCAGCGCCGTCATCTGCGGCAGGATGGCGTTGCGAATCATGTAGCGATAGAGGACGTAGAATGGCTTCAGACCCTTGGCTTGCGCCAGGATCATATAATCTTCGCCCTCGATGGTGATCATCATGCCGCGCATGCCCAGCGCCCAGTAGCCGAAGGTCACCAGTACAATCGACATGGCCGGCAGGAAACCGTGGTAGAGCACGTTGGCGAAGAATTCCAGCGTGAGCTCGGGCCTGGCAAAGTTATAGTCGTAGGCATAGGCTTGCGGGAAGATAGGTATTAAGAAGCCGAAGACATAGACGATGAGCAGCCCGGCCAGCAGCGGCGGAATCGAAGTGAAGATCATCGACATCGGGATCATCACTTTGACCAGTCTGGGCGTCTTCCCCCAAGCCAGCAAAGCGCCGCAGAGATTGCCGACGGAGAAGAAAATCAAGGTTGCCACGCCGACCAAGCCCAGCGTCCAGGGCAGCGCCCGCCCCACCAACTCGGACACAGTCGAG
Source organism: Anaerolineae bacterium (assembly GCA_021296115.1). Lineage (GTDB taxonomy): Bacteria > Chloroflexota > Anaerolineae > Aggregatilineales > Phototrophicaceae > UBA6055. The sequence goes on along the minus strand of JAGWBC010000128.1, from coordinate 4,002 downwards.
GGGAAACGCGCCAGGGAGTAGCCGAGGTCGCCCTGAAGCAGACCCGTCAAATAGCGCAGGTATTGCACGTATACCGGGTCATTCAATCCAAAGCGCTCGCGCCAGCCTTCAATGATGAGGTCGGCGTTCTCTACAAATCCGGCTTGCTGCGTCAACCGCGCTACCATCGCCGTAATGGGATCGCCGGGCGCCAGGCGCGGGATGATAAATATCAGCGTGGCCGCTACCCATAGCGTGAGGAAAAAAACGAGCAGACGTCGGACCAGGTAGTTTAAGGAAAATGCTCCCATGCCAGTGCCCTTCTCTATTGTCGCTTGCGATGTCCGGAATAAGGTACTTTTAATTTCCAGCTACATAACGAATGAGTGCATTTGCAATATTTCGGGCAAACCCCCGCCCGCCTGTTGGGTCCTGTAGACACCGAACTTCGGGAGGGGGTTTGCGAGGTTGGCGGTCAGCTCGCGCCAACCCCAACCTCACGAATGGTCAATTCGACCGATCTACATTCCAGCCTTGGTGATCTCCTGGAAGAATTGATGCGTCGATTGCCACCAGGTAGCCGGGTGGTTCCAGTTATTCTCGGACGTGGGCCAGCCTTCCCAGTAAGTGCTGTTGAAGGGGATCAGCTTGGTCGCCTGGTTCAAGGGGATGAACGGCAGGTCTTCGTAGAGGTAGCCATAGGCTTCTACGACCAGGTCAATGGCGTCCGGGTGACCCAGAGGCAATGAACCCAGTTGACCGACGAGTTCGCTGTAAGCTTCGTTGTTCATGCCATCCCAACGGACATGGTTGCTGCCCGAGGAGCGCTCGCCAACGGGTACCCACCAGCGGGCGGTGTAGCGATCCAGCGAAGCCCAGGGCTCGTTGATGGAACCGCAAGCATCCCAGTCGGTGGTGGCTTCGTAGTTGCCGAAGCGCTTGTTGTCGCCCCAGGTGGCGCCGGCGATGACCGCGGCCGAAGCCTCGATGCCGAAGGTCTGCAGCTGCTCAACCAGGTTGGTGGTGATGCGGCGTTTCTCAACGAAACCTTCGTGAACCTGGATTGACAGGCTCAGGGCGTCGCCGTCGCCGTCAACCCAGCGGCCGTCGTCATTGCGCGAGTAGCCGTTGTTCTCCAGCAGCGCGGCGGCTGCGTCGAGATCAGCTTCGGTGTTGAAGCTCATGCCGGCATCTTCGATGGCGTCGATGTAGGGGAACATGCCACCGTACTCAACGTAGAGCGTACGCGAGGGGATGGTGACGCCTTCGTATGCAATGTCGATGACTTGCTGGCGGCTGATAGCGTGGTTGATGGCCCAGCGCATTTCGGCGTTGTCCCAAGGCGCTACTTGCGTCTGGAAGGACAGCTGCCGCGGGCAGGGATCCAGCCATACGAAGGGCATGCCGTCGACCCAGGCGAAGATCTTGTCGTTGGCCGCTTGCATGGCTTCGAAAGCGCCCAGCGTGACGTCCATGATGCTGTCGAGCTCGTTGGCGACAGCCCTGGTCGTGCGGATCTGATCGTTGCCGGTTACGACCCAGAGGGCGCGCTGCGGTTCAGGCAGCTTGAAGACGCCCGTTTTAGCGCCCCACCAATCGTCGTTGCGGTCGTAGACCCAGGTGGTCTCGTTGGCGGAGGTGATCACGTAGGGACCAGTGCCCAGCGGCCAGCCTTGTTCGGGATCGAAGAACTTGAAGGTGAAAGGATCCTTGTCGTGCCAGACATGCTCGGGAAGCATATTGATGCCACCCCAGATGCGGACGGAGAAGAAGTCCAGCTGGAAGCGCGGGTTCGGCGCCTTCAGGTTGAACTGAACCGTCAGGTCGTCGATAGCCTCGACGCTCTCGATCCAGGTCTGGACGTTGCCGGCGTAGCTGAGCGACGCGGTTTCGTCGTTGATCAGCAGGTTGATAGTGAAGACGACGTCTTCCGAATCGAAGGCTTCGCCGTCAGACCATTCCGCGCCTTCACGCAGGTTCAGGGTCCAGACGTCAAGCCCGTCGTTGGCTTCCATGCTCTCGGCCAGCCAAGGCATAATCTCGCCGGTCTCATAGTTCAGGATGAAGAGCGGCTCGGCAACGGCTTGATGCAAGCCCTTGTTGCGATGGTTGTTGGGCAGCAGGAAGTTCATCTGGTCGTAGTTGGCGACAGCGCCGGCGGGACCGTCAATGTCGAAGATGACGGTATCTTCACGAGCGACATCCTGGGCGACAGCGGTGAAGCTGAGCGCCGCGAAGACGACAACGAGAAGAACGAGAAGAAGTGCTCTTGCTTTCATTGTGTAGTACTCCTACAGCTATTGAATAGATGGGTTGCGTTTGCCGACTCCACAATCGGTTTGCCATTCACTGCTGAATGACGGGCGCGTCAGCGACGCCCGGGACTGCCAAAGCTAATGCGATTCATCTTCCCTCGATAAGCCCTCCTCCTCTTGGTCGATTCTAGGTCGATACCATTCTCTCGGCGTCCACAAGCGGCGCCGCCGTTGACGCGCGAATGCGCAGGCGCGTTGGAACAGTGCAAGCGCGCGGTGGCGAATCGTCGCCTTCCAGGCGATCAAGCAGCTGCTTCGAAGCGGACTTGCCCAATTCATAAGCATTCTGCGCTACGGTAGTCAGCGGGACGCCGATATGCGACGCCATGCTGATATCGTCAAAGCCGACTACCGACACTTCATGCGGCACCGAAATGCCGATCTCGCGCAATGCGCTGATGGTAATGATGGCGAGAATATCATTGATGCAGGCGACCGCCGTCGGTTTGGTTTCGACCGCGTTCATCAAACGCACAACCTGCTCAATGATTTGCTGGCTTTTCTCCCCCACCAGCGAGTAAATGTCCGTCTCATGGAATTCCGGGCGCTCCGGAGGATCAAGCTTCCAGGGGGCATAGACCGGCAAGCCGCGATCTCGCACGGCGGCGGCGTAACCGCGATGGCGCTCGTCGACGGCGCGCAAGCCGTTGATATTAGGCATCAGCTGAACGATATGCTCGTGCCCCAGCGATATCAGGTGCGAGACCAATTCGTAGGCGCCGCCGAAGTTGTCGCTGGCGACATAATCCGCCTCGATGCCATCTATAAGCCGGTCGATAAATACAATCGGAATGCCGCGCCGCTGAAACTCTTCTAAAACTGCAACAGTGTCCGCCCTCGGTCTGGCGCTGGTCCAGATGAGCAAGCCGGCGACATTCTCGTCCAGCAGCTGCTGCATGATGGCCGCTTCTTCCGCCAGCGTTGTGGCATTGCTGAAGATGACCTGGTAACCCGCCGAGCGCAATTCAGTCTCGGCGCTGCTGAGCATGATGCTATGGATTTCGTTGTGGAAGCTGTGCGTGATATAGCCGATGGTGCGGCTGGCGGCATGCTCCTGTGATTGATGAGCCACGAAAGTGCCGCGCCCCGCCGTCCGCTGGATCAAGCCTTCAACCTCGAGCCGCTGCAAGGCGATGCGCACGGTGGTGCGGCTGATATCAAGATGCCGCGATAGCTGCGTTTCCGTGGGGATGCGCTCGCCATCTTGCCAGCGCCCGGAGACGATCAGCCGCCGCAATTGATTATGCAACTGAACGTGTAAGGAAATATAGCTGTTGTGATCCAGCCGGATTATCGCAAGTTTCTCGTGCATAAAGACCGCGTCGGTCGGCAAAAAGCTCTTTAGATTTGTACATAAATGTATGTACAATGCGCGAATATAGCACGGACGAAAGCATCTTGCAACATTAGAAAAACTGCCAATGTCGACGCCGGCGCCAAAGTCCCGCTTAATGCCCGCTGTCCCGGACGCCCGCCAATGTGATATGATTCTGCTCGCTAACGGCTGTGCCTATGCCTGGAGGAATTGAGAAACTCGTGGATGCCACTCGCAATCAAACGGGATGTTTGAAGACAACTGTCATTATGGTCGGCAGCGCAATCGCGTTCATTTGCGTGATTTTGCTGCTGGCTGACATCAAATGCGCTTATGACATCGAGAACTGGTGGGCGCCGCTTTATCCCAAAGGCGAATCGGTCAGGGTGGAAT
>JAGWBC010000127.1:737-9561 GCA_021296115.1 Anaerolineae bacterium | reverse complement strand
CCCGAGCAAATCGCCGCCGCCGAAGCCCTGCTTGATCTCGAATTCACGCCCGCCCAGCGCCAACAGATGCGCAAGACGCTCGCCGACCGCCTGGGGCACCTCGCCGCCCTGCGCGCGAATCCGCTGGACAACAGCGTCCCGCTCTCGCTGCACTTCAAGGTCAAGGCCGCCGATCCCGCGCCCGCCGCCGTCCCGCGCAGCTACGCCATGAGCGCTCAGCCGCCCGTGACCCGTCCCGCCGATCTGGAAGAGGCCGCCTTTTACACTGTCACGCAGCTGGCCGAGCTCATCCGCAGTCGACAGGTCACTTCGCTTGAGCTAACCGAGATGTACCTGGCCCGCCTGCGCCGCTACGATCCCCAGCTGCAATGCGTGGCCGCCTACACCGACGATCTCGCCATCCGGCAGGCGAAACGCGCCGATGACGAGATCGCCCGCGGGCAGTATCGCGGACCGCTGCACGGCATCCCCTGGGGCGCCAAAGACCTGCTGGCGCCTCGCGGCTACCCCACCCAGTGGGGCGCCAAACCCTACCAGGGCCAGCAGATTGATGTGGACGCGACTGTCGTGCACCGCCTCGAAGCCGCCGGCGCGGTGCTGATCGCCAACGGCGATGTCTGGTACGGCGGCGTGACCAAGAATCCCTGGGATACGAGCGAGGGCAGCAGCGGCTCATCGGCCGGCCCGGGCGCCGCCACCGCTGCCGGATTGGTCGGCTTCTCCATCGGCAGCGAGACCATGGGCAGCATCGTCTCGCCCTCGTCGCGCTGCGGCGTTTCCGGCTTGCGCCCGACCTACGGCCGCGTCAGCCGCTACGGCGCCATGGCGCTCAGCTGGAGCCTGGACAAGATCGGCCCCATGTGCCGCTCGGTCGAGGATTGCGCCCTGGTTTTCAGCGCCATTTATGGGCCCGACGGCCTGGACATGTCGCTGACGCCCGAGCCTTTCAAGTGGGACCCTGCGCTTGATCCGCGCTCGTTGCGCATCGGCTATGTCGCCAGCGCCTTCACCGCGGCTGATGCCGGCGATACCGACGCCCACCATCGCCCCGCCGGCGAGGAGCTGCAGCGCGTCAACGATGTCAACAGCGCCGCCGTGCTTGATGAGATGCGCGCGCAGGGCTTCGAGCTGACGCCGATTGAATTGCCCGACACCGACATTCAGGGCCTCTGGGTGATTCTGGCGGCGGAAGCGGCGGCCGCCTTCGACCAGATCACGCGCGCTGGCTCGGTCGACGCCCTGACGCGCCAGGACGATGACGCCTGGCCCAACGTCTTCCGCGCCGCCCGCTTCATCCCGGCGGTCGAGTACATCAACGCCAATCGCGTCCGCAGCCAAATCATCGCCGACATGGCGCGCCTGATGAACGACCTGGACGTCTTCATCTCGCCCAGTTATGGCGGCCGAACCTTGGGGCTGACCAACATGACCGGGCATCCCACGGTGGTCCTGCCCAACGGCTTCACCAACAAGCGAACGCCCACCAGCATCACCTTCGTCGGCGGCCTGCACCAAGAAGCCGAGACCCTCGCCGTGGCCAAAGCCTACCAGGACGGGGCAGACTGGCATCGTCAATATCCCAACCTGGATGAAGGAGAAGCGGTGTAGGGGCGACCAATCTGGTCGCCCGCAAATTGTGATGAGGCTGACCTACCCCAACAGCGCCTCGACCTCGCCGCGCACCCGCTCGTCGTCCTCGCGCCGATGCAGGTCGCTCAGCAGCTTGCTGGCGTCGAGCTCCATCGTCCGCCACAGCGCCCAGGCCGCATGCCCCCGCACCAGCGCGCTCTCGTCATACAGCAACTGAATCAGGTGCGGGATGGCTTGCTCGCCGCGCCAATTGCCCGCCGCGATGCAGGCGTTGCGCACGATGCGCTCGCGCTTCACACGTTCGACCGGCGTGCGCCGGAACATGGCTCTGAATGACGCCTCGTTGGACATCAAGATATCGGTCAGTTTCGGCGCCACCCGGTCCAGCTCAAAGGGCAGGAAGGCCACTTCCTCGGTCTCTTCGGCGAAGCGCTGAAAGGGGCAAACATCCATGCAGATATCGCAGCCGAAAATCCAGTTGCCGAAGTCGGCGCGCAGCTCACGGTCGATCCAGCCCTGATTCTCGATCGTGTGATAGCTGATGCAGCGCCGGGCGTCCAGCACGTAGGGTTCGGGGAAGGCGTCGGTCGGGCAGGCTGACAGGCAGCGTGTGCAGGTGCCGCACATGGTCTCGCGATGCGGCGCGTCGTAGTCGTCAAATTCCAGCGATGTCACGATTTCGCCGATGAAGAAGCTGCTGCCCCGCCGCGGGTGGATAAGCATGCTGTTCTTGCCGATGAAACCCAGGCCGGCCTGCTGCGCGTGACTACGCTCCAGGATGGCGCCCGTGTCGACATAGATCTTTTGATCTAGCGCGCCGCCGCTCATCGCCGCCAGCCCGTCGACGAATTCAGCCAGCCGCAACTCCAGCACTCGGTGGTAGTCCAGCCCCCAGGCATAAGACGCGATCCGACCGCGAGCCGGATCGTTCAGCGTTTCCTCAGCCGCATAGCGCGCGTAATAATCCATGCCGACCAGGATAAGCGTCGCAGCGCCGGGCATGATCTCGCGCAGGTCTTGGCGCCGCTTCACACGGTCGGGCCGCGCCATATAGGCCATCTCGCCCTGCATGCCGCGCTCGATCCAGCGCAGGTAGGCGGCCAACGTGGGCGAGGGCCGCGCCGGCGTTATCCCGCAGAGATTAAAGCCGAGTTCGCGAGCCTTGTCTTTGAGGCTCGCAGCCGTGAGGCGCATGTTCCTCCCGCAGATCGTCTACTTGGCGACCGGCGGATAGTCGATTTCTTTCAGCGTCTCGACAATGCCCTCCCAGGTCGCCGGCGGCGCGTACTCGATATGCATCGTTTTGCTGCTGACATCGCCGTTGACGCTGGCAACGCCTTCCAGATCGCTCAACTCGTTCGTTATTGCCTGCACGCAGCCGGCGCAGCCGATGTTGGGCACTTCAAATGTCTTGCTCGTCATGGATGTATCCTCGTATCTGATGCCTGTATTGTAACCAAAGACTACCGGCACGTAACAGAAGTAAATTAAACTCAGCATTGCAAGCAATGATTCCATTTTGCCACCGAGCACACAGAGTTATGTTGAGGACACAGAGGTTACATTATTGAATCGACGCTCGCACAAATTGTGCCGCAATCTTTACCAATGGAAACTGCCGCCGCCATATAACTACCTAACAGCTTTACTCGGTGTCCTCTTTTTTTCTCGGTGTACTCGGTGGCAAATGTATTATTTCATCGCTGAATTGATCTTACTGAGGATTATGTTGTCGCCATGCAATTGCCGTCAGTTTTCGAGTACTTCGGTTCAGAAGCTGGCGCATCAGTCCAGTTTTCGTTAAGTTCTGGTCGGGTCCAGGCGCCGGTGCTACTGGCGCGCAATTTGGGGAGAGTAAACTTATGCCGCAGTCAAATGAGAATTCTACTCCGGAGGAGGTCGCGGATCGGCTCGTTCGGCTTGCGGAAGCGCTGGGTTTGAATCTCGCCCCGGAAAACCTGGCGGATTTGGCGCAGCAGTTGCGCTTGCTTGACGCGCTGGAACGAGACGAGCTGCAGGACTTTGCGCCGATACTAAAAATGGACGCTGGCTGGCATGACTGAACAGCTCGCTCTCATCAATCTGTCCATCAGTGAAGCGGCTTCCGCCTTGCGCCGCGGCGAAACGACAGCGGTCGCGCTGACAGAGGCGACGCTTGCGCGCATCAACCAGACCGAGCCGACGCTGCAAGCCTACGCCACTGTGCCGGCTGATCTCGCGCTGGCGGCCGCTGAACAGGCTGACCGAGATCTGGCGTCCGGCCGCGATCGCGGTCCCCTGCACGGCATCCCAATTGGCGTCAAGGACAACTGCTATACCGAAGGCATCCTGACCGAAGTGGGCTCGAAAGTGTTGGCGGGTTTTCTACCGGACCACGATGCCGGGGTGGTCGACAGGCTCTACGCGGCCGGCGCCGTCATTATCGGCAAAACGCGCTGTCACGAATTTTCCTGCGGCGGCAGCGAACCGCCGACGCGTACGCCCTGGGACCTCGAGAGATTTCCCGGCGGAAGCAGCATAGGCTCAGGAGTGGCGCTGGCGGCGCGCTCGGCCTTCGGGGCCATCGGCACGGATACCGGTGGATCAATCCGTATTCCAGCGTCAATCAACAATCTGGTTGGCATGAAAGCGACTTACGGCCGGGTGAGCGCCTTTGGCGTTGTACCGCTGGCCTGGTCGCATGATCATATCGGGCCTCTGACCCGCCGAGTGCGCGACAATGCCCTGATGCTGAGAGCGATTGCCGGTCACGATCCCAGAGACATTAATTCCGCTCGCGTGGAGGTACCGGACTTCACCGCCGGCATTGAACGTGGCGCGCAAAGCATGCGGATCGGTATTGAGCGCGAGTACTTTCTGTATCCCGGCCTTACCGACGAGGTGCGCGCGGCGACGGAAGCCGTCATTTGTCAGATGGCGGATTTGGGCGCCGAGATTATCGAGGTGAGCCTGCCCGAACTGGAGTTTACCCGGGAGACGCTGAACATCATCGGCAAGGTGGAATCCGCCAGCTATCACAAAGAGTTGATTCGCGAAAAGGGACACCTGTACAGTCCCGGCACACGCGCTACGCTGGAGATTGGCCAGGCGGTGCTGGGGACGCAATATGTCGCCGCGCTACGGGCCCGCGAGCGCTTTCGCTCTGCCGCCCGGGCGCTTTTTCAGCGCGAGAACCTGGCGGCGCTGCTTTCGCCGACCATTCCCGTGCCAGCCCCGCTGCTGAGTGACGTACGCGAGCCGCGGGCTGACGCGGATGATGGAGAGACGCCGACCGATGGCTTTGTTCATCACGTCTATCCGGCCAATCTGAGCGGGCAGCCAGCTCTCAGCGCTCCGGCCGGGTTCACACCGGATGGCCTGCCAATTGGTTACCAGCTGATGGGACGGCCATTTGACGAGGCCACGCTCTACCGGATCGCCTACGCCTACGAGCAGACGCAAGACTGGCACGAGCGCCAGCCGCCACAGGTTTATGATTGAGGTCGGCGTCCCGCGAAAACTGACGGCGAGACTCACATGAAGGTCTGTATGCCCGTCTGCGATCGTCCCAAAATCAAGGCGTGGATGTCGCTGGTACCCTCGTAAGTATTGACCGCCTCCAGATTCATGACGTGGCGGATGACATGGAATTCGTCCGAGATGCCGTTGCCGCCGTGCATGTCGCGCGCCGCCCGGGCGATATCCAGCGCCTTGCCGCAGGAATTCCGCTTGACGAGCGAGATCATCTCCGGCGTGGCGGCGTCATCATCCAGCAGCCGTCCGACCCGCAATGCGCCCTGCAAGCCCAGCGCAATGTCCGTCATCATGTTCGCCAATTTGAACTGTATCAACTGGTTAGCCGCCAGGGGGCGCCCAAATTGCCGGCGATCCAGCGTGTATTGGCGCGCCGCGTGCCAGCAGAATTCGGCCGCGCCCAACGCGCCCCAACTGATTCCGTAACGCGCGAGATTCAAGCAGCCAAAGGGCCCTTTCAAGCCGACGGCGCCGGGCAGCCGGTTTTCGTCGGGAACGTAGACCTCGTCCATCACGATTTCGCCGGTGCTGCTGGCGCGCAAACTGAACTTGCCCCCGATTTTAGGGGCCGACAATCCGGGCATGCCCTTCTCCAGGATGAAGCCACGAATCGCGCCCTGGTCTTCGCCCTTGGCCCAGACGATGAAGACATCGGCGATCGGCGAGTTGGTGATCCACATCTTGCTGCCGTGCAGCGTCCAGCCGCCGTCGACTTTCGTCGCTCTAGTTTCCATGCCGCCGGGATCGCTGCCATGGTTCGGCTCGGTCAAGCCAAAGCAGCCGACCCATTCGCCGCTGACAAGTTTGGGCAAGTATTTTCGCCGCTGCTCATCGCTGCCGTAGGCGTAGATGGGATACATGACCAGCGAGCTTTGCACGCTCATGGCGCTGCGATAGCTGCTGTCCACCCGCTCCACCTCGCGCGCGATCAGACCGTAGCAGACGTAATTAAGTCCGGCGCCGCCAAATTCTTCCGGCAATGTCGCGCCCAGGATGCCCAGCTCAGCCATCTCGCTATAGATGTCGCGGTCGAAGACCTCGTGCCGATTCGCCTCCAGGATGCGCGGCATGAGCCGGTCCTGACAATACCCTCGCGCGGCATCCCGCACCATGCGTTCTTCATCGCTCAGCTGATCATTGAGCAGAAATGGATCATCCCACTGAAACTGATTTGCCATACAAGCCTCGTCGCGCCTGGTATCACGTATCCAGCCCTATCATACCGTTTCTGCCGACGGATTTATACGAGGAAAGGATAACCTTAAATGAATGAGTAGAACGGAATGTCTGTTCAAATGCCAGCCGCCAGGGGTTATAATGCGACTGCGCTTTCAGGCGGGAACATCGGCGCATTTGACGCAAGTTTCGTGCCGGACGCCAGTCTTCAGCCAATTCGCTAACGGACCCAGAGCAACATGCAAGACAAAATCATCGTACGCGGCGCGCGCGAGCACAATCTCAAGAATATCGACGTGGAAATCCCGCGCAATCAACTGGTGGTCATCACCGGCTTATCCGGCTCGGGCAAGTCATCGCTGGCTTTTGACACGATATTCGCCGAGGGTCAGCGCCGCTACGTCGAGAGCTTGAGCAGCTACGCGCGGCAATTCCTCGGTTTGATGGAAAAACCGGATGTCGACCAGATCGAGGGTTTGAGCCCGGCAGTTTCGATCGACCAGAAAAGCGTCAGTCATAATCCGCGCTCGACAGTCGGCACGGTGACCGAGATCTACGATTATCTCCGGCTGCTTTACGCCCGCGTCGGCATCCCCCATTGCCCCACTTGCGGCGTCGAAGTGTCGGCGCAAAGCGCGCAGCAGATTGTTGACCAAGTCTTAAATATGCCCGCCGACAGCCGGATTCAGGGGTTGGCGCCTGTTATCCACCGCAAGAAGGGCAACCACGTAAAAGCGCTCGACGATATCGGCAAACAGGGTTTCGCGCGCGTGCGAGTTGATGGCGAGGCGCGCGACCTCGACGAAGAAATCGAGCTGGATCGTTATGTCATTCACGATATAGAAATCGTGGTTGACCGCCTGATTATCCGTCGATATGACGATGAGCAATACGAGGAAGCCACAGCCTTCGAGACACGCCTGACCGATGCCATCGAAACCGCGCTGGAGTTGGGCGACGGGCGGATAATCATTCAGGATGTGACCGATCGCGACAATTCGGTTGATCACTTGTTCAGCGAAGATCTGGCCTGCCCCAACGGGCATGGCAGCGTGCCACAGCCGGAGCCGCGCTTGTTCAGCTTCAACACGCCCAGCGGCGCCTGCACAACTTGTCAGGGCCTGGGATTCAGCCTCGAGATCGACCCGGACATGATTGTGCCGGACAAAGAGATTTCCATCGCTGACGGCGCGATCAACGCCAATGGTCACAGCGTTGAGGACAAGCGCGGCTGGAATTGGAATGTCTATTGCAGCCTGGCGCGGGCGAATGGATTCAGGCTGGATGTGCCTTGGAAGAAGTTGAGCAAAAAACATCAGGAATTGGTCCTTTATGGCTCCGGCGACAAACGCTTCGATGTCACTTACTATCACTCCAACGGCCAGCAGCGCACCTGGTCTACTCGGCACGAAGGCGTAATCCCTAATCTGGAGCGGCGTTACGGGCAGACCGAATCCGAGTACATTCGCGGCAAGATTCAAGAGTATATGCGCGAGATTCCTTGTCGCTCCTGCGGCGGCCAACGGCTGCGCCCGGAAGCCCTGTCGGTAACCATCGGCGGAAAGACCATCCACGATGTCACGCATTTACCCATTGACGAACTAAGCCATTGGGTGGATTCGCTGCGCGGCGAGGGCGCGATCTTGACGGATCGAGAGCAGCAGATCGCGCATCAAATTCTGCGCGAGCTCCAATCACGAGTTGGTTTCTTGAGTAATGTCGGGCTGAACTATTTGTCGCTTTCGCGCAGCGCGGCCACTCTGAGCGGCGGCGAATCGCAGCGAATTCGCTTGGCGACGCAGGTCGGCAGTCAATTGACCGGCGTCTTGTACGTGCTGGACGAGCCGTCAATCGGCTTGCATCAGCGGGACAACAAACGCCTGATCCGCACCTTGACCGGCTTGCGCGATATCGGCAATACCGTGCTGGTGGTCGAGCACGATGAGGACACCATGCGCTCGTCCGACTGGCTGATCGACCTGGGACCGGGAGCGGGCGAACATGGCGGCGAGGTCATCGCAGCCGGCAGGCCGGAGGAGGTCGCGCGGTCCGGCGAGAGCTGCACCGGCGCCTTCTTATCCGGACGTTTCCAGATTTCGCTGCCGGAGCGTCGCCGTGAAGGCTCAGGCGAGGCGCTGACCATCAGAGGCGCGCGCGCCAACAACCTCAAGCGTATTGATATTGACTTCCCGCTACGCAAATTGATCTGTGTAACGGGCGTCAGCGGCAGCGGCAAGTCTTCCTTGGTGGTGGAGACGCTCTATCGCCGCCTGGCCCAGCTGATCAACCGCAGTCGCGAACGAGCCGGCCCCCACGATGAGATCATCGGCGCGGACAAGATCGACAAGATTATCAATATCGATCAGAGCCCGATCGGGCGCACACCACGTAGCAATCCCGGCACTTATACCAAGATGTTTGACGACATCCGCAGCTTGTTTGCCGAGCTGCCCGAGAGCAAGATCCGTGGCTACAAAGCGGGCCGTTTCAGCTTCAACGTCAAAGGCGGCCGCTGCGAGAATTGCGAGGGCCAGGGGCTGAACAA
>JAGWBC010000127.1:0-731 GCA_021296115.1 Anaerolineae bacterium | reverse complement strand
CAATGCGAAGTCTGCCGCGGCACGCGCTTCAATCGGGAAACGCTGCAAGTTCATTTCAAAAGCAAGTCAATCGCCGATGTGCTAAACATGACGGTTAGCGAGGGCTTGGCCTTCTTCGAGAATCTACCCCGCATCCGCCGCAAGTTGGAGACGCTGGATGCGGTGGGGTTGGGTTACATCCGTATCGGGCAGCCGGCCACAACCTTGAGCGGGGGCGAGGCGCAGCGCATCAAATTAAGCCGCGAGCTGTCGAAGCGCGCCACCGGGCAAACCCTCTATATCCTGGACGAACCCTCGACCGGCCTGCACGCCTTTGATGTGGCCAAGCTGATCAATGTCTTGCAGAAGCTGGCTGACACGGGCAATACCATTGTCGTCATTGAACACAATCTTGACATCATCAAAGTCGCCGACCATATTATCGACCTCGGTCCAGAAGGCGGCGGCGGCGGCGGCGAAGTCATCGCCCAGGGGACTCCGGAAGAAGTCGCAGCCAACGAAGCCAGCTATACCGGACAGTATCTGGCGCCATACTTGAGAATTCCGGAGCCGGCGTGAAATCCCCGGCGCTGGACATTTAGCTGTGGCACGTTTCTGGTTCATCTCCGCGCCGCTCTTCAGCCACACGGACTGGGGCGGCTTCTTCGAGACCGCACAGGCACTGCAAGCTCGCGGTCATGACGTCCTCTGGCTAAGCGAAGCGCCGCTGGAGCCGACGATCACGCAGCGGG
>JAGWBC010000126.1:2202-10439 GCA_021296115.1 Anaerolineae bacterium | reverse complement strand
CAGGAACACAAGGGCGAAAAGCAGCTCGGCGACGACAAAGAGGCTGCGATTCTGCCGCCACCAATCCGAGAACAATTCGCCGTCGCCGGCGCGAAAGTAGAGCGCTAAAGACGCCGTCAAAACCAGCAGCCAAGTCAAGATGATGCTTCCGGCCGAGTTATCAAGGAAGCCGTAACTGCCCAGCAGCCAGAAGACCCAGGTCGCGATCAGCATGCCCAGTGTACGCGCGAGCGTATAGCCGCTGTCCGGCAGCGCCGACAGAAAACGCAGGGCTAGCGGCATGATCGCTACGCCAGCCAGAGTAATCCAGAGCCACCAGAAGAAAAGCAGGTGACCTTCGCGCGAAAGCCAATCCAGAATCAGCGTCATGAATGTCGATCTACCAGATATTCCATCAGAGCGCCCTTGTTCACCTGATAGATCTTGCCCCCATCTACCTCGTAGCTCACGGAAAGCAGACCTTGTTCCACCATGCGGTCGAGCTTTTCCAGGCCTTCTACAGTCGCATGTACTGCTTCCAGTCCGCTCCGTATGATGTAGCTTACGTCAAAGTGATGAATGATATCGACCGCCACGTCTACATTGTCGGTATTGTAAAACTGCTGGATATTGCGTTCGCGCTGGAATATCCACTCGTGCATCGGGAAGAAAGTGCGCTGCTGCCGCTGATGGAAATTCCAGCCCAGCACCGAGGGCAAGCCGGTCATAATCGAGAAGCGCCCGTTCCACTGGTACTCGCTGCCGGGCCGCCGCCCTTCAAGGATTACGGGAGAACCCTCGACATTTTCTTGCATCCAGCGAATCAGCTGATAGTCGACATTGAGTTCAATCAGGCTGCTTTTGCCTTGGTCGGGCGATGTCTCGAAATGGGTCGACCGCGTCATATAATCCATGCCGTCCAGCGTGAGCGGCAGGTCCGGCGCCATGCGATCGAAGGAGCGCGCGCGCGTGGCCATGATGGGAAACAGGCCGGCTATCGCAAACAATAGCACGCAAGGCGTGTACCACAGGACTTGCAGCGTCCGGCTGAAATTTTGCGATGCCCTCCATAAACAAGCGAAGGCCACTCCGCCCGCCACGCTCAGCAGCAGCCAGACCTGGATGTAAAACTTGAAAACGGTATTCTGCCGGCCGATGTCGCCGCCGATGACAATGACCTCGACGCCGAGCGTCATAGACAGCGCCAATCCGATAAGGACCAGCGTGAAGCGCATGAACTGGGACTGCCCGGGCCGGAAGAATAGCAAGGAAATCCAGCAGACCAGCGGCAATACGATCAAGGCTGCCTGATAACCGGCGATCGTGAGAACGATTGCGAACAGCGTTATCGCGGATACGAGAACTATCGCTTGGCTCGCCAGTTGCCGGTGCTCGAGCAGCGCTTTCACCCGCGTGTCGCGCAGCCAGTTGCAAGTCTCCCATAGCAGCAGCGAAACGATGAGAAACAGAAATAATCCATGAATATCGAAGTAGGCCCAAAGAGGTGTCTTGCCGCCTTCCCAAAGTTGAATGCTGTTGTAAGTTGCCGCATACCAGGAAGTGTAGGGTAGGGCGAAAGCCAGATTCAGGAAGATGAAGCCGCCGACCGACGCGACCAACTCCAGCGCTGAATCGCGTACCAGGAGATAACGAATGATGAGCCACAAGATGGCTGCTCCCGCTGCCGCCGCAATCGCGACTCGGAGCGCGCCGAAAATCCCAGCCGTGATTGCAGGATTTGGTCCGAGCGGCAAGGGCGCTCCGCTGGCCAATACGGAAACTGCGCCAAATGCCGCCAGAAGCGCGCCAATTAGGGCGAAGTAGATGCGCGACTCAGCTACGCGGCGGAAAGTTGCTTGCCAACGTAGGCGCCAGGCGTAGGACAAGGCCACGATCGAGAACAGCGTCATCGAGGGCCAATCCCAGGTATTGGTCGCCTGAATCGCGCCAACGGTCAAGGCGATAAGCGCTATGGCGGCAAAGCGGTCAATCCTTCGGCGATGATCGCGCCCGGCCTGCGCCACTTCGTTGAACAAGAGCAGCACCGTCAGCAATATCAAGGGCATGCTGATCATATGCGCGTGCAAGTCGCCGTAGAGAAAAGTGAAATAAGGCATTTCGGTGATGGCGCCGCCACGAACGCCGGGCGTCTCCGCCAAGACGCGCGAGGGTCCCCAATACCAGCGGTCGCTGCCGATGGGCAAGTTTTCGCCTTGCAGGGCGCGCCCGGCGCCGCGCAGCAATCCGCTTATCAGCGCTGTCGAGTTGTGGACCTCGTAGCGCAGGCTGTCCCATGGATGCAGTTCGGACGCGCGCCGCGACAATTCAGCGCGGGTTTCAGCCGAGGCAGGCGCATCGAATTCGGACTCATATTCGTCGATCAGATACTGATGCAGCCCCTGCGGCCTATGGTAACCGCCGAGCGATGCCAGACCGTTGCCGAAGACGCGCACGGTGTCGAGATTGCCCAGCACGACGCATAAGACCAGGGCCGCGATGCCGGCGACCCAGGGATTGCCGAGTTGCCTTCGGGACCGCTTCGACTGGCTTGAACCGCTACGAGACTGACGCCAGCGCGACAGGATGTTGAATGCGGTCGAGAAGGCGCCGAGTCCCGTCAAGCTGAAAACGGTGGGTATCATCAGGTTGTAAGCGAAAGAGGGAACGACGCCCAGCAGCAGCGCCGGAGCCCCCAGCAAAACATAGCCAAAATAGTAGTAGTTGATGAATCCGCCGGAAAACCAGGGGTCAATCGGCGGGAAAGTGGTGCTGCGCAAGACGCCGTTCAGGTAGGCGAAGTCCATCGGTTTTTCGCCGCCCTTATGAGGATGCCATAGGTCGGGGTTGGTCAAGCGGACAGCGATCATCACCAGGAAGGCCGCAATGGTGATCAGTTCGATCCACGCCAGCCGCTTCCAATGGTCGCGAAGAAATTCGACGAATTGGATGCGGACCAAAGTCGCGCTAAGGACAGCCAGAATTGCGGCCGACAGTAAAATTCCAACTTGTGACCAGATCGGGATCTTCAAACTGGATAAAGCCCAGGCGAACCAGGCGACGATAAGCAAGCCCACAAGTTTGCTGAGGCCATAGCCGCCATCGGCCATTCTGGGCATGACCGCAAAAACCAGGGGAAAAGCGATGGCGCCAAATACGAAGAGCGCTGCATACCAAATGACGACGCCCGCCGCCTGATTGGAATTGACGAGACTGTCGCTGAAGAATCGTTGCGACCAGGTACCGCCGCTGCTTTGGACATCGCGCTCTTCCGGCGGGAAGGTCAAGGCGGTTGGAACGGGCTGGGCGTCTATCAGTCGCCAATAGAAGACGCCCAAGAGCTGCGCCTCGTCGCTTGTATTCTGCAATTCCTGCGATTGCTTCACAGATGCCTGCGACAGCGCCGCTTCCACCGCAGCGCGCGAGTAATCTTCGGTTTTTCTGAAGATAAAAGCGGTGGGATGATCATAGACGTGGAAGGTTTCGTCGGCCTCAAGTTCGTTTAACCAGGCCGGCGAATCGTGGATCGGCAGGTGCTGGTCGGCGACGCGCCATGGGCCGAACTCGAATGTTTCCTCGAATACCTTTTCAAGCTCGTAACCCAATTCGCCCGCGAAGAGCTTCTCGTAATAGAGCGTGGTCAAGGGCCAGCGCAGCAGATTGCGAGGCTCGCTGTCATAGAATCGATTGCTGGCAATCGTCAGATAATCGCCGATATCAAGCGTTCGAATGATATGGTCATATTTCACTTGATCGTCCACCGGATGGGACATGATCTGATCTTGAAGATTGACAAGCGCGTGATTTGGCTGGGTTCGGCGGCAGTCACGCGAATTGACTAATCCCGGCGGCGGGTCGTGAGCCAGCGTGACCCCTTCAGGGAGCGAGCAGATTATCGTGCCGGGGACGCGGTTGTCCCAGCTGCCTTCAGTGAGCACGACAGATCCCGATCCGATGACGTCGCCACTGCCGGCGCCTACCACCATCACGAAGGAATAACGCCCGCCTTCCACGACTTGCAGGGGCTGCTCGAAAGGAATGCTGTACGACCTGCCCAGGGGATGCCCGTCTCTTACTAGGTCCGTTCGCAAGACGGCTGTGGCCACCGGAGAAGGCTTGTCCTTGGCGTAAATCCTGAATAGGAGTTCTTCGGCTTCGGGATCGCCAGAGGGGTCGCCGAGATGCGGCGCGAAGATAGCTTCAATCCTACCTGTTGCCGGCGCCGTAAACGCTACTTCAATTGGCTGGTCCTCGCGGTACAGGTTGGCGCGGTCAAATGGCGGTCCCTGCATTTCGCCCCAGGCGTAACCCGTGTTGTGAATGGCGATATTGATCAAGGGAACAGCTTCGTCGGCGCCTTCAATCCTCATCGAGAAATCGCCGGGAATACGCTCAAACATATAATGCCCCGATTGAACCAAGGTGTTCTGATGCCGGTAGACGTTCGCGAACATCAGGCCCCAAATGACGGAGAATCCGACAGCGAAGGCGGTGAGGAGCAGCGGTCGCCATCGGCTGGCGCGGGGCAGGACGGCTGCGCCCAGGAGCAGTATGCCCAAAGCCAGGGCAGTTATCGCCGTCGCGTCCGTGATTCCGTGGGAAATCTGATAGCCGCCGACAATGGTCAGCAGGCCGCCCGATATGCCCAAAGGCAATACGATGCTTGACGAACTCCGTCCGCGGGCTTTCGCCTGCGCGAGCCAATCGCATAAGCAGTGGCCGGCTATGACCGCTAGCGCGCCGTAAAGGGGGAGGAAATAGCGCAAGCTTAAGGCGGTCAGGCGGTTCATGAACAAGAAATAGCCGCCGACCCAAATCAGCAGCAGCAGCAGGTCGCTTGATGCGCGCCGGTTCCGCAGCAATCGATATGCGGACCAGCACCAGCCGAACCAGCCCACAACGCCAAATGCTATTCCCATGCCCCAGAAGAGCATATCTTTTAGCGGGTAAATGAATGCGGGGCGCGCCAGCCATTGCCAGGTGGGCGGAAAGTCCTGCAGGCCGGACACACCGGTATTAACGCTCTCGAGATTCTCAATCCAGCGAGAGTTCGGCAAAAGGCCGAAGAAGCCCGGCCCGGCAAATGCATACGGATTCAGCAGCCGAAATGCCAGAAATGCGCCCAAGCCGGCTATGGCTAGCCCAATAATGTGATAAACCAATAACCTTGAGCGTTCCTTCGGGTCGGTATTTCGCGCGAAAACAGGCGCGGCTCGAATGAACGCGGCGAAGACAATGATTGACGCCAAGGGCGCCACGTTGATGCGACAGGCGACGGCGGCCCCTGTGAAAACGCCAAACACCAGATAGGCGCGCAATCGGCCGCGCTGTTGCACGCCGACGGCATAGTATAGCGCCATCGTGACCATGAATGACGTGGCCGCGTTGACGGTGCCGAAGTGCGCTTTCTGTATCGCCAGAGGGGCGGCGGCATAGAACAGTGCAGCAAGCAGACCAACCCAATCGCCGCGTATCCTGCGCCCGAGCGCGTAGACCGCCAAAATTGCGAGCACATCGAAAATCATCGATAAGCCACGCCATACCAGGTGACCGCCCTGATAATCAAATAGCGCGATTCCCGCCTCGGCAGCGCCTCTCAAAATCTCACTGCCGAAATGGGCGAGAAACAGCGGCAGTGTGCCGTATACGAAGAAGCCGTGAGCCGCATTGTGCGGATTGAGCGGCGAACAGCGCGTATCGAAATAACCGCCGACGCCATTTGTCTCCGGATAATAGTGGCTGCATCGCAAAGACTGCAAATCTGTGGATGTCAACTGATCGACACTAAGAATCACGCCGGTATCGTAGGAAGTCTCTGATCTGCTGATCAGCAGCGCGTCGACTTCTTGCGTGAGCAGCGCGACTTCCGCTTGCGACAGATCCGGAAAGACTCGTACGCGATCTGGCCCAACCAGCCAGGTTGCGGCTTCGGCGGCAAAGGCGTCGCGCACGGCGCCGATCACGAGCGTGTTCGAATTCAGCAAGTCTTGGCGACTGCGCAGGGCGTCGCGGGCGCGCGCTGTCAGGATTTGTTGTTCGGGGAAGTTTATCCGGTCGTCTGTAAAAGAGTTGCCGCCGCCAATTTGCGGCAGCAACAGCGCAGTCAGAAAGCGTTCGTCGGGATGAGTGTGAGCAAAGTCGTCCCAATTGTGCCCGACCAGTCGCAAAGCGCCGCCATAAACCAGTATGGCCAATAGTAGTAAAGGCGGAAGCAACCGGCGTCGTATCGACAGATTATTGGTATTCGCGCTATTAATATCGCTCATCTATTTGTCGATTATCCCTTTATCCTGGATAGGTCTAGCTGTTTGCAGCCAGGAATTCATGTAGGCCGTCTTCGCCCAGCGCAGGAACGCGGTACGTGAAGAATGACTTCTCCGCAGGAACTTGCTTGATTTCCAGCTGCCTGCCGGCGGGGAACCACTCGCGCAGCCGCGCGGGCGCTTCCTCGTTGCGCGCGGCGTAAAAGAACAGCAAGTCTCGATCGGCAAAGAGCCGGTGCTCATCAGTACGCCGCAAACCGTGGCTGATATATTGGGGCAGGCGGTGTGCATCGACCATCGAGTTTTCCCAGCGTACTGAACCCGCTTCTACACCCACGGCGCGATGATCCCACCAATGGGGAGAATTTAAGATAAAAGCATTGCCGTAGGCGCCGTCGCTCTCGGCGAAGCCGCGCAATATTTGCCCGGCTACAGCGTGATTCCGCGCGGACCGACTGTAGTTGTGCATAAAGTCGCCGAAGTACAAATCGCGGTTGTACTGATACGAGGAGGCAATCACCGCAAGCGCAAATCCGACAGCGACGGCAGGGCCCAGGATACGCGGCAGAGCCCGATAGCATTGGCGGCACAAGATGGCCACCGGCAGCGCTATGATCACATAGGCGGGCGGGATAGCTCCGCTGGCGCGCTGCAGGCTAGGCACTTCTATCGGAAACGCGATAGCCAGCGCAGTTAACAGCAGCATTACGAAGAACAGCAGCGGAACAAACCAATAAACCGGATCCCGCTCGCGCGCCATCAGACCCAGCCAGGCGGCGGCGCCCAATATCAAGAATGCCCCGGTGACCGGGTCCAGAGCCGGCTGGCCGGGTACCGCCGAGACCCAGGTATTGTCTTGAGAGTGATGAAACATCAGCAGGGCGTTGCGAATATTACTGAGAAATGTAGCGCCACTCTCGCGCAGAAAGGCCAGGCGCTCAGCGTCGGTCGTAGGCTGGTCGCCGAACATGCGGGTTGTCGCGCGCTGCGTGAACTCGTAGGGTTCTTCAACCCAGTAATGAAACATGGGCAAAAAGACAACGCCAGCCACAAATGCCAATACCGCCAGATTGAGCAGGTAGCTCGCCCGCATTCGCCAGGAAAAACGACGTATGAGCAGAGCAAGCGCAATGCTCAACACATATACAAGGGGCAACATGCGCAGGGACTTATAGGTACACAGGCCGAGACTTAGCGTAATGCCAGCCAGGATGAAGTCCGCGCGGCGATTATGGCGCAGGGCGCGCGCGAAAAAAAGGGCGGACAGCGCGGTGAATAGCGGCGAGAGCGGAATCCGCAAGCCTTGCCGAGCCAAAACGACGTGCCAATAGCTGACCGCAAGCAAGGCCGTCGCCAGTATTCCGACGACAAGGGCGTATCGACGGCGATGCTTCCCGATTACCTCGACAGCGAACCAAAACATAACAGGCAGAGTCAAGAAGCTCTCCATCGCAGTTACCAGCACAAGCGTGCTGCGATCGAAGTGAAATCCTGGCAAGCCTGACACAAAAGCCAGGAGATAGAGTTGAATCGGCTCTCGGCCGCCATTATTGCCCAGGAAAATCGGGTAATGCTCTTCCAGGTGGATCCGATAGGCGTCGACGATATTAACGACCATGTCGCTTATCAATTCAGGCGGAGCGGAGTCGATCTGGTCAAATCGGAAGCTGGCGCCCACGATCAGAATCAAGACAAATGTCATAAGCGTCAGCAAGTCGCCGCGCAGGCTGAAGCGACGGGCCCGGTCAATTGCGGACGCGCCCCAGTCAAACAGGTCCCAGCGCAGTGGGGCGAATACGAATGCCCAGGCTACGATGCTAGCCAGCCAAACCAGCATGGTTGGCGGCTCAATGCGGTTTCCGCTGGTGTTGGCCCATACCACGAGACTGAGACCAGATGCAAGCAATAACAAGAGCTTTCGACGCCGGCTGACTTCTCGCCAGGCAGGCGGGCGCAGAGGCTTGCGGTCTACAATCCAAATCTGCTCGCTTGCCGGCG
>JAGWBC010000126.1:0-2081 GCA_021296115.1 Anaerolineae bacterium | reverse complement strand
GACTGCGCGAAGCGAAACAGGGCGCTGACCACGATGATTGCCGGTACCAGCCGGGCGCCCCACAGCAAGCGCCGCTCCCGATCGCAACCCTTCCAGTATGCTGTAATCTGTGACCAATATCCGCTGATATCGGCGATCAGCCAGAGCAGAAATCCCAGCCATAGGTAGGGCGCGGCAACCTGAAGCGAATGGCCGCCGGCCCTGGTGATGTCTTCGCTTCCGCGCGCGTAGGCGCTGCCGGCCAAGGCACATATAAAGGCGAGCATATAAATGGCGAGTTTCCGGTATTCCGATTGCCGGAGTCCCTTAGTCGCGACTTTTAATGCCGCCCGCGCTGAAAGACCGCTGCCCGTATCAGTTTCGCTCAGGATGGCGGCCGGCTGATGCGCCGCGACAATTTGCCCGCGCGCTTGAGTCGATCTGCTGGCTAGCCGAAGGCGGCGCATTGTCGACGCTGGCGAGCGCCACAGCAGCGCCAAAAGCTCGCTGATGGTCAGATCCTCAAAGGAGCGGGCTGGCGTCGCCAAATCGCCACCACCTGCGTCCGACGACTTGGCGGCCAAACTATCGTCTGCCTGCGGCATACCAGCGCGATCGTCTGACATCGGGCTAGCGACCGTTCCGCGGGCCGGCAGCAGAAAACCAGCAGTTTCGGATCATGCTATTGTCCCGCTCCTTCTCGCTAGGGTCTCGCGAATTCGCGAAATGTCGCCTCATACTGATCCAAGGTGTCTTCCAGGGAGAAGGTCTCGGCAATTTTCTCCCGCGGCTTGATATACGTTTCCGGATCGTCAAGCACCTTGAGTATAGTCTCGCCAATTGATCTCCAGTCGCCTGGAATCGCCAGTTTGCCCATGCCAGTCTCTTGTACCGGTACGCGCCCGCCAGGAATATCGGTCATGACAACGGGCGTGCCGCATAGCATGGCCTCGACCTGTACCATTGCGAAGCCTTCGCTGTCGCTGGGCAAAACAAAGACATCACAAGCTGCGTAGAAGTTGGCCAGCTCCTGCTTGGATTCAAGCAGGCCCAGGAATTTAAGCTGTGAGCTGAACCGCTCCATCAGCGGCCGATGCCGCTCCCACGTGTCTTCATAGGGAATTTCATGCTGCCCAGTGAAGACTATCCGCGCATTGGGATATTTTGTGTTGATGACTTCCAATGACTGAATCAGCAGCTCCGGTCGCTTTTCCTCGACGAACCGTCCTGAGAATCCAATCAGCGGCCCGTCGCTTTGCCGCAGCTTTTTGCGCAGCCGGTTTGCGCTTTCCACGTCAGGCTCGGGGATGGCAATGGGCGGATAAATCGCCCTGACCTTTGAGCTGAACGGCGCCAGCCAGGCAGAATTGTCGGCATAATCATCGCTGAGGCTAATAATGCATGCCGAGCGGCGCGCCATGAATTTGAATATGGCGAACATCACTCTTGTCACGATCTTGTTTGCGGCGCCCTCGGGCAGAATCAGGTCGCTGGTGTGGCTGGCAACAACCTTGAGACCGGCGATGCGCGCCAGAAAAGCCGCCAGCGCGCATTCAAACGACGGCGTAAAGATGGTCACAATATCGTGCTTTCGCAACTGACGGTAAAGACGCCACGGGTATGACGGCATAATGAATCCTCGGCTGATTCGCACCGGCGCCCACAATCTTATGACGCGAACCCCGTTCAGCATGGACTCGCCGAGCAGTGTTTTTTTGGTATGGCGCGCGACGAGTACGGTGACCTCATGACCTCGTCTGACAAGTCCCTCGGCGATTACCTGCGCCAGATAAGTCAACCCGGTAGGATGAGGATGATAGTAGAGCAATAGCATTAAGATCTTGAGCTTGCATCCTGACCCTTTCTCAGCGTAAGTTATCGGCATGGCGTCGGCATCCGTTTGAAGGCGTGTCAGGAGCAAGTCAATCTCATCGGCAGTTGAGCAAGTGGCGCTCGGAACAGTGAGTCCGCAAATGAATCCAGTAGGCGCTGGCTCAACTCACAGTATACACATCTGGCGCGATGAGGTCTCACTGTCGGTGGCGATTTCCATACGGACAGAGCCGGCAGCATAACATTTCGCGTACGCGGCGAGGCAAGGC
>JAGWBC010000125.1:8326-11789 GCA_021296115.1 Anaerolineae bacterium | reverse complement strand
CGCGCTCGGCGGCGGTCAACAGCCCGGAAGCGGCGATGACGGCGGAAATAACACCGGTGAACTTGTCGATGCGGAAGATGTAGTCGGGATTCCAGGCGTTGGCGTAGATGTGCTCGCCGACGCACTCCAATTCGTTGAGCAGCTGCGGCGGAATGACCAGCCCTTCCAGGGTGACGGCGCCGCGGAAGATCAACTCGAAGGATTCGGGCTCGCGGATCGAAAGCCGAGATGTGCTGTCGCTCATGAAGAGGTAGCGCCCGTCATAACACAGGCCCCAGCCTTCGCCCTCATATTCAAGCGTGTCGATGTGCTCGAAGCTGTCAAAGTCGTAGACGAAGGCCAGCCCAGCCTGCCAGGTCAATTGGATGAGCCGATCGCCGACCCGCTCTAGCCCTTCAGCGAAGTAGGTTTCGTCGAGCGTTATGGTTGTCTCTGGGACTCCCGTCTCGATGTCGACGCGGCGCAGAGACGATTGCCCCCACAGCCCGGTGGATTCATAAAGGTAGCCGTCATCCCAGAGCAGCCCTTGCGTGAAGGCCTTGCTATCGTGCGGATACTCGTTCAGCACTTGGGGCGCGAGCAGCGGCACATCCTGCGCCAGAGCCGGCAGCGCCTGCGACAGAATGATGACGATCAAAATTCTGAGCATAGATTTCACTTGGGGCATCCCTTATTACAGAGCGTCGAACCGCGCGTTATGCTAACAGGCTATCGCAAGCGGCGGCTAGCCCCCGTCTGCGCGACTAGGAGCGCACAACAGAAGACGAAATGCAAATGCAGGATAGGCCATGCATGACGCCATGCGCAGCGAGTTTAGTTACATTTAACAGAAAACACGGCGCAAATTCCATAAATTTCGCTGTGGATGTTGTTAGAAACGCCCAATACAATGGCGCGGATACCATTATGCACGGATTTAGCAAAGGATAAATGGAAATGGCAAGCCTTGTCCCCCCCGCCTCCGCAACAGAGTCCCCCGCCAGCCTGCTGGCTTGGGCGAATGAAAATGACATCGCCGAGATCGATCTGCGTTTTGTCGATATTCGCGGCGTACCGCAGCACTTCAGCATGCCGATTCAGTCGGTTGATGGAGGCGCATTTGAAGACGGATTCGGCTTTGATGGTTCGAGCATTCAGGGTTTCCAGGCCATCAACGAATCGGACATGATTCTGCTGGCGGATTTGAGCACGGCTTTCGTCGACCCATTTTTCAGCTTGAATACGCTGGCGATGTATTGCGACGCTCACGACCCGATCAGCCGCGAGCCCTACGCCCTGGACGCGCGTGGCGTGGCGAAGCGCGCCGAGGCCTATTTGAAGGAACATTCAGATTTGGCCGATATCGCCTATTTTGGCCCGGAAGCCGAATTCTTCATGTTTGACAATGTGCAGTACAGCACATCGGAGAACAGCAGCTTCTATCGCGTTGACTCCTTCGAGGGCGATTGGAACAGCGGCAACGACGACCCGGCGCAAGGCCACATGAATCGCATCAAGATGGGCTACTTCCCCTTGCCGCCGCTGGACAAGACGCATGACGTGCGCGCCGAAATGGTGCAGCGCCTGATGGATGTCGGCATGGAGGTCGAGGTGCATCACCACGAAGTCGGCGGCGCCGGCCAAGCTGAGATCGACCTGAAATACGCGCCCCTGCTCAAGATGGCCGATATGATGGTGACTTACAAGTACATCGTCAAGAATGTGGCCGCGGAGAATGGCTTGCATGCCACTTTCATGCCCAAGCCGCTGTTTGAAGAGAATGGCTCCGGCATGCACGTGCATATATCGCTGTGGAAAGACGGGCAGCCGCTCTTCGGTGGCGATCAGTACGCCGGCTTGAGCCAGATGGCGCTGTGGTTTATCGGCGGTCTAATCAAGCATGCGCCG
The DNA here is from genome assembly GCA_021296115.1 of Anaerolineae bacterium. Lineage (GTDB taxonomy): Bacteria > Chloroflexota > Anaerolineae > Aggregatilineales > Phototrophicaceae > UBA6055. The sequence goes on along the minus strand of JAGWBC010000125.1, from coordinate 9,902 downwards.
GCCTGCGCCGCATTCACCAACCCGATCACCAACAGCTATCGGCGTTTGGTGCCCGGCTACGAAGCGCCGGTCAACCTGGTGTATTCCGCGCGCAACCGTTCGGCGGGCATCCGCATTCCGATGTACAGCAACAATCCCAAAGCCAAACGCGTCGAGGCGCGCTGGCCCGATCCGGCCGCCAACCCTTACCTGGCCATGCCGGCGCTGCTGATGGCGGGCATCGACGGCATCAAGAACCAGATTGACCCCGGCGCGTCGTCGGAAGCCGATTTGTACGAAGGCGATCACGAGACGCCGGTGATGCCGGGCACATTGGGCGAAGCGCTGCGCAAGTTAGAAGCAAATCACGACTTCTTGCTCGAGGGCGGCGTCTTCAGCGAACACTTCATTTCGAACTACATCGACTACAAGCAGGTCGAGGATCAGGACGCTGTGGCGATGCGGCCGCATCCCTACGAGTTCGAGTTGTATTTCAGTATTTAAGCGAGCCACCCCGCCCGCTCCATTCTTGGAGACAGGCAACATAGAAACGAATAGTGCGGGCGACTCACTGAGTCGCCCCTACATTTTCCCGTAGCGCGCAATTAAAACTTATGCGCCGCGAAGGGCGAGTTGGTCCAGTCGCTGTGCTCGTAGCCGGGTTCGGCGTGGCCGCCGACGGTGTTCCAGGGCAGCGCCCGTTCCTTCATCCAGTCGATCTTGGACGCGTAAGCATAGCCGATCCGCTCCATCAGCTCGATCTCTGCCATTGAGCTGCTATCGAGCGCCAAGGCGCCCGGATCGACATCGCCGATATCCAAGTCGAGGTTGTGCGAAATGTTCTGCGCGGTGAGCTCGGGATTGTAGCGGCGAAAATCCATCGACTTGTAGATGGCGCGGGTCATGAAGACCTGCTGCATGGCGGCATCGTCCAGACCCTCGGAAATGACGTATGCGATCCAGGTTTTCAGCCAGAAGCCCTTGCCCGCCCCTTCGCCGTAAGTATTGGGAAAGTAGCCGTTGCCGAGTGAGATATGGATCAAGTTCTCCGCCGGCATATTGAGGTATTCGACCGCTTCCACTGAAGTCGCCAGGCAGGGATTGCCGAAAGAGCCGACGCCGCCATCAACCAGGTTGCCCTGCACCGGCGCGAAGAAGAGCGGCGCGGCCACGCTGGCGGCGACCGCACCGGCAAGCGGCCAATCAGCGAAGAGCGGCGCGCCCGGTCCGCGGTTGATGATGTAGTAGGTGGAGCTGGTGCGCAGGTCTTTGGTCGTCAGCAAGACTGTTGCGCCGTCCAGGTCCGCCATGCGTTTGCCTTCGCCGAGCGGACCCAGTGACTTGAGGAAGGGCCCGTAGGGATAAAGATGGCGCATGCCGTTCATCAAGAAGCGCAGCCAGCGCAGGCCTTTGGCGCGTCTGAAGGCCGTTGGCAAGCGCGCCTTGTAGACCTCGTCCATGATGTCTCGGGCGCTCATGCCCAAGCCCAAACCGGCGCAAATGATGGCGCCCGTGCTAGTGCCGCCGACCAGCTTAAAAAGCTTATGAGCCGGCTGGCCGGTCTGTTCTTCCAGCCAACAGAGCATGGCGAGGGCGA
>JAGWBC010000125.1:0-8252 GCA_021296115.1 Anaerolineae bacterium | reverse complement strand
AGGCCGCGCCATAGACAATACGATCCATTATAGGGGAAGGCAGCCGACAACCTAGCGGAAAGCGCTAGGGATTCAAGGGCGGCGCTGCTGCCTCGGCGCAGCTAAGATCAAGATTGGGCTTGATAGGCGCGGCTGGGTTGGTTATACTGTTTGCCAGATCGCGGGCATAGTTCAGCGGTAGAACATTTCCTTGCCAAGGAAAAGGTCACGGGTTCGAATCCCGTTGCCCGCTCAGGCAGACCTCGTTGAACCAATTCAGTCGATTGTTTCGTTTGTCGCAAGCGCGATCCTGCGGCGAAAATGACAGCTCAAGTAAGAAGTCATTGAGTCAGCCTGTCCCTATGTGCGTGGGTCGCGCGCGAGGTCCGCGTATGGGGATTCACGAACGAAGCATCTATCAGTATGTGTGAGGAGCAAGAGTCTTGAATAGGGTTGCAGAATCAACGGAACTGCGGGAAAACGCCCAGTTGGTCATTGAAGTGCTGAGCGAGAAGGAAGACATTCAGTTGGATTTCTCGGCGGACTCCGTTTCATGGTTGGACACCTATATTGAGGAACATCGCGCCCAGTTGAACGAGCGCGACAAGTCCCTGCTCCAGGAGAAATTCGGCGCTTTCTTCGGCGAATCCATTCGCCACAATTACGGCGGGCGCTGGGTCAAGGGCAGCGGAGACCGCTGGATGATCGTCTTTGACGAGGACCATCACATGTCACCCTTCGAGATTATCGGCGAACACCTCGACCATCACATTGAACTGACCGAAGTGTTCGAGCATTTGCCCGATCACATCCAGGCGCGGCAGAACTAGACGTCCGCAACTTCAACGAATACGCAGAGGGATGGCGCAAAACCGCCGTCCCTTTTTTGTTCCGCAGTACTGACTAATCAATTGTAGTTGTAGGCGTTGGCGGCGTATTCACGGGCGGTGCCGGCGACGACAGCCAGCGCGACGCCACGCGCGGCGGCCCGTTCTTTGGCGCCGACCACCTCACTTTTCAGCCGCAGCAGTTCGCGGTCATCCGGGTCATAGGTCAAGCCGTCATTGATGAGCAATTCGGCGATGGATGACAGGAACAAGTTGCGCATCATCAGGTTGACCAATTCAGCGATTACCGCCACGACATCTTCTTTGTCCTGTTCTTCGTAGGCGACGTGGAGCGCTTGCCGCAAGCGGGTCAGCGCCTCTGGCAGGCGGTCGGCCTTGATCAAGATCTGGCCCAGATGGCGCAGCTGCTCGGCTTCGGTGATGCGATCGCCGAGCTCGCGGGCGATGTAGAGCGCCGAAGTGTGGAAGTTCACCGCTTCACTCCAGCGTTCCAGCCGCACGTTGACCGTTCCCAAACCGCGCAAGACCTGGCCCTCCATATCGCGCTTTTCTTGCTCCTTGAAACGGTCGTTGGCGTCTTCCAGCATCTCAATGGCGCGGCGCTCCTGCTTGGCTTCCAGATAGGCCATGCCCAGCTTGTAGAGGATGAGCGCCTCGTTCTGCGAATCGTCGCGGTGGCGCGCTTTGCCCAGGGCGCGTTCATAGGCTTCGACAGCCATCGAGGCTTCGCCCAATTCCAAATGGGCATCGCCGCCGGAGATTTGCAGGTACATAGCCGCTTCATCGTCAGCCAGCTCGTCAGCAAGATTCAAGCCGCGCTGGACGTGCTGCAGCGCCGATACCGCCGAGTCGCTGCGGACCAGCAAGCCAGCCAGCATATCAAGCGTTTCCAGGACGCCGGCTTTGTTTTCCTGCCCTTCGTGAATGGCCAGCACTTCGCTGTAGGTCGCTACCGCGTCTTTCTGGCGATTCTGGCCGATTTGCACTTTGCCCACGGCATCCAGAATTTGCAGGACACGGGTCGTATCTTCATGCTGCCGGGCGAAGGACAGCGCCGTGCGCAGTTTCACCTGCTCGACGGCGGCCGGCGTGCTCTTGCTGCTGACTAACAAGCCGGCGATCATGTCGAGCGTTTCCAGGACGCCGTCCTTGTCTTCGCTGTTCTCGTAGATTTCCAGCACATCGCCGTAAGTTGCCACAGCCTCTTTTTCGCGCCCCTGGCTAATTTGCATGCGGGCGATCGCCTTAAGAATTTGCAGCTGGCGCGCGGTCTCGTTGTTCTGGCTGGCGACATTCAGCGCGGTGCGCAATTGGTCGATATTCACCGATTGCAATTCCCGCTCATCGAGGCTGACGAATGTCGAGTCGTCGACCGGCAGCTGCTCCTGGGCGCCGCCCTCGCCCGAGCCTTCGCCTGTTATCACAGTAGACTCGTCGTCTTCATCCTCAAGCAGGGACAAGCCGTCGTCAGGCGCGCCTGCGGGCGTATGTTTTTCTGTTTCTTCATCGACGTCCTCAGCGGCGGATTCTTCCGCGTCCGGCACATCTTCAAATTCGAGGCTCTCGCCGTCGCGGATGGCGTGCAAGCGCAGCAATTCGTAGTTATAGCCTTCGGCGGCAAGCAGACCTTCCAGCGGGGCGATGACCCCGGCCAGATCGGCCGCCAGGTCGGGATCGTCGTTGCCAGCCGCCCATTCTGCCGAAGCCAGCAGGTTCTTCATCTCGGTCATCAGACGGATGACGGCGTCGTCCGCGCGGCCATGCACATCCAGATAATCGCGCGATGTATCAAGAATATCGGCGCGCAAAGCATCAAAGCGTTCGTGCTCGATAGCCCAGTCGGCCAGGAAGCTATGTACCAGTGAATGCAGGCGATAGCAGGCTTCGCCGGCGCGCTGAAAACGTTCCACCAGGAACAGCCGCGACAGGATGGTCATCGACATGTCGATGGACTCTGCCGCGATGCCGCTGAGCAAATTCAGATAGGCGACTGACGCCTCGCCCCGCACGGTCGCGCCCAGGAAAAGCAGCAAGTCGCGCAGGCGTTCGTTAAGGCCGTCAAAGCTGATATTCAGCGCGGCGACTATCGCGTCATCGTCATGGCTCTCGAGCGCGTCGGCCACGGTTGCGCTGAATTCGGCCGGCGATTGCCGAGCGATGACCATACTGCGCGCGGCCAAGGTCAGCGGAAAGGCGGCATAGTTGAGCTGCGCGACGAGCGCCAAGATGTCCGCGTCAGATTCGCCGTTTTTGAGGCCGGCCTTCTGCTTAAACAGTCGCAGGGCATCGCTTTCCGCCAGGTTGCCGATGGGCTGATTGCGCCAATCGCCCTGGGACAGCGGCGCGGTGCTGGTCACCACCAGGGGCGCATCGCCGACGCAGCGCTGGACAAAGGCCGCCAAGGTCTGCGATTCGACCGCGCCATCAAGCACCAGCAGCGGCTGATGCTCCGCCAGCAGCGCTTTGACCGCCCGCGTTTGGCTCAAGGGGTTGTCGGCGTTGGCAGCGTCCATGTTTCCGTAGGCGCGGGCGATCCGTACGATCAACTCAGCCAAGGGCGGGTTATGCGCGTTCAGCCAGAGGACGGGGCGAGAATGCTGCTGCAAATATACGTTGGCGATGGTGGCGGCTACGGTGGTTTTGCCGGCGCCGGCTGCCCCGTGCAAGACCAGTTGCTGGCGCTGGCGCAAACGCAATAGCAGCGACCTTAGCAGGTCATCACGGCCGACGGGGCGGCCCAAGCGACGCAGGGGCAAGTCCGTAACCGAAGTGACAGCCGCTTCCAAAGGTTGTTGCTCCGCCATAGATCCCTCGGAGTGAGATTCTAAGCCAAGTCTTCCAAATCAACACTCAGTATATAGGGACATCAAGATTAGGACAATTTAACTCAGCGCTGGTATTGACGCGGTTTTGAACGGCAAGCTGACGCTTGAGTTTTGCCGGGCGCGGAACTATACTTCAAGGCTGTTTGGGCGCGTGGCGCAATGGCAGCGCAGTTGACTTTTAATCAATTGGTTGCAGGTTCGAATCCTGCCGCGCTCACTCTTCTCCGAACGTTCTCTTATATAGATTCAATACTTCATTTAGGCGTCCAGGCCAGCGGAGCGATGCCCTCGACATCGGTCTTCACATCGATCACGACCGGCCGCCCGGCGGCGAAGGCGCGCTCGAGGGCGCCGGCGATTTCGCTCGGTTTGGTCACGGTCAGCCCCAGGCAGCCGAAGGACTCGGCGATGGCCGCGAAGTCCGCGTCCTCAAACAGCCACAGCTCATCCGAGCCGCTGGTCGTGCCGCCGTAAATCGTCTCCACGCCGTCGCGCTCCTGGTTCAGCGAGTGGTTGTTGTTGACCACGGTCACGGTATTGATGCCGCAGCGAACGGCCGTCTCCAACTCGGCGATGTGATACCAGATGCCGCCGTCGCCGGTGAAGCAGAGCACGGGCCGGTCGGGCGCGGCGCATTTGGCGCCCATGGCCGCGGGCAGCCCCCAGCCCAGCGAACCCGAGCAGCGGATAAACGACTGGTCAGGGTGGCGCAGATCAAGCATCGTGCCGGTCCATATCCCGGAATGCCCGGTGTCGGATACCAGGATGGCGTCGGCGGGCAGATGCTCGCTTAATTCTTTGCAGAGGCGCTCGGGGCGCATCGGCGCCGCATCGGAGTGATAGTGCTCGTCAATGCTCTCCCACCAAGCCTTGACTCGCCCCTGAACATGCTCGATCCAGGACGTTCGCGCCGGAGACTCGGTCGCGCTCTCCAGCATCTTCCGCAGCGTATTGCGTACATCACCCTGCAGGCCCAGGGTCAAAGCGTAGTTGCGACCGATCTCGGCCGGATTGATATCGAGCTGGATCACGCGCGCGCCGGGCGGCGGGATGCTGTAGTTATTGGTGAGCTGGCCGCCGGTGTGGCTGCCGATATAGAAGAGCAAATCGGCTTCGCAGACGATCTGATTGGCGCAGGCGCGCGAGTAGGAACCGGGCACACCGACCGCCAGCGGATGATCGGCCGGGAACATGGCTTTGGCGTTGAGCGCAGTCGCCACTGGAATCGACAACTGCTCGGCCAGGGCGATGAGTTCGGCGCGGGCAGCGGACGCGGTCACCCCGCCGCCGGCCACGATGACCGGGCGCTCGGCAGCCGCCAGCAGCTCAAGCGCCGCGCTGATGGTCTCGTCGTCGGCAGATGGTCGGAAAGGCGGCAACTGCGCGAATTGAGCGTCGACCTCGACATTGAGATCGGCTGCGACATTGACGACTGCGCTGCCGTCGATGCCTTGCAGGTCGAGATGCGTGGGGCCCGGCGTGCCGGACGCCGCCGAGCGAAAGGCCTGCCGCAGATGATGCGAGAGCTCCTCCGGTTTGGCGACGTAGGCGCTGTATTTGGTCACTGCCGAGAAGGGCGCCTGATGATCCACCTCTTGATAAGCGTGGCGCAACTGATGACCTTGCCACTCGCGTCCGGTTATCGCAACCACGGGCGAACAGGACAGCCAGGCGTCCTGCAATCCCGCCGCCAGGTTAACCGCGCCGACCGACTGCGCCATGCACAGCCCCGGCGCGCGCTTGACCCGGGCGTAGGCGTCCGCCATATAAGCGGCCGACTTCTCGCCGTGCGTCTGCACCCGCTTGATGCCCAGCTTCTCCATTTCCATCAGCGCGCGCGGCGCGATATAGGGCATAAAGAAGACGTGGCTAATTCCGTAACCGTGGACCGTATCCGCCAGCAATTTCCCGCCTGTCATCCTGAGCATAATTCACTCCAAGCCGTAAACAATAGATGGTGGAGAATAACGCCAATTGTATATCCTCGCTAGCATCACGTTGCATGATACTTGGTATCGAGATTCGCGGCTTGCGCGATAACTTGCTAAGATCATGGCAGTAACCGGCTAAGGTCGGCAGCGTCAACCAAGCACCTGTTCTTCGTCCGTAAGCGGCGCGTCTGGTCTTTGCAATTGCTTGACAGAATCATCAGTACGCGCTACACTGCTGGTTAGGTTAATCGGTTAACCTGATTTATAGGCTGGTTTGGTTGTCAATTATTCGTTTCGGTAATCATGCGCTGATTGGTAGACAAGGAGGCGCGGTGGGCAAAAGGGCAAGGGATTTAGCAAGAGTGCAGCAGAACTATTACGAGGAGAACGACATGACAGAAAGAAACGAGAAACAGATTAGCCGGCGCGACTTGCTGAAGATGCTGGGAAGCAGCGCTGCCGGCATGAGCATGGCCAAGGTCGCTGGGCTCAGCGGCGCCGCGACAGCCTTGCTGCAAGGCATGCCGGCCGGCGCGCAGAGCAGAGTCGAAGTGTGGACCGGCTTCGGTCAGGGCCGCATGGCGGACGCGCTAACCGGCTCGCTGGAGCAGTTCAACGCCTCGCAGTCGGAATTCGTGGCCGAGCATATCGTTGTACCCTGGGGCGAGATTCATGACCGTGTGATCGCCGCCACTGCCGCTGGCTCGCCGCCCGATTCTTACCGCGGCTGGTCCTGGATTGTCGGCGACGCCGCCATCGGCGCGCTGACCAACTTGCAGCCCTATGTCGAAGCGGCCAATGTCGACCTGATGGACTTCTGGCCCGCCACGCTCAGTCAAATGAAATATCAGGGCGATATCCATGCCATGAGCATTTCGACCATCGTGCAGTTCTTGTATTACAACAAGGATCGCATGCGCGAAGCCGGCCTGGATCCGGAAAGCCCGCCGACGACAATCGCAGAACTGGACGAGATGGGCGCGGCGCTGAACGATATTGCCGATGACGGCGCCATCAACCGGCTCGGTTTCGCCCCCACTGTGCCCGCCAAACAAACCTGGGACTGGAGCTCCGCTTTCGGCAGCCAATTCTGGGACGAGGGCGAAGGCAATATCGCTGTCGACGAAGAAGCGATGACTGCCCTGCTCGAATGGTATGGCTCGTACGCTGACAGCTTGGGCGCCGAGAACATTCAAGCCTACGCCGCTACTTACGGCGGCAACGCCTTCGGGCGCAACACGCCACAGGGCATCTACTATACCGGCTTGATCACGATGTGGGTCCGCGGCAGCTGGGCTTACAACGATATGGGCGAATACGGCCCGGATGTCGATTTCGGCGTCGCGCCGATGCCAAAGCTGGCGAGCGCCGACGATGCCACGCCGGGCACATCCAACGGCAATATGTATTTCGTGCCTGCTAATTGCGCCAACCCCGATGGCGGCTTCGCCTTCGCCAACTTCATGACCGAGTCGCCTTGGGTGGCGGTCAACAAGGCGCTGGTCGACAGCGTTATGCCATCGCGCCAGAGCCTGGCGAGCCTGCCGGAAGTCGAGGAACGTGAAGGCGGCTGGACGATCCTGGCGCGCGACGAGATCCTGCCGAATACGCTGCAAGCGCCTAGCTTTGGTGGCGCTGGCTTCTTCGGCGGCGCGCTGAACGAAGCCATCGACAACGTGATGTTCCACGACGCTGACCCGGCTACTGTGCTGGCGGATGCTGTATCTCGCGCCAGACGTGAAGTAGAGCGCCTTAGGGGCTAGCGACATCACGCTAAATCGAATTGTAGGGGCGACTCTGTGAGTCGCCCGTCTCTACAATGTCACTGTTGCCAACGGGCGACCCAATGGCTCGCCCATACACTTGAAGATCTGCAAGGCGCTGTATGTTCAAGCTAAAGCGGGATCCCGCCAATCAACCCAATAGCTGGCGCACGGACAATCTGCCCGCCTGGGGCTTGTTCTTTGTCGCGCCCTGGATCATTGGCTTCCTGGCTTTTACAGTCTATCCCTTCTTCGCCTCGCTCTACTTTAGCTTCACCAATTTCAATATCATCAACTTCAGTCCGCGCTGGATTGGGCTGGATAATTATGTCGAACTCTTTACCGCTGACCCGCTCTTCTGGATTTCAATCGGCAATTCGATTAGATACGCCGCCTTGCTGCTGGTTTTTGCCACCATCTTTGATATCTTCATCGCCTATCTGCTCAGCCAGGACGTAAAGTTCTTGTCGATCTATCGCACGATATTTTTCTTCCCGGTCTTGGTGCCGGTTGTGGCGGCCAGCTTGACCTGGATCTGGATTCTGAATCCGCGCTTCGGATTGATGAATGGCTTGCTTGATTTGATTGGTCTTAAGGGGCCGAATTGGCTGGCGTCGCCGAATACGGCGATGTACTCGCTCATATTCATCGGCGTCTGGGGCAGCGGACGCCAGGTCATCGTTTATCTCTCCGGCTTCAACGATATTCCGCGCCAACTCTACGAAGCGGCCGATATTGACGGCGCATCCGGCTTTCAGAAATTCCGCAAAATCACCCAGCCCCTGCTGTCTCCGCAAATCTTCTTCAACGTCGTCACGCTAATCATCATTTCTCTGCAATCATTCTCCGAAGTCTACATTATGACGGGCGGTGGACCCGCCAACTCGACCTTGCTCTACGCCGTCA
>JAGWBC010000124.1 GCA_021296115.1 Anaerolineae bacterium | reverse complement strand
GTACAGGCATTTTTACCCATTAGCGCCAAGATCCTACGAGGAGTTCTGCCTTGAATAGAACTAAACTCGGTGTCGACGGACTGTGTCTACGCGACCTTCTGCGCTCTCTGTGTTGAAAAATAATTTGATGCAATTGCCCTGGGAGCGATAGCCTATTGAAGGACAGGGGGACCTTGTTTATGATACGCGCTTGGCAGCCACAATCGGGAACGATGCGATGCCCGACGACAACAGCAGCAATTTCATCACCGATATCATAGACGCGCATAATGACAGCGCTCGTTTTGCCGGGCGTGTGCATACGCGTTTCCCGCCCGAGCCCAACGGCTATTTGCACATCGGCCACGCCAAGTCCATCTGCCTGAATTTCGGCATTGCCGAGCGCTACGGCGGCTTGTGCAACTTGCGCTTTGACGACACCAATCCCGCCAAAGAAGAGCAAGAGTATATTGACGCCATCACTGAAGATCTGCGCTGGCTGGGCTACCAATGGCACGATCGCGTCTATTTCGCTTCCGACTATTTTGACCAACTCTATGACATGGCGGTCGAGTTGATCCGCATCGGCAGAGCCTATGTCGACGAGTTGACGCCGGAGCAGATCCGCGAATACCGCGGCAGCTTGACCGAGCCGGGCCGCGAAAGCCCCTATCGCAACCGCCCCGTCGAGGAGAATCTCGCCTTGTTCGAGAAAATGCGCGCTGGCGGCTTCCAGGAAGGCGAGGCGGTGCTGCGGGCGAAAATCGACATGTCCAGCGGCAATATCAATATGCGCGACCCGGTGATGTATCGCATCCTGGATACGCCGCATCCGCGCACCGGCGACAAGTGGAAAATCTACCCCATGTACGACTTCGCCCACGGCCAGTCGGACTCCATCGAAGCGATTACGCATTCGATCTGTACGCTGGAATACGAAGACCATCGCCCGCTTTACGATTGGTATCTGGACAATATCGAAATCTACCATCCCCAGCAGATTGAATTCGCCCGCTTGAATTTGAGCCATACTGTCTTGAGCAAGCGCAAATTGATCCGGCTGGTTGAAGAAGGATACGTGCGCGGCTGGGACGATCCGCGCATGCCGACTATCGCCGGTCTGCGCCGCCGCGGTTATACGCCATCGGCCATCCGCCGCTTCTGCGAAGAGGTTGGCGTGGGCAAGGTCAAAGGCGTGGTCGCCCTGCACAAGCTGGAATACCATATCCGCCAGGACCTCAACAAGACCGCGCTGCGCGTCATGGCCGTCATCAATCCGCTAAAAGTCGTCATCGAAAACTACCCGGACGACCAAGTTGAGCAGATGGAAGCGATCAACAATCCCGAAGACGAGAGCGCCGGTACGCGCCGTGTGCCCTTCTCCAAGGTGCTCTACATTGAGCGCGACGACTTCATGGAAGACCCGCCGCGCAAGTTCTTCCGCCTGGCGCCGGGGCGGGAGGTGCGCCTGCGCTACGCCTACTTCATCACTTGCAAGGATGTGATCAAGGACGCGGACGGGAATGTGGTCGAGCTGCGTTGCGCTTACGATCCGGAGACGCGTGGCGGCGCCGCGCCCGATGGTCGGCGCGTCAAGGCGACCTTGCATTGGGTCTCGGCACAGCACGCCATCAAAGCCGAAGCGCGCCTGTATGAGACTCTGTTCAGCGAAGAATACCCGGAAAACGACCGCGACAAAGACTTTACGGATTTCGTCAATCCTGACTCGCTGACCGTTGTCGACCCGATCTACGTCGAGCCGCATGTGAAATCCGCGCGGGCGGGCGATCGCTTTCAGTTTGAGCGCTTGGCCTATTTCGTCGTCGATGAAGAATCGACGGCCGAGAAGCTGGTATTCAACCGGACGGTCACGCTGCGCGATCAGTGGCGCAAAGCGCAAAAGAGGGCCGGTAAACCCGCCAAGCGCAGACGCCGCCGTAAAGCGCCGCAAGGTTAGCTTGGGCGGGCAAGGCAGGCTTGTATGGGAATAGCAATGCAGAAAGCGGTCTCCACTTGAAAGCCCGATACCCTTTCCTGACCTTGATATTGCTGCTGCTAGGCGCTCTCTTGGCGTCTGCCCAGGACCTGACTTGCAGGGAGATAGTCGAAGCGGCTTTTGAGTCTTTGCAGGATAACTGCGCCGCGTTGCCGCGCGACGGCTTGTGCTACGGCGCTGCGCCAGCCGAAGCCAGCTTTGCCGCGGAAGCAAACGCCGCCGACTTCAGTTCGCCCGGCGCGCGAGCGCCCCTCTCTGGACTCGCGAGCTTGACGACCAGCGCAGCGGACTTAGAGGCGGGCCGCTGGGGCGTCGCCGTGCTCAATATCGGCGCGCATCTGCCGCTGACCCGCGAAGGCCCCGGGATCATCGTGCTGCTGGCCGGGGACGCCGCGGTGGTCAACGAAGTCGACCCGGCCGATGCTATGCAGGTGGCGCAGCCGCTCAGCACAATCGCCACCGAAGCGACAGCCCGCTACAAGAATCCGGGCGTCATTCCCGCGCCGGTTGGCAGCCTGACAGCCGACGAATTGGCCCTGGTTGACGCCTGGGACAATACCGGCGACTGGCTGCGAGTTGTGAACGGGGGAGAAATCTCCTGGGTCGAAAGCGAAATGATCGTGCGCTTGAACGCCATGGACAATTTGCCGCGGCTGGCTTTGGGCGACGCCTACGCCATGAAAGCCTTCTCGCTCTCCACCGGCACCGCCTTCGCCGAATGCAGCGATGCCGAACCCTTTGTCGCCATTCAGACGCCGCCGGACCTGCCCGCCAATCTCACCGTCAACGGCGTGGACATCCAACTGGGCTCGATGGTCACCTTCCGGCAAGTGCATCGCAATGCGCTCAGCATGACGGTGCATCGCGGCAAAGCCACCACCATCTTCGGCCAGACCGTGCAGCAAAGCCAGACGATCCTGGGCATTCTGGGCAAGACGGATGAGCGGGAAAACCAGGTCCTAGAATGGAGCGGGGCGTTGCGCGCCTCGGACGAGGAATTCGCCCGCGGCGAACGCGCGCAGGGCGCGCTCAACCGGCTGGCGCAGGCCAATGGCTGGGGCGAATTTGAAACATTCATGTACCTCGCAGACATCATCCATGTGGTGCAACCAGGCGATACGCTATACGACTTGACCGCGCAATACAATACCAGCGTCGAGGGCATCATCGCGGCCAACGGCGGCGGCGATGATCTGCGACTGCTGATCGGCATGGAGTTGATCGTGCCCAGGCCCGGCAGCGGCTTCGCCTGGCGCGGCGAGTAGGCAGCGCTCAGCCACGCTACTTCTCAAGACACAGATCGCTGAAGCAGCTCGACGAAGGCCGCGCGGTCAGCGCTGACGGCGACATCGACGTTCGGTTCGCGCCCGGTGACGCCCAGCCGGTCCACCACAGTGATGCCGCGCGCCAAGCCGTCGCCCGTCGTCACATCGACGCGAAAACGCTCGTATTGGCAGATGGATGGGTCGATGGCCGCCGCCATGACAATCGGATCGGGCAGGTCGAAACCCGCCAGCGCATTCTCGCGCATGGAGAATTCGGTCAGGGTCTTCTGAATATCGATGACAAATTCCGCCAGTGGCGTGCCGATGCCGCGGATCTCATCGGCTTGGTCAGCGTCAAAGGTGACGAATTGCCAGGAGATATCCCAGCCGACCATAGTGATATCCATGCCGGATTCGTAGACGATTTTCGCCGCTTCGGGATCGACCCAGATATTGAACTCAGCCGTGGGCGTGACGTTGCCGTGCCCGGTGCCGATGCCGCCCATGATGACACAGCGCGACACCCGGCTCGCCAGCTCCGGCTCGCGCAGCAGCGCCAGCGCCACATTGGTCAGGGGACCGAGCGTCACCAAGGTGATATCGCCGGCGTTGGCGTTGACTGCCTGCCGCAGTACATCAGCGGCGTGGCCCGGCGCGGGCTGGCGTCCGCCCAAAGGCAAGCCGATGTCGCCCATGCCATCGTCGCCGTGCACGATCTCCGCCGTTTCCAGATCGCGCAGCAGCGGCTTGGCGCAGCCGGCGTAGACCGGCACGGAGGCGCAGCAAAGCTCGGCAGTGTAGAGGGCGTTCTGTAAGCCCTGTGACAAGGGCACGTTGCCCGCCACTACCGTGATCGCCTTGACGTCAATATCTGGCTGCCGCAGCGCCATGACCAGCGCCACCGCGTCGTCAGAGGCGGTATCCGTATCGATGATGAAATTGCGCATTCGTTTCTCCCGTCCAGTTTCGGCACAGCGGGCAGGACGCTTCAACCAGCATAGCGCGACCATATCCGCGCCTTTCCCGCCCAGCCCTATGGTATACTCGCCATCTGAATTATTCCACGCGCCACAAGGGACTCGCCGATGGATTTTACCATTCCGCGCCATGTCGAGGCGATCGCTCACCGCGTTCGTCAGTTTGTCGAAGAGGAAGCCATCCCGCTGGAAAGCGAATTGCTGCGCAGCGGCGCTGATCTGAGCGTCGAGATGGTGCAGGAGCTGCGCCGCAAAGCCCGGGCAGCCAAGCTCTGGGCGCCGACCATGCCCAAAGCCTGGGGCGGCATGGGCCTTAATATCCAGGAAATCGCGCCAGTATTTGAAGCAGCCGGGCGCAGCCTGCTGGGGCCGCTGGCTATCCATTGCGCCGCTCCCGACGAAGGCAATATGCACCTGCTGCATAAGTTCGCTGATGAAGTTCAGACGGAGCGCTTCCTGGTCCCCTTGGCCAAGGGCGAGACTTTCTCGGCTTTTTCCATGACCGAGCCGCCACCCGGCGCCGGCAGCGACCCGCGCATGATCCTAACGCGCGCAGTGCGGGACGGCGGCGACTGGGTCATCAACGGGCACAAGTGGCTGACCTCCAACGGTCTGCTGGCTGACTTCTTCATCATCATGGCGGTGACCGACCCGGACGCGCATCCCTACCAGGGCACAACGCAATTCCTGGCGCCGCGTGAGACGCCGGGCATCCATATCCTGCGCGATGTGCCGGTGATGGGCGGGGTGGACTTCGGCGGCCACGTCGAAATACGCTATGAAGATGTCCGTCTGCCGCATAGCGCCATCCTGGGCAGCGAGGGCCAGGGCTTCATGCTGGCGCAATCGCGCTTGGGGCCGGCGCGCTTGACGCATTGCATGCGCTGGACCGGCATCGCCCAGCGCGCCCTGGAAATCGCTACCGATTACGCTAGCGGCCGCGAAGCCTTTGGCGGCGCTCTGACTGGCCATCAGGCAGTCCAATGGATGCTGGCCGATTCCGAGATGGAGCTGAAGATAGGCCGTCTGCTGATTCACGAAGCGGCCTGGCGACTGGCGCAGGGCGAGCAAGCGCGGGTGGAGACTTCAATTGCCAAGGTGCAGGTAGCGGAGACCGTCAGCCGCGTTCTCGATCGCTGCGTGCAAATCTGCGGCGGACGCGGTATCTCGCGCGATTTGCCCCTGTCCACCTGGTATGAGAAATCGCGCGCCTTCCGTATCTACGACGGCGCCTCAGAAGTGCATCGCATGGTGGTGGCGCGTGATGTCATCAAACGCTACGGCGCTGCCGAGCAGGGCTAGAGTTGCCCGGCGGCTCGAGATAATCATGCCCAATATCTTCATCAGCCACAGCAACGAAGACAGCGAAGCAACCGACTTCATCGTGGCTGCCCTGCGACGGGCGGGCTATGGCGTCTGGGTAGACTTCGAGAATATCCGCGGCGGCGCGGAGTGGCTCTGCGAGATTGAAGCCGGCATTGAGCGCTGCGACGCAGTGGTGCTGGTTCTCTCGGCCGCCAGCCGGGGCTCGACCTGGGTCGAACGTGAATGCCTCTATGCCTATCAACTGCGGAAGCCGGTCATCACCGCTCTGATCGCCGATGTCTTGATTCCGCTGCACTTGATAAACATCCAGTATTGCGACTTGCGCGAGCGGCGCGGCGGACTGGCGAAACTGCTGGAGGCGCTGGCGGCAATCCAGCTTGAGGCTGAGTCAAGCGATTATGTGCCCGCGGCCATTTCGCGCCAGCCGCTCGAAGCCAACTTTTTCCCTTATATGGAGCAACTGCCGTCGGGTGATGTTGCCGGTCTGGTGGCGCGCGACCTCTATCATTGGGCGCGGCAGATCGCGGACGAAGTGGCTTTCGGCGGCGCGGTCAAACCGGGCTTCCACGCGCGCGTAAATCGCGGTGCGGGCCTGGTGACAATCTTCTCCGTCTGGGCTTACCGCCGCAGGCCATCAGCGCAGATTCCGCTCGATCTGCTGGCGGCGCATGCGCCCTTTTCGCGCCGCTCCGCCCGCCGCGAGGTCCTGCGTTGGCTGAATAGGCTCTTGCCGAAGCGGTCGCGAATCGCCGCCGACAGTTGCGACCGGCGCCCGACATTTCCGCTGCGCCACCTCAGCGACGCCGAGAAACTGGAAGCCTTCAAGCGCATTGTGCTGGATATCGCCGAGCGGTTGCGTCAGCCCTAGTCGCGCTGAATCAGCTGGACGCCAGATCAAGGTGTTCTCGGCGCAGGCGGCGGTCATAGTATTTCTCGGCCGATTCCGCCATGCTGCGGATGGTCTGTACATTGAGGAAGGCGTTGGCGAAGGCGCCGGCGACCGGCAAGAAGCCGACGATCATGCGCGCCGGTATGCGCGTGCCGATGCGCGAAGCCAATCGGCTGGCCAGGCGGCGACTGACCTTGCGCCCCAGGGGCCGCGTCAGCATGACTTCGGTGTTCAAGTGCTGGACGTTTTTTTTCGCGCTGGCGAGCAAGTCGGCCGCGGCTTCTTCCCCCGTCATCGCTTGCAGCGCCGCGTAGCCGCGCTCATCGCCAGCCACCAGGTTTTCCGCCAGCTTCTGCAAGATGTGATAAGTGCGCACGGTGGTATTGTCGTCGGCGGAGACCAGCAGCGCGGGCATGGCCGCCTGCCCCTCCTCGCTCAGCGCCCAGCGCAGCGCCTCTAGCGAAATCGCCAAATGCTCCAGCAAGCTGGCGTTGAAGTCGCCTTCGTTGGCCCAGACAGTCAGGATATTGCGCAGATCGGAATAGGCCTCGGTCTCGACGACGTAAGCGCCCTTTAGCGCGCCGATGCCCCAGCTGATATAGCCCATCTTGTGCAGCAGATAGCTGATGCCGGTCGGGATGGTGAAGGCGTGCAAGCCCGGCACGACCATTTCCGCCCCGCCGATGAGCGCAAGCTTGGTCGTCTCCTGTTTGATCCATTGCCCGGCCGAACCGCAGTCCATGGCCGCTTCAACCGCTTTTTGAGGGTTGCCGGCCAACTCGTCCATGCCCATGACGATGGCTTCAGCAATGGTGTCTTCCAATCCCATGATCGAATCCTGTAGGGCTGCTCTCATTCACTGTATACGCGAGCCCGCGCCAAGCGTCGCTTCTGCGACCGACAGAGGCGACCGGGTTCAGGGTCCGCGATCATCCGGCGCCGCTCTCCATAGCTTGAGGTCATCGATTGTGACCGTCAGGCGCTGTCCAGCGTAATTCATCACAGCGACCAGGCCAACCGCGCCGGCGGACGCGCGCCTGTCGCGAGCCTCGACGACAAATTCGTCATTGACCCAGAGCGCCAGGTAGTCGCCGACGCACACAGCGCGCACGCGGTTGCTCGCCTCGCCGCGATTAACACGCGCCGACGGCCGAGCCGCCACGATAGGCTTGAGCGAGCGCCCATTGCTCCAGCGGATGCTGGCGTAACCGTCGCCGCTGATAAGAAAGGTGTAGCCGCGCCCGCTGTTAGCCGGGTCAAGGCGGCAAGCCAAACCGAAGGCGTTATGGTCATAATCGGAATTCTGCTCGAAGTCAGCTTCGACTACGACATCGGTGTAATGCGCATCGCCTTGCGTCCAGACATATTTGCGCCCGGTGAAGTCAATCTTGTAAGCGCCGTCTTCCACACCCAGGAAGAGTTCGTCCGCGGCATAATTGCGCCAGGCCCCGCCATCGGCGAAGTCTTCTTCGAGCAGCAGCTCAAGATAACGATAGCCCTGTGCCGGCGACTGCCCGGGCGCAAGGACCTGTTCAACAGCGCTGCATGCCCCGGCGAGCAATAGCAGACAGCTGACAACCATAAATCTCAGGGCCTTCTCGAACAATTGCATTGCCTCAGTTTAACGAATCCGTCCGGCGAATTGTAGACGGGCTGTCTGCTGCATCAGGGCAATGACTTGTGAATCCACCCTGTGGCTGCAATTGCATTGCCAACGATTCTGAAAGGCTTTTCTCTGTGCCCTCAGTAGTTCCAAGAAAGTAACGAGAATGCCGAAATCACCGTTTTTATACCCCATCCCCGGCCCTTCCCCGAATCATCAGGGAAGGGTGACGCGCCGTTGTGATTGGAAGATTCAGCGAAATTCG
>JAGWBC010000123.1:11184-13229 GCA_021296115.1 Anaerolineae bacterium | reverse complement strand
AACAAGCTTGTCTTACGTCACGACGAGTCCCCGCCACCGTACTTTTTCAATGACCAGAGACTTTGTTAAACGTGTCCTGTCCTCAGCCAAAATGAGGGAAGGGGAGCTTGGGACTAGCGAGCTAGTGAATAGCGACGTCAGCCCCTCCCTCTTGATGGGGGAGGGGTTTGGGGTGGGGGTCAAAACTCCTACATATCGCCCATGTAACCGACGGCTGCCTTGTACTGCTCGAGTTGTACATCACGACCGAGGCGGTCGGTGATGTCATTCCAGAGCCCGGCGACATTGTCCAGCGCTTCCTGCGCGCTGATCTCGCCGGCCAGCGCGCGAGCGATCTCGGCATCCAGCGTCGACAGGTATTCCGCCGAACCGGTGATGCGGATGTCCAGTACGGCATTGGGATGGTTGATGGTGTTCTGAATGGCGTCCAGATAGTCGGCGGCGCTCTCCTCGTCAAAGCCGGCGGCGACCCAAGGCGCGGTATCGGCCAACTGGCTGAAACGGGAGGGGTTGATGCCGGTGCCGCCAGTGACGGCCAATTCGTTGACCACGTCTTTGCTGGCCAGGAAGGAGGCGAAATCGAGCGCCGCTTCAGTGACGTCGCTATCGGCGGCTACCGAGATGATCCAGCCGCCGAAGGCGATGAAAGGCGCCGGATTCTCTTCCATGACCCACTCGCCGGCTTCGTAATCCCAGTAGGAATCGCCGCCCGGCAGTACGCCGAAGCCGACAGCGCCCTTGACCAGCGACTTACTCTCGTCAACCGAGATCGTGCCGACATCGCCCCAGTCGAGGTTCAGTACGGCGGTGCCGGTGGCCATCAGCGTGCGGGTATCGGCGACATCGTAGTTGATCATTTCCGGATCGCCGACATTGCGGATGTCGATGTATTCTTCCAGCGCGCGCACCCAGCCGGGGTTGTTGACCTGCGGCGTCATATCATCGCAGCTGAAGAAGAAGCAGGGGTTGCCCGGCACCTTGCCGTAACCGGCCGCGCGCGACAGATAGACCCAATAGGACTGCGCGTTGCGGCGCTGCGCTTCCAGCGCGCCATAAATCGGCGCCATGGAGCCGGCTGTATCGACTTCCATGCCGTTGAAGAACTCGGCTATGTCGCGGTATTGCGACCAGGTGGCAGGCTCGCCCAAGGCGTAACCGTAGGCCGCTTCAAAGTCGGCGGCGTACATTTCGTTATCGACCAGGTCCTTGCGGTAATAGAGCATGTGGGCGTCGCCATCGTAGGGCAGGGCATAGGGCACGCCGCCCCAGGTAGTGATGCGGTCGGCATAGAGCGGGATGACGTCGTCGGCCTCGATGGCGTCCAGCGTCTCCTGCGGGATTTCCATCACGTAGCCGGGCGCCATGATGTCGCCGGCCCAGTCAGCCGCGTAGATTATCACATCGTTGTCGCCGGAGCCGGTGGACAAGGCGGTGACGATCTTCTCGAACAATTCACCGAAGGCGAAGGTCTGCAATTCAATGCTGCCGCCGGTCGCCTCTTCCCAGATGGGACCCTTGTCAAGCACGGGACCGCCGATGGCCGAGCCCGTCTGCGTGACGACCACGACCTTCTGGCCCGAAAAGTCTTGCGCCAACGATGGCGCCGCGACGATGAGCGTGAGTAACGTAAACAATACAAGCAGTGAAACTTTGCGCATGATGATGCTCCTTGAATTGTGGGTACTGAAACAGATCGGATGATTCGGGCGAGCGTGGCATTACCACCCACGACCTTGACGCCATTTTAACGTGTCTTGGCCTAATCTAACAGGCTGCTTGAATTCACCGGGCGAATTCTGTATGCTTGCCGCAGCGGCGAATCGGAAGCGGAACGACGGCTCATGGCCAACTATGTCATCGCGCATGACCTCGGCACGACCGGCAACAAAGCGGCGCTCTATGACCGCGAAGGGACGCTGGTCGGCGCAGCGCTTCACGCCTACGACACCGAGTACGCTCATACCGGCTGGGCCGAGCAGAATCCGGACGACTGGTGGGATGCGGTCTGCTTGTCGACCCGCCGTTTGCTGAGCGAGACCGGCGTC
>JAGWBC010000123.1:10294-10920 GCA_021296115.1 Anaerolineae bacterium | reverse complement strand
GTGGCCCGCTTGACCGGCGCCTTCGTCACCGACCCCTCGGACGCTTCAAGCATGAATTTGTACGACCTGGAAGCGGGCGGCTGGTCGGGCGCGATCCTGGATGCGGTGGAGCTGCCCGCCGACAAGCTGCCGCAGGTGCGCCTCTCGACGGACGTAGTCGGCGAGGTGCAGTCAAGCGTGGCGGACGAAGTTGGCGTGGCAGCCGGAACGCCCGTGGTCATTGGCGGCGGAGATGGCGCTTGCGCAGCGGCCGGAGCGGGCGTGATCGCAGCCGGATCGGCCTACAATTATGTCGGCTCATCGTCCTGGATCGCGCTGTCCACGCCGAAGCCGATCTACGATCCCGACTACCGCACCTTCACCTTCGGCCACGTCATCCCGGATATGTTCATGCCCACTGGCACCATGCAAGCGGCCGGCGCCTCCTACCAATGGACGCGCGACCAACTGTCGTTATTCGAGAAAGAAACCGCCGAGCGCCTGGGCATCAGTCCCTACGAGCTCATCAACCTGGAGATCGAGCAGGTCCCGCCCGGCGCCGATGGGCTGTTTTTCCTGCCCTATCTGATGGGCGAGCGCAGCCCGCGCTGGAATCCGCTGGCCCGCGGCGCCTTTGTGGGGCTGAC
>JAGWBC010000123.1:918-10212 GCA_021296115.1 Anaerolineae bacterium | reverse complement strand
GCCATCGAAGCCATGCGGCTCATCGGCGGCGGCGCCAGCGGTCGCATCTGGAATCGGATCATGGCGGATATCTATGGCATGCCCGTGCAGCGGCTGGCCATCCTGGAAGAAGCCACGTCCATGGGCGCGGCGCTGGTCGGCGGCGTCGGCGTGGGGCTCTACCCGGGTTTCGACATGATCCACCAGATGAATGCGGTCGCTTCAACGGTCATGCCCGATCCGGCTTCGCAGGCCACTTACGAGCGCATGCTGCCCGTTTTCAACCGTCTCTACGACGCGCTAAAGCCGGTCTATGACGATATCGCCGCGCTGTGAAAGCATGGCGACGTTAAAGTGAGACGCGAAATTGTCGAAAAATTGTAGGGGCGAGCCTTGGCTCGCCCGTTCGCGCCACCAGCCTGATGAAAACTCGCGCATTCCTCGTTTAACTCATTAAACTCGGTGCACTCGGTGGTAAGGAAAGAACGACATACCGTGCCATCCAAAGCCAAACTCATATTCATCGGCGTGTCTACTGGCGGCTCTTCTATTATGAAGATCTTTCCCAAGTGGTCGGAAATCCTCGGCTTGAATTGCGAGATCGTCGGCCTAGACTTGCCTCTGCGCGCGCCGGCGGAGCGCTATCGCCATGTTATGCAGCAAATTATCGCCGACCCGACCGTGAAAGGCGCGCTGATCACGGCGCATAAGATCGATATGCTGCAGGCCTGCCGCGGCAAGATTGACGAGCTGGATCAGTACGCGCGCATCTGTGATGAAGTCTCGTGCATCATCAAGCGCGAGGGCAAGCTGCTGGGTTTCGCCAAAGATGCGATCTCGTCGGCGCAGGCGCTGGGCCATTTTGTGCCGCGCGAACATTGGCGGGGCGGCGCGCGAGATGCGCTCTGCCTGGGCGCGGGCGGGGCGGCTGTCGCCATCAGCGTCAGTATGGCGCTTGATGAACCACATCCCGGACGCTTTATCCTGACCGACATCGCGCCCGAACGGCTGGCTTCGATCCGGCAGGTCCATCAGCGCCTGGATACGCCGCAGCAATTTGAGTACCATCTGAGCCGAAGCGCGACCGATAACGACCGGCTGCTGCGCCAGTTGCCGCCCGGCTCGCTGGTCATCAACGCCACCGGCTTGGGCAAAGATCGCCCCGGCTCGCCCTTGACGTCCGAAGCGCAGTTTCCTCAGGATGGTCTGGTCTGGGAGCTGAACTACCGCGGCGAGCGCGACTTCATGCGGGCCGCCGCTGCACAAGCTGAGGCGCTCAATCTGACGGTCGAGGACGGCTGGAAATATTTCCTGCACGGCTGGACCGAAGTCATGGCTGAAGTCTTTGACCTGCAACTCGACGAAGCGACCTTCGACCAACTCTCCGCTGCCGCTGAGACATACCGAAAAGCGAACTAGGCATATTCTTATCAAACCGCCATTTGCGGTAGCCGAGGGTGTCTGATATTTTGGGTGAGTACGGTAGCCATTGTCGCTGCCGCCGAGCGGCTGTGCCCTCTAAATTCTCAGTGTACTCGGTGGCAAAAGACTGATGTAGGGGCGACTCTGTGAGTCGCCCGCCTAGAAAGAAGGACAAGCCGTGAACCTCATCCAACCCTCCAAGACCGAAGTCGATTTCGCTTCCGGGGCGCTGTCGCGTGCCGACTACACTATCCAGCGCAAGCTCAGCGACATGGCGGCGATGTACGCCGACCGCGATGAAGCGGCGCGCATCCTGGCGCAAGCGGGCGACCGCCTGATCTACGAGGTGCAGGGCGTCGAGCTGCCGGAGGAAGAAGGGCAGATCCCGCATTGCACGACGCGCATCACCCCCGGCGACATCGGCGGTGAGTTCCACATGACCAAGGGCCACTACCACGCCCGCCGCGAGCAAGGCGAGGTCTACTTCGGCTTGTCCGGGCGGGGCATGCTGCTGCTGCAGACCGAGGACGGCGAAACCAGCGAGATTGAGATGGCCCCGGGCAGCGCCGCTTACGTGCCGCCATTCTGGGCCCACCGCACGGTCAACATCGGCGCCGAGGACTTCGTCTTTTTGAGCGTGTGGGAAGCGCGCGCCGGCCATGACTACGGCACGATCGAGCGCGACGGCTTCCGCAAGCTGGTGCTGCTGCGCGCTGGCCGGGCGGCTGTGGTGGATAATCCCAAGTATGGCTGATCAGCTAGTCAGACGCCGGCAGCCTGAGCGCAAACGAGACCCTTCGTGCCCTTTGTGCCAATCGCGACTCTGTGGTTAAATCCCCTCTGACCAAGGTGCTTAATCGCTAGCCTTAGGAGCCCGGCCATGACCCAGCCCAATATCATCCTCATCATCACCGACCAGCAGCGCTACGACACGATCAACGCGCTGGGTTTCCCCTACATGGACAGTCCCAATCTCGACCGGCTCGTCAACGAAGGCGTCAGCTTCGACAACTGTCACATCACCGCGCCCTCTTGCGCGCCGGCCCGCGCCAGCCTCTTCACCGGCTACTACCCTCACGTCACCGGCATCATGCGCAACGGCGATCTCTGGCGGCATTCCTGGGTCGAGGACCTGGCCGATTCCGGCTACTACTGCGTCAACATCGGCAAGATGCACAGCAAGCCCTTCGAGACGCCGCTGGGATTTCACGAGCGCTTCGTGGTCGAGAACAAAGACCGCTACCTGCAAGGGCGCGAGTACATGGACCAGTGGGACAAGGCGCTGGAATCCCGCGGCCTGGTCAAGCAGCAGCGCGTGCTCTATCGAAAGCGCGAGGACTATAAGGAGCGCATGGGCGCCTTCAGCTGGGACCTGCCGCCGGAGACGCAATCGGACAACTTCGTCGGCGGTCTGACTTGCAGCTGGCTGCGCAACCGTCCGGTCAAGCAGCCGCTCTTCCTGCAGATAGGCTTTCCCGGTCCGCATCCGCCTTATGATCCCACGCCGGAAGCCGCCGCCGAGTATATCGACCGCGAGCTGCCGCTGCCCGAAGTGACAAAAGCCGACCTCGACGGACAGCCGCCGCCCTTCAAGCAGTTGCGTCAGCACAACACCCAAGTCGATCACGACTCCATCGCGCACCTGCTCGAGCCATCGCGCCTGCAGTTGCAGCGCCTGCGCGCCTACTACGCCGCCAACGTCAGCATGATCGATCAGCAGGTCGGGCAGATCATGGAGACGCTGGAAGCGCAGGGTTACCTGGAGAACAGCATCGTCATCTTCACCAGCGACCACGGCGATTGCCTGGGCGATCACGGCCATATTCAGAAGTGGACCATGTACGACATCATCACGCGCGTGCCGACCATCTTCTGGGCGCCGGGGCGCTTTGAGGGCGGGCGGCGCATCAACGAGTTATGCCAGTGGATGGACATCGGCAGCACGATTCTTGAGCTGGCGGGCGTGCAGCCGGCTGAGAGCGTACAGGCGCAGTCGCTGCTGCCGGCCCTGCAGGGCGAGGCCTGGCCCGGGCGCGAACTGGTCTTCGCCGAGCATCCGGCCGATACAGTCTACGAAGGTCCGCTGATGACTATGGTGCGGAGCGAGCGCTATAAACTGGTGCACTTCCTGGGCCAGGACTACGGCCAGCTATTCGACCTGGAGGCCGACCCGGGCGAGGAGCGCAACAGCTGGGACGATGAGTCGCTGGCGCAGGTGAAGCAGGAACTCTTGCTGGCGCTGCTGAATTGGCGCCTCGCAAGCACCGAGCAGACGCGCGATCTTTTCCAGGATCATCGCTGAGCCGCCATGAAGCGCTCGACCTCGGCGCGGGACTTGGCGCCGGACATGGGCCCCTTGGCGCCGACCGCCAGCGCGCCGCAAGCATTAGCTAAACGGGCCGCTTCAGCGGGAGATTTCCCCGTGAGCAATTCGCTTAAGATGCCGGCATCGAAGCAATCGCCCGCGCCAGTGGGGTCGATCTCTTCAACTGCGTAACCCGGCACATCGACATGGCCCTCCGCGCTGTAAACCGTGCAGCCCTCCGCGCCACGCGTCACGACGATCAGCCGCTCGGGCTTCTGCGCCAGCAAGTCGGCGACCGCGTCTTGCACTGTATCGGCGCCGGTCAGCGCTAGCAGTTCCGCTTTGGTCGGCAGCAGAATGTCCGCGGCGGACATAAAGTCGGAGAAGGCGAGGCGCGCCTCATTGGGCGGCAGCAGCTCCGGGCGCAGGTTGGGATCAAAACTGATCAGCGCGCCGGCATCAAGCGCCATGCCCAGCGCCCCCCGACAGACTTTCAGTACCTCCGCGCTCATCGACAGCGTCGAGCCCATGATGTGGAAGCAGCGCAGGCCGTCGAAGAGGGCGGGCTCTAGCATGTCCGTCGCCAGATGACCGCCGGCGCCCAGGCTGAAGACGAAGCTGCGCGAGCCGTCGGCTTGATAGGAAACAAAGGCGACGCCGGTCGGCAAGTCGGGATGCTGATGCACGCCGTCCCTGCTGACGCCATCAGCGGCCAGTTGCTGCAGCAGGCAGTCGCCAAAGGCGTCCGCGCCCACCGAGCCGATGGCGGCGGTCTTTATGCCCAGGCGCGCGGCTTGCACAGCGAAGATAAAGGGCGCGCCGCTGGGATAGGGCCCGCTGAAGGGGCCGGGCTGATCGAGCGGCTGGTCGACGCCGGTGCGCATGACTTCGACCAGCGCTTCGCCGATGGTGAGGATGTCGAGGGGCATGGCCTCAATCCTCGAAGGGAATCAGCGGCACGCCTCCGCCGAATGGCGCTGCGGGTCGCTCGTACTCGCCCATCAAGGCGCGGCGCAGCGGCGTGGTCTGGGCGAGAAATTCGGGGTCGGTCGCGAAGCGGTCGGAGCGGCGCAGCCAGGGCGGGCTGTAGATATAGTGGATGTTATGGCGGTCGATGTCCTGGTGGTTGGGCATCGGCGAGTGCCAGACGCCGTTGTGAAAGAGCAGGGCGGTTCCGGCTTTGCACAGGATATTGTGCTGAATCGGCGAGACGGTCAGCTGCTTGCGTTTGTCGGCCGGCAAGCGGACGGGGCTGCGATGGCTGCCGGGGATCATCATCATATTGCCGGTGAATTCGCGCGATTGATCGGTGAGGCTATAACTGGCGCGCAGCTGCAGCAGGGGCGGCGGATAACTTACATCGCGAAACTCGAAGACATCGGAGCCATCTTGATGCCAGCCGATGCTCGCGCTATTGGCGGCTTGCAGCGTGCTCCAGGACGACTGCAGGATGAACTGATCGTCATAAAGCTGGCGGACTTTGGGAAAGACGGCGGGATGATCAATGAATTGGGCGAGCTCAGGTTCTTTCTCGACGCAAGCGCCAATCTGCCGCCAGGCATCGTTGGTATCGGCATGAAGGCGCTTCGACGCCGTCAGCGCGGCTTCAATTTCGGCGGCGCTCAGCGCGTCTTCGATGATGATGTAGCCGAAACACTCGAACATAAAGCGTTCGTCTTCGGTCATAGATCCGGGCTTGGCGAGTGGGAGCACGGTCTCTTCTCCTGGCTAGCCTGTGGCTTGACTCGATTTTACCACCGACAGCGCCCTGTTGTTCACTAGCCGGATTTAGAAGAACGCGCTGGCTCGTTAGACCTGGCGGGAACGCTGATAGAGCGCAGTGGCGTAAAACTCGTAGCTGGCGGCTTGATCAGGCACATCGACCACGTGCACGGTGAAGCGGGCGGGCACGCCATTTTCGGGACAATGCGCTTTGAAGAACTCGCGATAGGCGCGGGCGTAAGCCCCCCGCAGGCGCTCCAGCTCGGCTTGGTAGCCGGCGGGGTCGAGGTGCGGGCTGGGGGATTTGGGCTGTGCCGCGAAGGCCTGCACTTCGATGAAGTCGACATCGGCGATGGAGTTGCAGATTCCGGCCTGACGCAGCCACAATTCCCAGCACTGAAAGACCAGTGGAATCTCGACATCGGGGTCCATATGCGGGACCTCGTCCAGCCCGAGGATGCCGGCAGCGGAGTAGCCGCCGGTCAAGCCGGAGAAGCAGATGCGCAAATCGCCATCGGGCAGGGTCTCGACCACCATATTGGACAGGACGGGCTCGTCGCCTTCGTAATAGTAGGTCAACTTGCCGCGTTTCTTGATGTTGAAGGGCATGGAGGCACCCGCTCTCGGATAGCGATTATCGGAAACCACTTAAGCTTGGAATTTCCAACAATTAGGTAATACAACAAACTGTGGAAAATTGTAGGGGCGATTCTGTGAATCGCCCGTTAGTATATTGGTGAGTTTTCGGGCGACACACAGTGTCGTCCCTACATTGTCCCGTTCATCGCAGCATTACGCCTTTTGGGCGACTTAGCGCACGAGTGCTACCCCTTCAGCGAGCCCGACAGCAGACCGCTGATGATGAAGCGCTGGAAGACCAGGGCGAAGCAGATGGGCGGAATTACCGAAACCACGCCGGCGGTGATGATGCTGACGAAGCTGACATCGACATCGGTGGCGAAGAGCGAGACGACCACGGTGCTGGTATACGACGCGGGCGACTCCGATAGCAGCAGCGCGAAGAGGAATTCGCCCCAGGTCAGCAAGAAAGCCAGGATGCCGGCCGAGGTCAAACCGGGCAGCGAGAGCGGCAGAATGATCTTGTGCACCACTTGCAAGCGGCTGCAGCCGTCGATGCGCCCGGCGTCTTCGAGTTCCATGGGGATGGACTTGAAATAAGATTGCAGCAGCCAAATGACATAAGGCAGGATGAACGAGAGGTTGATGAACACCAGCGAGATGATCTTGTCGCTCATGCCGATTTTCTTGGCCACCAGCACAATGGGAATCGCCAGCGAGAGCGCGGGAATCAGCCGGCTGGCCAGGATGCCGAAGAGCAGGACGCTGCGGCCGCGGAATTGCAGGCGCGCCAGCGGATAAGCGGCATACGCGCCCACCAGCACGGCGATGGCGGCCACGCTGCCGGCCACGAAAAAGCTGTTGGCGAAGGAGCGCAGGAATATCCGCGATTGATAGGGCACGCCCGACGCTTCGCCCAGGACGGCGCCCTCGAAGATCTCGCGGTAGCTATCGAGCACGATGGGGTTGGGCAGCCACTGCGGCGGCCGGTTGAGCAGTTGACGCTCGTATTGGAAGCTGGAACTGACCAGCCACAGGAAAGGGCCGACCGTGCCGATCAGCACGATGGCGGCGGATACATAGATGACGGCCAGGCGGATGCGGGCGCGAGCTTTCATCAGCGCTCTACCCCCTTGTCCAGGAAGGCGTAGAAGATGATGGCCAGCGCCAATGTGATCCCGCCCAGCAGCATGGCGATCGAGCTGCCCGCGCCGAAATCGAGCTTGCGGAAAGTCTCGGTATAGATTTGCCAGCCCAGCACATTGGTGGCGTTGGCGGGTCCGCCGGCGGTGAGCACGAAGATGATGTCAAAGACTTTGAGTGCGAAGATCATCTCAAAAATGATGACGATGGAGAGCATGGGGCGCAGCATGGGCAGGGTGATGAAGAGGAAGCGCTGCCCGACGCCGGCGCCGTCGACGATGGCGGATTCGTAGATATCG
Organism: Anaerolineae bacterium; assembly: GCA_021296115.1. GTDB lineage: Bacteria > Chloroflexota > Anaerolineae > Aggregatilineales > Phototrophicaceae > UBA6055. The sequence goes on along the minus strand of JAGWBC010000123.1, from coordinate 2,763 downwards.
TCCGGAATGGTCTGCAAGCCGGAAAGCAAAAGCAGCGTCGCCAGCGGGATATGGATCCAGGAATAAGCGATGACCAGCCAAATCATCACACTGGGCATGCTGCCGAGCACATTCTGGTACTCAGTGATGATGCCGAGCTCAAAAAATACCGCGTTCAACAAACCATATTGGGGATTGAGCAGCCACTTCCAGAGCAGGGCGTTAACCACAGAGGGAATCGCCCAGGGGACGAGCAGCAGCGCCCGCAGCAAGCCGCGCCCGGGGAATTTCTCGTTGAGCAGCAGGGAGATGAGCAGCGAGACGGCTACGATGACGACCACGGCCATGATGGCGAAGGTGAAAGTTGTGCCCAGCGGATTCCAAAAATCGCTGTCGCTGAGCCAGTCGCTGTAGTTCTCCAGGCCGATGAAGCGCTCGCGGCCGGGGCGTTTCAGGTTCCAGTTGTGCAAGCTGAGGAAGACCGCCATCAGGAAAGGCGCCAGGATGGTGGCGGCGATGATCAGCACAGCCGGCGCGCTGAACAGAATCGCCATCGCGCCCGGCGACATTTCTTTGCGTGTGTTTGCGGCTCTGAAATTCACTGCGATCGTCCTGGAAGGTGGCGGGTCAGCCACTGGCTGACCCCTACAGAATCACCGGTTCTTAGTGGTGTAAGGCTTGATTGGTATTGCAAAACTGGCGCGAAAATGAGGCAAAATCCTGCGCGATTCCCCGTAGAAATAGGACAATATCGCAATTTCTGTTCTATTTCGCACCTGGCGACGCTCCCCTTCCCTAGCTTGCTGGGGAAGGGGCCGGGGGATGGGTTAAAATTTCGGCGCGGGGCGACCCGGTGGGTCGCCCACGTTTGTCAATCTCGTTAGGGTCTTAGTAACCCCAGTCTTCTTTCAGCTCGTTCCATTCTTCGGCCAGCTCGTTGAGGACCTCGCCCTTGTCGGCATCGCCGAGGATGGCCGCTTGCAGCGGGCCCCAGCTGCCGATCTCCCAATCGGAGAAGAAAGGCACGAAGCGGTAGGGACGCGAGATGGCGTACTCGGATTGCTCGCTGAGCAGATCGGGATCGATCCAGCCCGAGATGGAATTACGCACATCTTCGTCTTCGTAGAGCGGCGCCGGTGAGAAGCCCAGACCGAATTCCAGAGCCCAGCGTTTCGGCACGTAGTAGACGCCGGTGGCGTCCTTGCCGCCCAGGAATTGCACCAGCTGCCAGGCAGCGTCCTTGTCTTCAGCGTTGTTGGTGATGGCGTAGAGGCGGACGTAGCCCCAGGTGCCGCTTCTGACGTCGTTGGCGCCGGGGATCAGCGCATTCTTGATATCGCCGGCCGCGTTGGACTGTTCCGGATCGTTCATCGCCTTCAGCGTGTAATCCGTAGTCGTCATGTATGACGTAGTGCCGGCAGCCATCAGCAGGGTGCCGTCGTCATCCGTGATCGAAGCGGGATCGATCAAGCCGGCGTCCAGGCCTTCGGTCAGCCATTCCAGCGCCTGGCGCGCCGGGCTGTCCTCAAGATGGAAGAGCGGGTTGAAGTCGTCGTCAAAGAGACGGCCGCCGCGCGCTGCGGTCAGCGTCTCCCATTCGCGCAGCAGGTAATTCTCGCCGCTGCGCAGTTGCATCAAGATCGGGTATTCGACAACGCCGGCGTCTTTGATCATCTGGGCTTGTTCCAGCATTTCGTCCCAGGTTTCGGGCGGCGCGTCGATGCCGGCGGCTTCCAGGTGAGCGGCGTTGTAGGCCATGGTCTGGACGCCGGAGTAGTAGGGCAAGCCGTAGACTTCGCCATCGTAGGACATCTGCTCGATGATGCCCGCCGGCAGGTCGGCCAGCAGTTCATCAGCGCCTTCCAT
>JAGWBC010000123.1:0-854 GCA_021296115.1 Anaerolineae bacterium | reverse complement strand
AAGCTGGCCACCATCTTGTCGTGGTACTCATTGCTGGGGAAAGGCAGGAATTCGGCGCCGTGCCCCGATTGGTCTGTGAAGCGGCCCAGATTTTCCGTGACCACGTCGACTTCGTAGGGCCAGCCAGTCAATTTCAAGCCGTCGTCTTGCGCGCTGACAGTCGCGCTGACGAGAAGCGCAAGGACAAGCAAAAGCACTAGTAACTTATGTGAGCGGAGCATTTTTCACCTCGATTCCTAAGGGAAACGCGAACGAATTTGTGAAACTTGAGTGGGTCAATCCTTGCCTCCCTCCTCCTGTGATATTAGCGCAAGGTGGACTGGTACACGATGAGCGGCGACTGGCGAAGACTGTCCACCGCTGCGGCCTACGGCGATTTGAAAAGGCCTGTTCAAATTGGATATAGTGGATATAGTCTTTTCCACCTGCTTAAACTCTAGCCCGGCGAGACTGGCGTTGGACTGCCATGTCTCTGCCATATTTCTGTGGCGCGCTGATGCTGACCTACGACGCTGAGTTTGAAGACCATATACGCGACTTGCTGAGCAGCCTCTACGATTATTTGAAGCTGGCGGATAATCCAGTCGCGCAGTCGCTGGCGCCGGGGCTGAGCGGCAACGAGCGTCCGGGCGCCATACGACGGCTGGTCTTGTCGGCCATAGATGAGTTGCGGACCGAGAAATCAGCCGGGCCGGTCTCGAGGCAGAATCGGCTTTACCACATCTTGCAACTGCGCTATGTCGAGCAGCAGAGTACAGTTGACGCGCTGAATCAGCTGGCGCTGAGCGAGCGGCAGTATTATCGCGAGCACCAGCGGGCGATTCAGACCATCAGCCGGATAATATGGGATGAGC
>JAGWBC010000122.1:12806-13673 GCA_021296115.1 Anaerolineae bacterium | reverse complement strand
TGGTCGTTGATCGATTCCTGCGGCTGATAGTCGATCTGAATATTGTCGTGCGCGGCGTTAAAGACATCGATGATTAATTCCCTCACCTGATCGTCGGAGCCGCTCGGCTCCATCCACCAGGTGACGGTGACGACGTCCTGCGCGCCGACCGCGCCGACAATGACAAATAGGGTGAGCAAAATCAGCAAATTCAAGCGTTTCATGTTTCATTCCTTTCAAGAACTACAGCGGTAAATCTATTAAGCAAACAATTCAAATATCCGAAGGTTTACCTCCTCTTAATCTGGTTTTCTGACACGCATCAATTAAGATTCTGCGGAGTTTAACCTAATATCAAGCGCGGCGCAAATTTCGACTCCAGGAGATCCCCGCGCGTCAAACCTTCGGTTGCGAAGCCATGCCGCCGCCCCGCTTCCGGGTTGGACTCGGGCCAGTCAAATATCGCGTCGGTCGTCATATACGCGATGGTCATCGCCTCGCGCATTTCGTCGGTGTTGTTGCCGCCGGCGCGATTATAATCCAGCCCGGTCATGCCTCACCCGCAAGCTAGTCGTGCGCGAGAAAATCGACCAGAATAGGGTATAGTCAATCGCGGACAAAGACAAAAGGAAGCGCGCATGACAGCCAAGATTGTAGTGGTGGGCAGCTTCAACGCTGACCTGGTGGCATATCTGGAGCGCATGCCCCGCCCGGGAGAGACCGTGCACGGCGACCGCTTCGCCACCTTCGCTGGCGGCAAGGGCTCGAATCAAGCGGTGGCGGCGGCTCGCCTGGGCGCGGATGTCACCTTCATCGGGCGCGTCGGCAACGATGTCTTCGCCAACCTGGCTTACGAAATCTGGGATGCCGAGGGCGTCAACCGCGATT
>JAGWBC010000122.1:4325-12684 GCA_021296115.1 Anaerolineae bacterium | reverse complement strand
GCAGCCGACGTGCTGGTCACGCAACTGGAGGTCAACCTGGATATGGTGGGTTACGCGCTGGAGACGGCCAAGCAGCTGGGCGTCGCCACCATCCTCAACCCGGCGCCGGCCGCCGCCATCCCGCAGTCGACGATCGACCTGGCCGATTACCTGACGCCCAACGAGACCGAGTTGGAGACGCTCAGCGGTTCGGCTGGCGATTACGCCGCGGCCGCGCGAACGCTGCTCACACGCGCCGATCAGAAGGCTGTCGTCACGCTGGGGGCGCAGGGCGCGCAGATCGTCAGCGGCGGCGAGAGCGCTGTCATACCCACATATGCGGTCGATGTGGTCGATACCACCGGCGCCGGCGACGCTTTCAACGCGGGCTTGGCGGTGGCGCTGGCCGAGGGCAAGCCACTGCCGGAGGCGGCGCGCTTCGCCAATGCGGCGGCCGCGCTAAGCGTCACCAAAAGCGGCGCCGCCCCCAGCACACCCTACCGCGCCGCCGTGGATGAGCTCCTGGCGACATGACAAACGACTGCTTCGCGCATACCAGAATGAGATTGGCGAAACTCAAGCAGTGCAGCGCATGCTGTTGAAATTCAATTTCACCACAAAGACGCAAAGCACACAAAGAAAATGGCATATTTTAGTCGAGTTTCTCGGCGCTTTCGCTTATCTCGGCGCCTTTAGCGGTAACGTTTCTGGTGTTGCAACCGAGAAGGATACTTGACCGAAACAATTTACTGCTTGAAATATATTGAGTTAATTGCTATGGTATAGGCGCATCAGTTGATTTCAGTCGGCGCAAGGTCGACATCTCGCCCCTTTAGCCAACATCTATTTACCGCGTTGGTTGAGCAGTCGGCAGACTACCCAGATATTTTCGTTTTGCAGTCGTCTGGTGTCAGAAGATGCGCCAAGGCAGTTTTGTCGCTTGTATCGTAAACCATGCCTATAGGAGGTGTAGTGTGAAGAAAGCAGTATTATGGATCTTGATGGCTGGCCTGCTGGTCAGCGCGTTCGGGGTCGCTAGCGCGCAGGAGAGCCCGATCCGCGTCGGGTCGAAGCAGTTCACGGAGCAGATCGTATTGGGGCAGATAATCGTCGCGGCGCTGGAAGACGCGGGGCTGGATGTGGTCGACCGCACGAATCTCGGCGGCACCCAAGTCAATCGCGATGCGCTGGTCAATGGCGAGATCGACATCTATGCCGAATATACCGGCACGGCGCTGTACAACTATTTCAACGATGTGCCCTGGTACGACATACCGCATGAGGCTTATGGTCACCGGGTGCTGGGATATTCGCTGGTGAGCTCGCTGGATGCGGCCATCAATGATCTGGTGTGGCTGGCGCCGACGCCCGCCAACAATACTTACGCATTCGCCGTGACATCGGCCTTCGCCGAAGAGAACGACGTCTACTCGGTGATTGACATGGCGGACTACGTCAACGATGGCGGCTTCGTTTATTTGGCGACCGGCGATGAATTCGCGCAGCGTCCCGATGGCATCGCCTCGTTTGAGGAGACTTACGGCTTCGACCTCACCGATGATCAGTTGCTGATCATCTCCAACGCGACGCCGGCGCAGACCGAGCAAGCGCTGAACGAAGGCGCGAACGATGTCAACTTCGCCATGGCTTACGCCACTGACGGCGCCTTGATGGCCTACAACTTTGTCGTGCTGGAAGACCCCTTCGGCGCGCAGCCGATTTATGCGCCGACGCCGGTCATTCGCGGTGAAGTCATCCGCGCCAATCCGGAGATTGCCGGCATCTTGAACCCGATCTTCCGCGCGCTCGACAATGTAACCTTGCAGACGCTGAACGCGGAAGTAGAAGTCGAGGGCTTGAACCCGGCCGACGCCGTCCGCGCCTGGCTGCAGGAAAGCGGCTTCATCGGCAACTAGCCGCCGTAGAGTTTCTTCGATCGGCTTCGGGGGGAAACCAGCCTTGGCTCTCCCGAAGCCATCCATCTGACAATCCCCCCGCGTTGAACAGGACTAAAGGAGAGCGGCGATTCACAGAAGCAACTTGATCGCATTCCTGGGCGGCTGCTTTGCCAGCTTTGGCTTCTTTTTCCTGCCTGTCATCGAGGTAAAGCCGAATAGACTCGCGTCCGGCTTGCCGGTAGGCTTACTGGAGATACCGGGAGATATGCGTTATCTCCTCTTGTTTCTGCTGGCGCTGACGCCGGTGCTGCTGGCGTTCATGGGGGACCGCAATCGGCGAGGTTGGGCGCTGGCAGCGGTCGGCAACTTGATAGTCATATTAACTTTGTATTTGCCGGCGCTGGCGGGAAGCGCCTACCTGGTCGGCGCGGAAGCCCTGTTTGAAGCGGGGACGCGCATCAGCAATCCACGAATCTTGTCGTCCGCAGCGATAGCCTTCGGTTTGGCGGGCGGCGGCGTTGTGCTCTTCGCCGGCTTGCTGGATCTGGAAGGGTGCGGCGTACCGCGGCTGGTTCGCGGCTTGGCGGGCGCGGTCGGCGCGCTTGTCGTGGTGGCGATGCTTGCGGGCGGCACGCTGGATGTTTATTCGATCATGGTGGAGTATCATTCGCGGGGCGAGGCTCTGGCGCTGCGTTTTTTGGAGCATATTGTTTTTGTATTGGTGGCGCTGGCGGCGGGCTTGATCGTCGGCATTGCGCTGGGATTATGGGCGAGCCGCGATGCCAAGGCGGAAGACGCGATTCTGTATACCGTTGGCATCATACAGACGATCCCGAGCCTGGCATTATTTGGCATCTTGCTGGTGCCCTTGGCGCGGCTTGGCGATCTCCACTTTCTTTCGCTGGCGCGCGACTGGCTGCTGCTGGCGGCGATCGCGCTGGCGGCGGCGCTGGCTTTGCGGCGGCTGCATACGCGCTTGCCGGAACGAGCGCGCCAATTCTCATTAGTGGCCGTCTTCATCTTGGCTTTGATTCCGCTTTCGCTGCTGGCTGTTCTCATTATCGCCTTTGGTTTTGAAGTGGCGCTGACCGTGCTGACTACGTCGGAGCTGGCTCTGCTGCGGAGCGTCACAGGGCTTGCGCTCATCCTGTTTCTGATCCTGATTTCGACCGGCAAGCGCTTAGACCTTGAGCGCAAGCTGCCGCAATATCGGCGCTGGCGTTTTCTGCCCTTGTTCGCGGCGGCGCTGGGCGCATTGCTACTCTTGGCGCAGGGGGCGGGCCGGCTGCTCGGCAACAGCGAGCTGGCAGAGCTGACTATCCGCGACTTCGGCGTATCGGGCATCGGCACGGCGCCGGCGATCATCGCGTTGACCTTGTACTCCCTGCTGCCGCTGGTGCGCAATACCTACGCCGGGCTGAAGAATATCGACCCGGCCATCATCGATTCGGGCAAGGGCATGGGGTTCACAGCGGCGCAGTCCTTCTTTCGGATTGAGTTGCCGCTGGCTTTCCCGGTGATTATGGCGGGCGTGCGCAATGCCGCGATATCGCTGGTGGGCATCGCCGCGGTGGCGTCCATCATCGGCGCCGGGGCTCTCGGCGACTTCATTTTGTTGGGCGTCAACTCGACCTCGATTGATCAGATTCTGCTGGGCACGGTGCCGGCGGTGCTGCTGGCGGTCATCATGGACGCAGGCTTGAAAGTTCTGGAAAGTCTGTTGACATCACCGGGCATACGGCAGGCTTGAGGGCGCGACAAGACAGCGAGCGAGGAAAGGCAATGGGCGCGTGATCGAATTCAAAGATGTCATCAAAGAATATCCCAACGGCTTTCGGGCGGTGGACAACTTGAATCTGACCGTGCGCGATGGCGAGATTTGCGTGCTGATCGGTCCCTCCGGCTGCGGCAAGACGACCGCGCTGCGTATGGTCAATCGCCTGATTGATGTGACGCGGGGGGAGATCTTGATCAATGGACAGCCGAACGACGAATTTGAGCCCGAGGTCTTGCGCCGGCAGATCGGCTACGCGATTCAGCAGATCGGCTTGCTGCCGCATATGACGATACGCGACAATGTGGCGATTGTGCCGCGCTTGCTCGATTGGGACGAGGAGCGGGTTCGGCAGCGAGTGGATTTGCTGCTGGATATGGTGGGGATCGATCCCGGCATTCAAGGCGACAAATATCCGCGACAGCTTTCGGGCGGGCAGCAGCAGCGCGTTGGCGTGGCGCGGGCATTGGGCGCCGATCCGCCGATCATGCTGATGGACGAGCCCTTCGGCGCCGTTGACCCGATCACACGGGCGATCTTGCAGGAAGAATTCTTGCAGATTCAGCAAGAGGTGGGCAAGACGATCATATTCGTGACACACGATATTGACGAAGCGATCTATATGGGCGACCGCATCGCCTTGCTGCGGGCGGGCCGGCTGGTGCAATACGATACGCCGGACGACCTGCTGGCGCTGCCGCGCGACGATTTTGTACGCGAGTTCGTCGGCACGGACCGGTCCCTGAAACGACTGCATTTGATCTCGGTCAGGGACTCGATGATGAACAATGTGCCTTGCTGCGATGACGATGCCACCCTGCAAGAGGTGACAGCTTGCTTGGACCGGCACCACAGCGACAGCGCTTTTGTGGTGGACGCGGGCAACGGTAAGCTGCTGGGCTGGGTCGAACGGCCCGCCCTGGTAGAATACGGATCGCTGTCTGAAGCGATGCATCACGCGCCGGCGGCCAGCATCGCCGTGCCGGAAGACGCCACCGCGCGCGAGGCGCTGAGCGTGCTGCTCTCGCATTCTTTCGACTTGACGCCGGTGATCGATGCCGAAGGTGTCTTGACCGGCGGCGTGAGCATTCAACGCCTGCAAGACCTGGTAGAGGAGCCGGGCATTCACGCGGCCATGCAACGGGAACGCGGACGATGACTGAAGCCACGAAAAATGGCGCTGCAATCGCCGGGTGGCGCCTGCCCTACGGCGCGCTGTTATGGCTGCTCGCCGCATTGCTGATCTTCGCCGTCGGCCAGCGCACGGTGACCCTGCACGACCAAGAGAAATTCATCGGCGACTTTGCATTCGCTGTCGAGCAGGTCAAAGGCGAGAGGCGTCTGATTCTCAACTTGACGGCGGGCAGTTTCGTCTACGGCGTGACGCCCGAGGTGATCTTGCCAGTACCGACAGGCCGCTTCAGCCGCGGCGACCCAAGCGCGCCGCAGGTGGCGCAGGCCTTATTCGACGCGCTGAATAGCGTCAGTGAAATTACCATCGCGGCGCAAACCATCACGGTTGCCTACCAGGGTAATATGGAGGCGGAACAGGCGCGCAGCCGCTTGCGGCGCCCGGTCAATAATGCCGTCGCCAACGACCGGGGCACGATCACGGCGCAGGTATCGGCAGCCGCCGAAAATACCATCGTTTTCAGCACGAGCGATGAGCGTTTCCGTTACGCGCAGTATCAGCCGGCCCTGGTCGAAAGCATCGAAGAATACGACAGTCGCGCCGCCGCCGAGGCCGGCTCGGACCTGGCGCGCTTCATCGTGAGCGAGTCGCGGCCGTTGGAATCGCTGCGGCTGGAGCCGACGCGGCTGGTGGTGGGTTATGCCGAGGGCGCGGCGCTTGAACCTTTGGCGCGCAATCTGCGTGAGATCCTGAACGACTTTCATCCGCGGGCGTCTCTCGCCCCGAGCCTGTGGCTGCTGACGGCCGCGCCGGAGATCATTCCGCCGCTGCTGGCGATTGCGGTCGAGCCGCTGGAAACGGGAATCCCGCTCATCCTTTTCACGCTGCTGATGGTGGCGGTGGAAGCCGGAATTTTCTTTGTCATCCCGCACAAGGGCAAGAATAACTTGCTGATCCACCTGCTGCATATCGCAGCGGTTTTCTTGCTGTTTTGGTCCATCTTGGGGCATGAGCCGCTTTGGGACGCAATCTTGCACGCGATTTTCCCGACCAGCGCTCAACTGGTGCATCCACAGGGCACGGTGATCGACTTCGCGGCGCAGCATCTGGAGCTGGTGCTTACCTCATCGATTTATATTATTTCAGGCGGATTGTTCCTCGGCGTGATGGTCACACGAGAGAACTTCCGCGAGTTCTTGCCCTTGGTGAACAACGTAGTCAACAGCGGGCAGACGGTGCCGACCCTGGCGATCGTGGCGATAATGGCGCCGATCATCGGCCTGGGCTTTATGCCAGCGGTGGTGGCGCTAATCGCTTATGGTTTGCTGCCGGTGGTGCGCAACACCATCGCCGGTATCGAATCGGTTAGCGTCTCGATTGTGGATTCGGCGCGAGGCATGGGCATGACATCGCAGCAGATTTTGCTGCGGACGGAGCTGCCAATCGCCAGCCGCATCATCATGGCGGGCATTCGGACAAGCATGGTGATCAATATCGGAACGGCGACCCTGGGCGCTTTTGTGGGTTCTGGCGGTTTGGGCATACCGATCGCAAGCGGCTTGTCGATGACTGTGGACGCCTTCATTCTCTTGGGCGCAATCCCGGCGGCGCTGTTGGCGATACTGACGGACTACGTGCTGGGCCGCCTGGAAGTGGTGCTGACTCCGCGCGGCTTGCTGATTGAGACTTAGCGCCGGCCCGCAACCGCCTTGAGATGATCCGCCAGGCGCAGCGCCAGCGCCACGATTGTCAGCGTCGGGTTGGCATAGCCGCCGGTGGGGAAGACGGCCGAGCCGGCCACGTAGAGATTGTCCACGCTGTGCAAACGCGAGTTGATATCGACGATGCCGTCTTCGGGCGAAGCGGACATGCGCAGCGCGCCCATGTGATGATCGCCGGTTTCCAGCGCGCCGGGCTCGGGTAGAAAAGTCCAGTCTTCCGCGCCGCCGCCCACATCCGTGATCATCTCCTGCTGGCGCGCGCCGCGAGCCCGCAAGTATTCGAGCGTGATTTCCAGGGCGCGTACGGCGCTGCGTTTGTCGGTCTCGTTCAGCCGCCAATCGACATGGGCCACCGGCTGCCCAAAGATTGGATCGACCTGCTCCGGATTCAGCCTGATGCGGCTGTTGTCGTCCGGCGTCTGCTCCCAGTTGAGATTGACGACGGCCGAAGCCGCGTCCGCGCCGAAGTAGAGAATGACGCGGAAGTTGCCGATCTTCTCCTCCAGCAGGGTCTGATGCCGCGCCGCCAGCACACCCCAGGCGTTGAACATCAGATAGTCGAAAACCAGCTCGGGATTCACCAGGGGCGCAACCATGTGCTCATACTCGCCGCCGGCGGATACCCCCCTCGGTCCCCCCAATAAATTAGGGGGAGGTTTCAGGCGGATTTGCTGCTCGCGGAAGAAATTGCGTATCTCGCTGGGGACGGGCGCGTCAAAGCGGACATGGGCGGCATTGGTCAGCAGCGGATGCACCATGAAGCCGCGCCCCAGTTGGTCGCGCCGGTTATTGCCCAAATCGCCGGAAAGCTGCAGCAGGCGCACATTCTCGATGCCGCCGCAAGCCAGCACATAGCGCCGCGCGCGCGCTTTGAAGGGCACGCCGGGACGGCTATTCCCAGAAGGAGAACTGTCAATCGTCGAGCAATTCAGTTCGACCACATGACGCCGATAAGCGTCCGTCTCAATGCTGAGCAAGTGCGCGTTGAAGAGTGCGGTGATATTGGGCGCGTTCTTCAGCTGATCGCGGAATTGCACCTGAAAGTCATGCAGGTTCTCTTCGTATTGCGCGCGCATGATGGCGCCGCTCAGCTTGTCGCCCGGCAGCGGATCAAAGCAGCGGGCGTAGAGGACGCGCTCCCAGAAGTCCATATCAGCGTAATTGAAGGGTCCAAAGCGACCGAATTCGTGGGCGTCGATGTACCAGGGCGTCAACTCGCGCTGGTCGAAGAGCCAGCCGGCCTCGCGATAACCGGGGCGGGGCATGGTGTCGGCTGCGTCAAGCGGGCGCGCCCAGAAGCCGAAGTGATTGGTGGTGCCGCCGTACATATTCAAGCGCGAGCGCTGCAAGAAGTCTGGGTCAACCTTCTGCAGGAAGTCGCCGGCCGTGCCCTGATACAGCGCCTGCCTGTCGCTATCGGGCAAGCCTCGATCGCCCGGCTGCCCGCTGACCAGCAGGAGAACTTGCAGCGACGTTTTCGCCAGCCGCTGCGCCATGGCGATGCCGGCCGCACCCGCGCCCACGATGCAGATGTCAAAGTCTTGAACGACGGCGTCCGCGTCCAGCTGATCGGCATAGGCGTACATCCTTGTCTCCCTTCTGCTGATACTTACGCCAGTTCAAGCCCGCAACAGACGCCGCGCCAGAACGGCTGCGCCCAGGATCGGCGCGTCCTCGCCCAGCCCGGATGCGACCACCCTCAGCCGCGCCGACACCGCCTGAAACGAATAACCCTGCAGCGATTCGCGAGCCGGCCCCAAGAGCAAGTCACCGGCTTTAGCCACGCTGCCGCCGATGACGAAGGTCTCGATATTCAGCGTCATGGCCAGCGAGGCAATGGCGATGCCCAGCGCTC
>JAGWBC010000122.1:1697-4090 GCA_021296115.1 Anaerolineae bacterium | reverse complement strand
ACCCCCGTGCCGATGACGATATAGATCATGCTGTCGCGCCCGCGCCCGGCGCCGAAGTGAAACTCACCCAGCGCCGCTGCCTTGGCATCGTGATCCAGCGCCACCGGCAGCGACAGCCGCTCTTCTAAAGCGCGGCGGAAGGGCGTATTCGAAATGCCGGGCAGATTAACCAGCGTCAGCAACTCGCCCTTTCTGTGATCGAGCGGACCGGGCGCGCCGACACCCAGCGCCGAGACTGCCTCATCGCGCGGTAGCGTGTTTTGGAGCGCTGCGACTTCGTCCGCGATCCGCTCGACCACGCCCTGAAGGCCGGCGTCGGCATCCGTGTCGATGCGGCGGCGCGCCAGAATTTCGTCCTGCGCGCTGACCAAACCCAGGGCGATCTTGCTGCCGCCCAGATCAATGCCGATGACGCAGCTCATGCGCTCAGCTCCGATTGCAGCAGCGGCCGACCCTGGAGATGATCCGCCACCCGCAGCGCTTGCGCGCAAATCGTCAGCGCCGGATTCATCGCCGTCGACGATGGGAAGAAAGACGAATCGACTACGTAAAGATTGTCGATATCATGCGACTTGCATAGCGGATCCAAGACCGACTCGGCCGGGTCCTTGCCAAAGCGAGCCGTGCCGCATTGATGCGAATTGGTCTCGATGCCCAGGGTCTCGGTGAAGACGAAGGGGTAGCCGGCGGCGCGCATCATGTCTATCGCCCGGCGGATAAGCTGCTGATGGGCGGCGCGGTTATTGGGCTTCCATTGCACCTGCACGCCCCCGTCGTCCGCGACCATGACGCGGTTTTCCGGGTCGGGCAAGTCCTCCGACATCACCCACCAGTCGACGCTGCGATTCGCCATCGCCCGCAGCAGCGGCTGGGGCAGGTAGGGCTTGGCGGCAGAGAGCATGCCGGCCTGCAGCTTGCCCAGCGCCTGGATATTGCCCATAGGCCAGGCGAAGTCGTCATCGCCGAAGTAATAGTCGTTGACCGCGGTCGTCTTTTGGAAGACGGTCGGATTCGGTTTCAGCGGCGCCACAGCGGTCAGGGCGGTGTTGTTATGCGCCATGTAATTGCGCCCGAGCAAGCCGGACGAATTGGCCAGTCCACCCGGGTGACGGCTGCTCCGCGAACGCAGCAGCAGAATAGCCGAGTTGACCGCGCCGCAAGCGACGATGATCGTGTCGGCCGAGACGCTGAGCCGCCCCCCGCGCCGGTCGACTTCCACCGCCGTGGCGCGTTTGCCGCTGCTGTCGGTGAGGATGCGGCGCGCTTCAGTTTGCGTCCACAGCTCGATATTCTCGCTGGCCAGCGCCGGCCTGACGCAGCAGACCTCGGCATCGCCCTTGGCATGGACCTGGCAGGGGAAGCCGTCGCAAGTCATGCAGCGGATGCAGCGCCCGCCCGCGCGCAAGTCCACCGCCATCGGCAAGTTGTATGGCTTCAGTCCCTGCGCGCGCAACTTGTCAATGAGCTCGGCCATATAGCTTTCGTGGGGCACTTCCGGATAGGGATAGGGCCGGCTGCGCGGCGGCTCAAACGGGTCGGACCCGGCGCTGCCGTGTACGAAGAAGAGTTCCTCGGCCAGATTGTAATAAGGCTCCAGGTCTTCGTAGGCGATTGGCCAGGCGGGCGACGTGCCGCCTTCGTGCTCCAGGGCCTCGAAGTCCTCGCGGCGGAAGCGCGGCAGGGCGGCGCCATAAACTTTGGTGTTGCCGCCGACGAAATAATGCACGCCCGGCTTGAATCGGCTGCCGTCCGCGGCGTCGATCCAGTTCTCCGCGAAGACGGCTTCAACCTGCCAGTTCTGGGCTTCTTGCGGCAGAAAGTCGCCGCGCTCCAGCAGCAAGATGCGCGCGCCGCTGTCCCGCAAGGCATAGGCCAGCGTGCCGCCGCCCATGCCCGTGCCGATGATGATGATGTCGTAATGCGCCGCGGTCACCGGTGGATTCTCCCTACAATTTTTCACCACAGAGACACAGAGAGCACAGAGGTTTTCTTGCTTATTACAGCGCGCGCTGTGATGGTCCGGCCTCCTACATATTTGCCAGCTCCACCCATCTGCCCTGCTCCGACGAGCGCTCGGCCGCGTCCATGATGCGCTGGATGTGCAGACCCTCAGCGAGCGACGGCGAGGTCGGCCTGTCGTCCCAGATCGAGCGGATGAACTGATATTGGCATTCAGCGTGGGCGCGCATGAAATCCGGCGTCATGGTCCAATCGGGCGCGCGCTGACCCGGGTAGCGGCTGGCGGCTTCGATGCGCTGAAATCCGCGCTCGCCACCCAGCGGGCTATCGACCGTCCGAGCATCGTAGACTTCCAGCCAGGCCGGCTCACTGAGATGCCAGCGGATGGCGCCTTTGTCGCCGAATATCTCGAAGCTCAGGTCATTGGTGGCGCC
>JAGWBC010000122.1:0-1355 GCA_021296115.1 Anaerolineae bacterium | reverse complement strand
AAATTGAAGGTCATCTGCCCTTTGACGCCGGCCGCGTCGACGGCCTGCGCCATGCGATCGGCTTCCGCCACATTCATCGCCAGCGGCTTTTCGCAGTAGATATGTACCCCAGCTTGGGCGGCCGCCAGCACGATCTCATGGTGCGAGTTGTTCGGCGTGCAGATGTCGACGGCGTCGATATCAGCGCGCGCCAGCAAATCGCGGTAGTCGGCGGTATAAAAGTCGCAGCCGATCTCGTCCGCGGCGCGCCTGGCCGTCTCCTCGCGAGTAGTCGCCACGCCGGCGATGCTGATGCTATCGGCGGGCAAGCCGTAGTGGAAGGGGATGGCGCGGTAAGCCGCCGCGTGCACCCGCCCGATGCCACCGTAGCCGATGAGTCCGATTCTGATTTTTGGCATGGATACTGTCCTGTCGATTCAGCGCGGGCGATTCACAGAATCGCCCCTACAAACACNNNATGCGTGTAGGGGCGGACCCAGTCGGTCGCCCGCAGTTCCTCTCACTCGTGTCGCTTCAAGCCCTTCTCATCACGATACTTGTCGCTGGCTTCACTCATGACGGCGCGCAGCTTTTCGACCGCCGCGCCGATCTCGCCCGTGCCTGGCTGCAGCTTGCCAGCGGGCCCCTTGAGCAGCGGCGACGAAAATTCGCCCACGGTCATGCCCGCTTCAATGAACTGCGCCACATTGCCCGCGTTTAAGCCGCCGTCCTCCATGAGTTCAATGCTGCCTTCCAGGCCCGCGGCCGCAATCATGTCGTGCAGTTTTCGCATGGTAGCCACCACGATGGGGTCGATGGTATGCGGGCTGGCGCCGCCGGTCGTGGGCTTCCAGAAGGGCGCGCGGCTCTCGTATTCGATGATGTCGATATAAGGATGGATAAATTGCTCGAATGCGACCGCCGGCACACCCTGCCAAGCCCAGACGCCCACTTTCAGCCCCAGCTTCTCTTTGATGTAAGTAATGTTTTGGAAGATCATCTCGTCCGTCGTCTCCAGCGGCAGGCTGATCAGACTGACGCCCAGATCGACCAGCTGATCGAAAACGCTGAAGTTCGGCCGCAGCATCTGCAGCTGCGCCTCGACCTCGAGGGTCGTGCTCTTGCAGGTTGCCTCGATGATATCGTAGCCGCCGCGCGGCATGGCGAAGTCCATGTACTTGCCATCGCGCACTTCAATATGCAGCCAGTCGACGCCGGCCGCTTCCAGCTCGCGGATTTGCGCGCCCAAGACGGCGTAATCGGCCCAGAACAAGCCGGCGGCGATTTTGACCTGCTGTGTGACTTCTCCGATGGGCATCCGATGTCTCCTTTGCATAGGCGGGCGACTCACAGAGTCGCCCCTACGGTTTGCTTTC
>JAGWBC010000302.1:2614-4050 GCA_021296115.1 Anaerolineae bacterium | reverse complement strand
ATGGCTCGCCCCTACGATTGTTGCTGGGCGGGGGGGATTGCGTAAAAGAGGCGATGCCAAGACGAATTTCCGGACATGTTCAACAGATTTTTTCTCTGTGCCTCTGTGCCTCTGTGGTGAAAAATCCTGTGAGGCGCCCGCCATTACCAGCCGATGCCGGCGGTGGACGAGGGGTTGCGCGGCTGATTCAGGTAGCGCAGTTCGAAGTGCAGATGCGGGCCGGAGGAGTTGCCGGTGCTGCCGACATAGCCGATGACTTGGCCGGCATCGACCGACTGTCCGCAGCGCACGGCGATGCTGCTCATGTGCCCGTAGAGCGTCGAGAAGGCGCCGTGGCCGATGACGACAGTATTGCCGTAGCCCCAGTTATTCCAACCGGCGTAGAGGATCGGCCCGCCGTTGGCTGCGTAGATGGGCGTGCCCGTATTGGCGGCGATATCGATGCCGCTGTGCCCGGCGTAGAAGCCGCGCACCCAGGTGCCGTTGGGCAGGGGGTTGGTCCACCAGGTGCCGCCGCCGTAGCGACTGCCGCAGCTGTAGCGGCTCTGCGGATCAAAAGCCACCACATTGCCGGCGCCGTCTTGCTGCACGGGCGCGTTCCAGGTGATGTAGGGGCCTTCGCCGCCGGGGATGAAGAGGTGGGTATTGCTGGGCAGCAGGGTCTCGGGCGACACATCGGGCAGGTTGTTGGCCGGCGCTTCAATCACCAGGTAGGGATCATCCACGCCATATTGCGCGGCGATTTCGCGGACGTCTTTGCCCTGCGCGCGCAAGACAGTGTGGCAGGCGCCGTCTTCGGGCGGGATATTGACGATATCGCCCGGGCGCACGATCTGCGCCAACTCATGATTATTGCACCAGGCGATCGACTCCGGCTGCAGCCCATAGCGCGCGGCGATGGCATTGACGCTGTCGCCGCGTTTGGCCAGATAGGTGGTCATCTTGGTGCGGACGCGATTGGGGATGATGGTGAAGGGATCGTAAGGCAGGCCGCCCGGCTCGGCTTCCGGCCGCGTCGCCAGCAGCTCCAAAATCTGCTCCGCGCTGATGGTCGGCTGGGCGATCAGGCCGCTGACTGGCGTCGGCGCTTCGACGATGCGCGTCGCTGGCAGCAGGGTCGCGGTCGGCTCGGTTTGTACTTGGGTGGCAGCTGCTTCACTGGCGCGGCTGACGGGCGGCGCCGTCACCACCAGCAGGGCCGCGGTAAACGTCAGGCAGATGGCGCCCAGCAGGCAGAGCCAGCCAGTCAGCCGGCGCCAGCGGGGCGTGGTTGCGCTCGCGCCATGGGGCGACAGGCGAGTGGGTTGGCTGCTGTGGAAGGCGGGCAAAGGGCTCATCCTGTCTCGGCGGTCAACTCAGCCTAAGGCTAGCGGAATCGCGCGGGCCGGTCAAGCGAGCGCAGGTCAAGCGGCGGGTATTTTGGCCACAAAAGCGAG
>JAGWBC010000302.1:0-2595 GCA_021296115.1 Anaerolineae bacterium | reverse complement strand
ATCAGCGCAATCCGCACAGGTTTATTCACCACAGAGGCACAGAGGGCACAGAGAGAAACGTTGTAGACGGGCGAGCCAAGGCTCGCCCCAACAGCACCATTCTCGGTTTACTCGGTGGTAGAGCAAGCAGAAGTTTATCTCAGTGTCAGGCCTCAAGCGCGATCGCATCCAGGCCGAATGGCAGCTGTGGGCGCGTGCCGAAGCCCAGGCTGAATTGATTCCAATTGGTGACGATGAGGCGGTTGCGCGCGGCATCGTAGACCAGGTCGCTGGCCCCGCGGAAATCCCGCGCCAGCATCAGCAGCTCGCCGTCTTGCAGGCGCGCGGCGCGATTCCAGGCCAGCAGCGCCAGGTAGACCTCGCCTGCCGGCGTCACATCAATGCCATCGAAGCCGTAGCCGTTACGCGCCCCGTCGTTGAAGAGCGTCTCGGTCGAGTCGATGGCGTTCGCGAGTTCCGTTGCGCTGGCGGGCACGCGATACAGGGCGTCCTGCGCGCTGTCGCTGATAAGGATGGCGTTGTGCCGGGCATCGTAGGCCAAGCCGGTCGGGGCGGCTTCCTGGTCGGCGGGCGGACGCCAGAATACGCCGAGATTCTGCCCCTGGCTGCTGTAGCGCCAGACGCGCGGCGGGTCGCGGTCGCTGATGTAGATCAGGCCGGCGCTGTCCACGGCGATGTCATCGGGCAGCTGCAGGCCGATGCTGCGGTCAGCCGGAATCTGCACGACGGACTGCAACTCGCCCGCTTGGTAGCGCCAGAGGACCGCGCCCTTGCTCTCAAGCGCGGAGATGCGGTCCAGGATGTAGAGCGCGCCATCGGGACCGACGTCCAGGCCGGTGATAGAGCCGATGCGCCCGCGCGAATCCGCGATTTCCCCCACGGCGCCGTCGGGGCTGATCGACCAGAGCGCGCCGGTCTGGTAGCTGCCGGTGTAGACCGTGCCGTCGTCCGCAATCGCCAGCGCGGCCGGATAAGCGTCTTCGTCGGGCAGGGCCGCGAATTCGCTGACGGATACGCCCTCGCGCTCGGCGACTGCTTGCGACCGCGGCGCCGAGCCGACCACCCACCAGGTCATGGCGATGATGACGACCGCGCCGATGAGCAGGGCGATCAGCAGCGCCAGCAAGGCGCGGAAACGGGTGAATTGGTTGGGCTTGCTGTCGGGTTCGGGCATGGGCTCGAGTGTAGCATGGGAATGATTTTCGCCACAGATGCGCGATGGACCACAGAGTTGCTCGCCCGTAATTCGGGGCAGCCACAAAAACACAACCATGTCGCGAATGCGTGCGTCTAGGTAGTTTCAGGGAATCGTAACTTCATCCGACTCGGATTATACGGTAAACCGCCGTGCCGGCCTTGATGATATAAACTGGTCATGGCTTTATTGCAGCACGCGGATACTGATTTGCGAAAGCCTGCTTTAGCTCTATATTGTACTTGCCACTGTTTCAATGGGTGCTCATGGTTTCGCAATAACCAATTACGCATTTGCATGAGGAGATGTCGCTTGGCATGATTATTTCCTAAGGCTTTCGAGGTTTTAAGGACTTTCCCGGCAGAAACAAGAGTGTTCGGGGCGACCCCTAAAGCCTTACACCAGGCTCTTGATGTTGAATATCGTTGCCAAAAGTCCGATCCCATTTCACCAATTAGTCGTAAAGCTACGAGCCAGTTTACTCCTGGTGTCGTGGACATCCAAGCGATCTGAGGCGCTAGCTCAAAATGTTCGATATGATTTAGCGCTTGTTGTTCTCGGTTTCTAATTCTTTGCTCTTGAACAAGTAGGTCAATTCTTAGCACTTCAAGTTCCTGACGAAGCCAAGTTGGGAGTTCTTCCGTCTTCCCCATTGCCTCTATCAATCTTGGGCGGCTGCTAGGTGAACCTTTCCAGTGATTCTGAACAATCATTTCCGCCGCGTCCTCTGTCTGAGAAAGCGCTTCCAGAAACGCCCGGCCTGATTGGGTTCTCAACGTAGTTTCCCGGAAGATATTTATTCCAAACTGCGCAAGTTCTTGATGAACCCGTTGCTTAACTTTAGTTAATGCTTTTCTGTCGCGGTCATAATTCCGCAAGTTGCTACGAATCTCCATTTGTTGGGCATCTGGAACATTGGAAGTTCTTAGGGGAAAAGTAGCGGCTAGCATGGCTAGATTTGTCGCATCCGCCTTATCCGACTTGCCCTCTATTCGAAGTAGCGCCGTGACTTGAGCGGGATTGATGATGTGTACATTCAGACCAAGTTTTCGGCAAGCGTGATAAAAAGTCAAATGATAATTTGCGGTCGATTCTAGAACTATGAACTCTACTTTGTTCTGTTTGAGCCACTTTGCAGCTGCATTCGCTTTTGCCTGAGTCTGAGGTATCTGCCGAATTTCGTTTGTCTGTGATTTGAAGTTCAAAAGCGAGACAACGACATAGTCTGCGTCTACATCGCAACCTGCTGTGCAGTCATAGCGACCCGCCACAGCGAAATCGCCTTGCGAGATGCGAACGCGGTTATGTTTCGTAGGTTGTACCATTGAGCCAGTAAAACAGCGGTGCAGAGGCGCTTTGAGGTTCTAAGACCTACTCTACTTTTGGGCATCAATTAAGTG
>JAGWBC010000121.1:23797-24863 GCA_021296115.1 Anaerolineae bacterium | reverse complement strand
GTGGGGCTTGATCGGGCTGGGCAGCATCGCCCGCCGCTTCGGCTGCTGTTTCCCCTACGCGCCCACGGCCGAGTTCTACGCCGTGGCCTCGCGCTCGCAAGAAAAAGCCGACGCTTTCGGCGCGGAATTCGGCGCAACCAAGTGCTACGGCAGCTACGAAGCGCTGGTGGCCGATCCCGAAGTGGATGTCGTCTACATCGGCACGCCGCACAATTTTCACAAGGCGCATACCCTGCTCAGCCTCAACGCAGGCAAGCCGGTCTTATGCGAGAAACCCTTCGCGGTGAACGCCGCCGAAGCGCGCGAGATGGTCGCTTGCGCCCGCTCGAAGCAGCTCTTTCTGATGGACGCTTTCTGGACGCGTTTCTTCCCGAGCATGGCGAAGGCGCGCCAACTGCTGGCCGAGGGCGCTATCGGCGATGTCATGCTGCTGCAAGCCGACTTCGGCTATCGCACGCCCGGCGTGAATCCCGAATCGCGCGCTTACAGCCCCGACTTGGCCGGCGGCGCATTGCTCGATGTCGGCTCCTACCTGGTGCAGCTGGCGTCGATGGTCTTTGGCAAGCAGCCGCGCGAAATCGCCTCGCAGGCGACCTTGGGCTCAACCGGCGTCGACGAATTGTCTGTCACCGCTTTCAAATACAGCGACTATGAGATGGCGGCCCTCACCACCGCCATTCGCCTCAGCACGCCGCAAGAGGCGCGCATTATGGGCAGCGAAGGCTATATCGCCATTCCCGCGTGGTGGCATCCGTCCGAGATTACCGTCCACCGCAGCGGCCAGACGGCGGAAACGCTGCGCTTCGACTTTCCGGGCGAAGGCTTCCAATACGAAATCGAAGCGGTCGGCGAGTGCATCCGCGCCGGTATGACCGAGAGCCCGATCTATCCGCTGGACGAGACCATCGCCATCATGGAGACCCTGGATCGCATTCGCGAACTCTGGGGCTTGCGTTACCCAATGGAGCCCTGAGCTGGGCAAATGGCGGCGCAACGGCTGCGGGCGATGGGATAGCGCGCAATACCGTCATTTCACCGACCACAACAGAAGACCATTTGTAGGGGC
>JAGWBC010000121.1:9138-23629 GCA_021296115.1 Anaerolineae bacterium | reverse complement strand
AGAATCGCCCCCGTCATTGTTTCGATTAGGCACTATTCCAGTTGTCTTTGCGTATGAATTGCAGTAGCGGACAAGCCTTACAACCGACTTTATTCATAATTCTCCTTTTTAGTTGGAACTACTTTTGTGGTGAATGTATTTCTGTGCAGTTGACCTGACCTCGATCGGCCCATGTTTGACAGCAGCTCCACCCCGTGTTATGCTCTGCGCATCTACATATTCTAAGACTCAGGCGTGCCTGAACCCGGATGTTAGGCACGTAAAGGGAAAGTCGGTGTAAGTCCGACACTGTCGCGCAGCGGTAACTGACGCAAGGTCAGAAGTCCGAATGCCTGCCTGAGACTTAGCTCGTACATCTTTCGCGTCAAAAGGGAGACGAGCATGGTACCAGCGACCAATGCCCGCCCACCTCGGCGGGCTTTTTTACTGAAAGCGAGTACCGTCCCCGTTTCCTCCTTGGTCCAAAATGGGAGGGACATGATGAAATCCACATTTCTGTTGATCGCTATACTGCTTATCGGCCTGCTGCCCGTCAGCGCGCTGGACGCCAATCTCACCGCTGGCTGCGTCAGCGACTACGACGCCGCTATCGACTATTTCCCCGACAAGGTCGCGGTCGAAGACGCGGCGCGCTTCACGGTTGAGTATTTCAATCACTACAAAGTCGTGACAGTCAGCGATGCCTTTGACGGCGCGCCCGGCTTCGCTTACGTGCTAGTGCAATGCGGGGCGCCCATGCCGGACGCCGCCGACTTTCCGGCCGGCGCGCAATTCATCGAGGTACCCAGCGGCGCGCTGATCACGCTGTCGACAACACAGCTGCCCGCCCTGACGCAACTCGGCTTGCTGGATCAATTGGTAGCCGTCGACAGCGGCTTCTATATCAGCACCGCCGAAGTGACGGACAGAATCGCCGCGGGCCAGATCAGCGAAGTCGGCTTCGGCGCCGAGATCAATATCGAGCGCGTACTGGAGCTGGAACCCGATCTGGTCATGAGTTACGGCTACAACCCCGCGGCCGATGCCCATCCGGTGCTGCTGGAGGCGGGTATCTTCACCGCGCTGGATGCCAGCTGGCGCGAACTGTCGCCACTGGGTCGGGCCGAATGGCTGAAGTTCACCGCGCTCTTCTACAACCGCGAGGCCGATGCCAACGCGCTCTACGACGAAATCGCAGCCCAGTACGATGCGGTGAGGAAACTGGCGGCGTCAGTCAGCGCGGACGAGCGGCCGGCGGTGCTCATCAACACCTTCCTGGGCTATGCCGATGCCTGGTTCATCCCCGGCGCGGATACCTACGTCGGCCAGCTGGCGCGCGATGCCGGCGGCGATCTGCTGCTGACCGAGGCCGAATCGACGACCAGCCAGGCGCTCGGCTTTGAAGTTGTCTACGATGGCGGCCTGGACGCCGAGATCTGGCTGACCGAGACCTTCGGCGTCTATTCGGGCGCGGACCTGCTGGCGCTGGACAGCCGTTTCGGCGACTTTGCCGCTTTCCAATCGGGCAATATCTGGAACAACAACCGCGATGAAAACGCCAATGGCGGCAACAATTATTACGAATGGGGCGTGACCCAGCCGCATCTGGTGCTGGCGGATTTGCTGGCTATCTTCCATCCGGACTTGCTGCTGGATCACGAATTCGCTTTCTACCATCAGTTGGAGACGGCGGAGAGCTAATAAGATGTCGCAACTGGCAGGCCAGGCTCAGGCCGGCAGCTTTTCACGCGATCGGCTGCACCGTCGAGAATACGCCGGCGCCAAACCGGCACTGCTGCTGCTCCTGCTGGCGCTGCTGGGCCTCTTGCTGCTGCTCAGCCTGGCGCTGGGTTCCGCCTCGATTCCGCTGGATCAGATCGTCACGGTTTTGCTGGGCGGCCAAGCGGACCATCAGTCCTGGACCAATATCATTTTGAAGTTCCGCCTGCCCAAAACAGCGACCGCCGCCCTGGCCGGTATGGCGCTGGGCGTCAGCGGCTTGCTGATGCAGACCTACTTCCGCAATCCCCTGGCTGAGCCTTTCGTGCTGGGCGTCTCTTCCGGCGCCAGCCTGGGCGTAGCGCTGGTCGTCTTGAGCTCGGGCGCGGCAAGCGGCGCGCTGCTGGCGGGTTTGGGCTTGGCCGGCGACCTGCTGCTGACGGCGGCTGCCGGGGCCGGCGCGGCGCTGTCGATGACCCTGGTGCTGCTGGTGGCGGTTCGCGTGCGCAGCGGCGTGACCCTGCTGGTACTCGGCCTGATGTTCGGCTACCTGGTCGGCGCGATGGTCAGCCTGCTGCTCTACTTCGCCTTGCCGGAGCGCATACAAGCCTACGTCAACTGGACTTTCGGCTCATTCAGCGGCGTCACCGCGGCGCAACTGCCGATTCTGGCGCTCTTCACGCTGAGCGGCTTGTTGCTTTCCGCCCCGCTGGTCAAACCGCTAAACGCCCTGCTGCTGGGCGAAGACTACGCGCGCAGCCTGGGCATTCACCTGCAGTGGACGCGCTTCGCCATAATACTGTCGACCGCCCTGCTGGTCAGCGCGGTGACCGCCTTCTGCGGGCCAATCGCCTTTCTGGGCATCGCCGTGCCGCATCTCGCTCGCGGCTTGCTGGGCAGTTCCGATCATCGACTGCTGTTGCCGGGCGCCTGCTTGACCGGCGCTTGCGTCGCGCTCTGCGCCTCGCTGATCGCCGAGCTGCCGGGCAATAATCTGGTGCTGCCGCTCAACGTAGTCACAGCGCTGCTGGGCGCGCCCGTGGTGATACTGGTGGTCCTGCGCCAAATGCGAGGCCTGGCATGACATTGCGAAGCCGCGACCTGTCAATCGGTTATCGCCGCCGCGGCCGTCCCGATGTGGTTCTGGCGCGGGCGCTTAACTTGTGCCTGCGGCCGGGCGAACTGGTCGGTCTGCTGGGACCGAACGGCATCGGCAAGTCGACGCTGCTGAGTACGCTTGGCGGCGGGCTGCAGCCGCTGGCGGGCCAGGTGCTGCTGGATCAGCGCGACATCGCCCGGCTCAAGCCGCAGGAGCGCGCGCGCCGGCTCAGCCTGGTGACGACCGCCGCGCCCCGTCCCCGCCTGATGAGCGGCTACGCCCTGGTGGCGCTGGGGCGGCAACCGCACACCGACTGGCTGGGGCGGCTGACTGCTGACGACCGCGACATCATTGCCTGGGCTCTGGACGCCGTCAATGGGGGGGAGCTGGCGGGGCAGCCGGTGGCCGAATTAAGCGACGGTCAGCGGCAGAAGCTGATGATTGCGCGGGCGCTGGCGCAACAAAGCGACATCATGCTGCTGGACGAACCGACCGCCTTCCTCGACCTGCCGCGCCGTATTGAGACAATGGCGCTGCTCAAGAAGCTAGCGGGGACGACCCGTCTCGCCATCCTCGTATCCACGCACGATCTCGATCTGGCGCTGCGCAACTGCGACCGGCTGTGGCTGATGAGCCAGGCGGGCATCAAGGTCGGCGCGCCCGAAGACCTGGCGCTGGATGGCAGCCTGGGCGCTACCTTTCGCGCTGAGGGCATCCACTTTGATCAGCGGCGCGGCAGCTTCGCGCTGGATGCGGCCGCGGGCCAGCGCGTCTATGTACCGGGTGACGGCGAGCACGCCATCTGGCTGCGGCGGGCGCTGGCGCGGGCCGGCTACGCGCTTGCCGACCGGCCGGGACAAATCGAAATCTCTCATCAGCAGAATGGTCACGGATCGAATTGGCACTTGCGCATCAATGGCGATACCAGCCGACACGCCACGATTGAAGCGGCACTGAAGGCGCTGGAGCGCGAAACGACATGAGCGAGCGACAGTCACAGCGCGGCCTGGTGCTGGTGAATAGGCGGAAAGTCGACCTCGGCCTTCGGCGTCATCCTGCGCATGCTGGGGCGAGGCGCGCCGGCATCGAATTCTAAATTGCTTTCACCACAAAGGCACAAAGTGCACAAAGGCAATGCCGCAATTCGCCGACAATTCTCCGCGCTTTCTTCATTTTCTCGTTAGCAAAGATTCGGTGTTACGACTCACTGCCTTGCGGCAGATGCGGTTTGTGAACCGACAGGCGGCAGGTTACAATTGCTCACTTGGATACCTAACAGGGAGCCGCCCACATGGCGCTATGGCAATCGGACGAAGAACTGTTTCAACTGGCGCGGCAGGAGTTATTCCCGGCGGTCGTCGGCGATGTGATGGACAAATTGGGTTTGCTGCGGCAATTTCTGCCGCCGCAGATCAAGCCGCTGGCGCCCACGATGGTGGTCATCGGCCGGGCGATGCCAGTGCTGGAAGCCGATATCGCCAACATCGGCGCTGACGGCCCGATCAATCGCTTTGGCTTGCTCTTCCACGCCCTGGACGCGCTGAAGCCGGACGAGGTCTATATCTGCACGGGCGCGTCGCCAAGTTATGCGCTCTGGGGCGGCTTGATGAGCACGCGGGCGCGAATGCTGGGGGCGGCCGGCGCGGTCGTCAACGGCTACTGTCGCGATAGCAAGGAAATCCTCGAGCTGAACTACCCGGTCTTCTCCTTCGGCGGCTACGCCCAGGACCAGGGTCCGCGCGGCAAAGTCGTCGATTACGGCCTGCCGATTGAAATGGCTGGCGTGCGCATTGAGCCGGGCGATATCGTCTTCGGCGATGTCGACGGCGTTTGCGTCGTGCCGCGCAGCGCCGAAGTAGAGACCTTCAGCGCCGCACTGGAAAAAGCCCGCGGCGAGCAGCAGGTGCGTCAAGCCCTGGAAGCCGGCATGAGTACGGTCGACGCCTTTGAAAAGTTCGGCATCATGTAAGCGCGTCCAATAAAAAAGACCGGCTCATTGCCGGCCTCACTTCGATTTGCATTCGACAGTGTGGGCTGTACAGGACTCGAACCTGTAACCTCCTCGACGTCAACGAGGCGCTCTGCCAGTTGAGCTAACGGCCCCCAAATCCACCCAGAGTATACCCGATTTCACGGCGCTTGCAAGGGAAAGCCGGCGTCGCGAACCGGGGATATTTTTTACCACCGAGTACCTGTAGGGGCGGCATACCATGCCGCCCATGTGTGGACGATGGCGGGCGACTCACAGAGTCGCCCCTACACCAAGTCAATTAGCGAGACGACGATTTGACAAAGTCCGCGCGCCCGCCGTATCATGGTGGAATTGTCCGCTGAGCCAGAGGTCACTCGTGTCACGCGCCCTCGCCCAAGCCGTACGGCTGCGCTTCGCCGAAGTCCAGGATGTCAAATTCGCCAGCACGCGCCGGGAAGCGTCGCTGACATCGCTCAATCACGAGCCGGACATCGCCGTCGAGACCTGGATGAACAGCCGGCTCTACATCTACCTCTGCGGCAGCGCGCCCAAGTCGCGCGCGATCAAAGCCATCCTGAAGCAGAATACCAGCTCCAGTGTAGGATCGCTGTTTCTGCTCGACCTGACGCTGCTGCCCGACGACGGCTACTGCGGCAAGCTGCCAGCCTGGCAGGACGACCTGCGCGCCCTGAATCTGGGCGCCATCCACGCCTACGAGTGGCGCGAGGGCGACTTGCGATTTATTCAGGTCAACCTAGACGAGACGCCGCAGCGCAATATCTTCACCGTCTGGCATACGCGCGACTTTCCGCTGGACGCCCTTGCAGTCCGCCGGCGTGATTACCAAAGCAATATCCGCGGCAGCTGGGCGGTCGGGGACATCACGTCGCCGCAATTCAAGCGTCAAATCAGCGACGAACGGGCGCAGCAGCGTTTTCACTATCGCACGCGGGGGACGCAGGCGCTGGATGTGCCGGCTGCCGAGCAGATCAGCGCGGCTTATCTGGCGCTGGAGATCGAGGTGGGCGCGGGACAGGCAGCGGTGAAAGAGGCCTTCCGCAAGCTGGCGCGCCAATACCATCCCGATGTCAGCCAGCACGAAACCGCCGAAGCCGAGCGCCGCTTCAAAGAAGTCAAATCCGCCTACGACAAGATCAAGTCGCACCGCCGCTGGAGTTAGCCCGCAGCAAGAAAAAACCAGCCGAGCGGCTGGCTTGCGAGTGGGTCCACCAGGACTCGAACCTGGAACCAATCGGTTATGAGCCGACTGCTCTGACCATTGAGCTATGGACCCGTGATGCCGACTTCATCTGAGAGCGGGTAACGGGATTCGAACCCGTACTGACACCTTGGAAGGGTGGAGTGCTACCGTTACACCATACCCGCGCAGTCGGGGCGCCCGGATTTGAACCGGGGGCCTCACGGACCCAAACCGTGCGCGCTACCGGGCTGCGCCACGCCCCGAATGCCCGCTAATCATACTCCTCATCGGCGGCAAAGTAAAGGAATAATCGCCGCGGCGCCCGGCTCATTCGTCCGCCTCCTCAGCGCCGAAGAGGTTCATAAACTCGTCCGTGTCAGCTGGAGAGGGTAGCGGTTTTTCGTCCTCGTCAACAGCCTCTGACGGTCCCTCTCTGCGCTGCAAATCTTGCGCAAATTGCTGAGACGTCAACTGCCGCAGGCGCCTGTCTCGGGCGTAGTTTGCCACTTCGCGGTCGGACGACACCACCGTCCAGCCACTGACATCGCGTATTTTGCCCATGCGCCGCTTGAGCAGAGCATCGGCGTTGCTATGCTGCGCCGAGGCGAATATGACCGTGACCGAGCGGCTCGACATAGGCGACGCGCCGCCGGGCAATCCGCCGTCGAAAATGACTACGCACTTGGTCCGCTTGCGCGCCACGAAACCTTTGAGCTTGATAACCAGCTGGGCTTCGTCATCGGGGTCGTCGAGCCGGATATCGGGCAGGGCCGCAATCAGATTGTGTCCGTCGATGAGGTAGGGCATCAGCGCTGCTGCTGCGTGTTAGGCTCAGAATTCATTACGCGCTCGCGTCGGCAGGGAAAATGGGCACGCCCATAGTAAAGATGCTGCCGACGCCCTCGCGGCTCTCGGCTTGCAGGAAGCCGCCATGCGCTTCGCAGATGGCTTTGGCCACGTAGAGCCCCTGCCCCAGCCGGCTCTGCGAGGCGTCGGGCGCTGCTCCTCGGTAAAAGCGCTCGAAGATATGCGGCAAGTTGGCCGGGCTGATGCCACTGCCATTGTCGCTGACGCTGATGAAGGCGAATGGCGCGCCGTTGCGGGTTTCGCTGCGGGCCGCCAGCGCCACGTAGCCGCCCTCCTGATTGTAATCCGCGCCGTTGCGGACGAGATGCCCCAGCGCCCACTGCAAGCGCGTATCGTCGCCGCGCAGTTTCACGCCGGCGAAGTCACGCGTCATCACCAGCAGGTCGATGCCGCGGCGCCTGATATCCGCGCCCATGCCGTTGACCACCGACCAGACGACGCCCTCCGCCGACAGCGGCTCGCGCTTGACCTCAAAGGCGCCGGCGTTCATGCGGCCGATATCGCGCAGCTCCAGCGCCAGTTGATCCAGAATATCGACATTGTTGAGCAGCTTCTCCAGCAGCCGCTGATTGACGGCGCTGTCTTCCGGCTGCCCGCTGAGCAATTCGGCCGCCAATTTTATGACGTTGACGGGCTTGTCCATTTCTTCGGCGATATGCCGGACGAAGCCGTCTTTGAGCCGCTCGGCCAGCGCGTCGTAGGTGACATCACGCAAGATGATGACGGTGCCGATTCGCTGCCGATTTTCGTCGCCGACTGCAATCAGCTGCGCCTGTACGATGCGGTTGTTAAGCGGGATTTCGTCCGACTCGCCCAGCGGCGTCAGCTCGGCACGGGTCTCAACCACATCGCGGTATCGCTCAAACAGCGTGCCCAGCGCGCTGTCCCAGAAGGCCTTCTTGCCGCCTAGCATGGCTTCCGCCGCCTGGTTCATCATGGTGACTTTGCCGTTGGGGTCTTGGGTGATGATGCCTTCGTCCAGGCTGCCCAAGACCGCTTGCAGCCGCTCCATCTCACTGGCGCGCCGGCTGTGATCGCTCTGCAGCTGCTGGTAGCGGCGTTGCAGGCTTTCGTTTTGCGCGGCTTGTTGCCCGGCGAGAATCCGCTGGCGGCGCAATTCTTCTTCCAGCTGCCCGCGCCGATTCAGCCCGCGATAAAGCCGGCGAAAGAGCGACTCGCTGGCGCTGCCGAAGCGGTGAACCTCGCCCAAACCGGCGTTGAGTTCTCCATTGGTTTGGCTTGGCCTTTGGTTCATTCTGGTTCGCATCAGTCGCAGGACTGCGTTTCCCGGCGTAACTTGCTAAGCTTTGATTATAGTCAAGGTCAGTTTCCGCCGCAGACGGCAGCGGGCGCAGATTGCAAGCGCCCTTAGATGGGCTATCATCGTAGAAGAGCAGTTGCCGATGCAAAATGTCGCCCCCACACGCAGCTTAACCCGACGCTCCCGCGATCTGCAGGTCGCGGCGGCGCTGGTATTTCTGCTGGGCGCCGCGCTGGCCGTGGCCGGCATCGCCATGCACGTCTTCAACCTGGTCGTGCCTTTCAATCGCGGCTACGAAGTCTATGACCTGACGCGCAAGGCGCTGATGCTGATCGGCGCGGCCTTCGGTCTGGGGTCGCTGCTGATGGCGCTGCGGGCGGTAACCTGGCGCACAGACAATACCACCGCCCACGAATTAGGCGAGCAGCTGGCGACTCAGCTGGATCAGCGTTACGTCTTCATCCGCAACATCAGCAAACGCACAACAGGCTACGTCGATGCGGCGCTGGTCAGCCAACACGGTGTGCTGGCGCTGCGCATCACGCGGCGACAAGGCCATTTCTTCAATGAAGGCGGCCAGTGGTTGCGACGGCGTCGCAACGGCAAGTGGCGCCCCATGCGCTGGAACCCCACGCGCGAGGCTGCGGGCGCAGCTATCAAGCTTAGGGCGCACCTGCAAGATTACGAGCTGACGCGGATTCCGCTCTACGCGGCGGTGGTCTTCATGCGAGATGCGCCCCAAGTCCAGCTGAAATTGCAGCAGCCGGCCGTGCCAGTGGTCCACGCCAGCCAACTCATCGCCGAATTGAGCGACACCTATTTCGCCGAAGAGCGGCTGCCGGCGCATACCGTGCAAGAAGTCGTCAACCTGCTGTATCACTAGGAGCCGACCTTGACCGCAACCCTGCACCTGGCGCCCGTCGGGCGCGACAAAACCGAGCAGGCCATCAAACTGCTGCGCCAATTGATGCTGAAACGCGGCGGCGCGCTGCCCAAGATCTGGGTCTTGCTGGCCACGCGGCGGCAGGAGTTGAGTTTTCGCCAGCGCCTGATTGAGGCCGACAGCAGCCAAAGCGTCTACTTTAATATTGAATTCTTCAACTTCTATTCGTTGAATGCGCGCCTGCTCAAGATCGCGGGCGAGCCCGTGCGGCGGCTGGACGGGCTGACGCGCCACAATCTGCTGCGCCAACTGCTGGCGGATATGCTGGCGGCTGGGGAACTGAGTTTCTTCCAGCGCATCGCCACGACGCGCGGTTTTGTTTCGATCATGGCAGAGCTGATCGACGAGCTCAAGCAGAGCCGCGTCGATGTGGCTGATTTCGCCGCGGCCGCGCGCAGCGAGAAAGACCGCGAGATCGCCGTCATCTACCGCCGCTATCAAGACAGCTTGCGCCAGAGCGACCTGGCCGATGTCGAAGGCGAAGGCTGGCTGGCTCTGGCCACGCTGCAGAAGCGCCGCGACCTCATCGCCGATCTCGACCTGATGCTGGTCGACGGCTACGATCAATTCACGCCGGTGCAGGCGCAGCTGCTGGCCGAGCTGTCGCGCTCGCGTACGCCGGTCCATATCACGCTGACATCGCTCGCAGGCGAGGACACGAGTCGCTTGCCCCGCCGCAGTATGCTGGCGCGCCAAGGGCTGGAAAGCGCATTTGCTGCTGCCGGCGTCGAACTGAAGCAGCGAGATGTCGAAGCGGCAGCCGACAATCGCCATGCGGATTTGCAGCAGTTAAGCGCCAAACTATTCCGCGGCCTGCCCGCCCGGCGCAGCGGCGAAGCTATCAAGCTTATTGCCCTGCCCGACCCGGCTGACGAGGTCAAGGCCGTCTTGCGCAGCGTCAAGCGTCTGCTGCTCAGTGGCGCGCGTGCCGATGACATCCTGATCGCCCTGCGCGATTGGGATCGCTACGCCACCTATTTTGAGTCGGGCCGCGAGGAATACAACCTGCCGCTGCTGCTGCACTACGAAGGCGCCCACCATCGCGCGCCCGTGATCGCCGCGCTGCTCGACCTGATAGGGCTGGCGCCGCGCTTCCGCCGCCGCGACCTGCTGGATGTGCTGCGCTCGCCCTATATCGATTCCGGCCTGTCGCTGGAGCAGATCGACCTGCTGGACAGAATCAGCCAGGAGCAGCAATTCCTGGGCGGGAGCGAAGGCGACTGGCTGGAGATCGTCAGTCTGGCGCAGCAGCGCCGCGGCGATGCCAGCGACGAAGCCGAGTGGACCGCCTTAAGCGCTGAGCAAGCTGACGGCTTGGCAACGAAGCTGAGGGCTTTTATCCCCACTGTCACCCCGCCAGACAGCGCCCGCCTGCCCGAGTACATTCGTTGGCTGGCGGGCCTGCTGGGCGCCGACCCGCAGCGCGCCGAAGAAGCCGAGAGCAGCGCCAACTCGCTGAATATCATCATCCGCGCCTGGGAGCACCATCGCGACAACCCGGCTATTGTCCAGCGCGACATCAACGCGCTCAAGGGCTTGAAAAGCATCATGCGCGATATGCTCGCCAGCGATGCCATCCTGCGGACCACATTTCAGCAGCATCAGCCGATTGAATGGCGGCGATTCCGCGCCGATTTGACCCACGCTTTGCAGACGCATTCCCATCAGAGGCCTGGGCAGTCGCGACAAGGCCAGGTGCTGGTGACCACCGCCAGCGAAGCGCGCGGCTTGCCCCACGATCATGTCTTTATACCTGGCTTGGCGGAGGGCGTCTTCCCGGCCGAAGCCAGCGAAGATCCGCTCTACCTGGATTCCGAACGCGAGCAATTGCAGCAGCGGGATATTCCGCTGGAAACGCGGGCCGAGCGCATTGATGACAGCGGTCTATTCTACGAGTTGATCAGCTTGCCGCGCCGCAGTCTGACCCTGTCCCGGCCGACATTTCAAGCCGGGCGCGTCTGGATCGAGAGCCATCTGTGGCGGGCGGTCGAAGAAGTCTTCGAGGATCTGCCGCTGGAGACGCGACCGGTCGGCGCCGTGATCGAGCCGGCTGAGTCCGCCAACTGCGCTGAGCTGATGCTGGCGCTGGCCGACCAACTCAACCAGCCGGACGCCGCCGACGGCGAAACGGCCCTGCGAGCAAGGAATTGGCTGCTGGATCGAACGCGTCATGCCGCATCCTGGCGCCGCCTCGAGCGTCGCCGCGGCATCGAGCTGAGACGCTTGTCCAATGCGCCCTTCGACCACTACAGCGGCGTGCTGTCCCGGCCCGAACTGCTGGCGCAGACGGCGCGGCTGCTGGGCGCGGAACAGGTCTGGAGCGCCTCGCGGCTCAAAGACTACGGCTTGTGCGGCTTTCGATACTTCGCCAAGCGTCTTTTGCGACTGGAAGAAACGGCCGAGCCCGAAGCCGGCGTCGACGCCCTGCAGCTGGGATCGCTCAACCACAGCATCCTGGAACAGACCTATAAGCGCATCGCCGCGCGCAGGCTGGTCCTCAGCGAAGAGAATCTCGACGAGGCGCTGCGAATCTTCGCGGAGGTTTCGGCTGAGGTTTTGGAGCAAGTGCCGGCTGATCTCAAGTTCCGCGCGACGGCCACCTGGCAGCAGGAGCAAGCGATTCTGGTCACGCGGCTCAAAGCGCTGATTCATAAGGACTTTTCGGCGGACAGCCCGCTCAATCAGTTTGGCAGTTCGCGCCGCGTCGAGCAACTGGAGCGCTACTTCAGCGAGGTCGCTATCGACTTGCCCGGGGGCATGGCGCCCCTGCGCGTGAACGGCTTCATCGACCGCATTGACCGGGTTGACGAGCAGCTGGTCGTGGTTGACTACAAAAGCGGCGCCACCAAGATCAACCGCGCCGAGATGGAAGACGGACGCGACTTTCAAATGATGATCTACACCGAAGCGCTGTCGAAGGCGCTGGCGGCTGAAGGCAGCCCGGATCAGGTGGCCGGCGGGCTGTTCTGGCATGTGCGCGATCTCAAGGCGAGCGGCGTCTTCGCGGCCGACGACGAAGACGATATCGCTGCGGTTGAGTCCGCGAAAGCGCATATTGCTCGCAACCTGCGGCAAGGGCGCGCTGGGCAATTCCCGGCGCATGCCAGCAAGCTGGAAAACGGCAAATGCGCCCGCTACTGCGAGTTCTCGCGCTTATGCCGCCGACAAGTCAGCGGCCGCTACAAGACGGCGCAAAAGACCGAGGGCGTCTAGATGCAGCCGACCCCCGAACAGCGCGATGCCATTCACATCCAGGACCGGAATTTGCTGGTGGTGGCGGGCGCCGGCTCGGGCAAGACGCGTGTGCTGGTGGAGCGCTTTATTCAGTTGCTGGCCAATCACCCCGATTGGCCCATCGGCGCGCTGGTAGCCATCACCTTCACGCGCGAAGCCGCCTTCGAAATGCGTCAGCGGCTGCGGCTTGAGCTGGAGCAGCGGGCGCAAGCGGCCGATGGCGAGCGCTGGGCGCGGCGCCTGGCGCAGATGGACAGCGCCCGCATCGATACCATACACGGGCTTTGCGCCGACATTCTCCGCGCCAACGCGGCCCAAGCCGGGGTTGATCCCAAGTTCGAGGTGCTGGACGAAACCGAAGCCGCCATCTTGCTGGACGAGGTTGTGGCTGATGTCTTGACGGCGCTTGAGCCCCCGATGGCCCGGCTCTTCGCCATTTACGACGCCTACCGAATCGACGAGACGCTGCGGATGAGCCTCGTCAACGGAGACTATCCGGCGCTTGAGCTGGATGCGGAAGCGCTTTTCCAGCTGTGGACGGAGCAGTGGGCGGAGTTGGCCCGCGAAGAGCGTCGGCGTCTGCTCGATTCGGAACAGGCCGCGGCAGTCGAGGCTATCGATTACCTGCCCGTAAACGACGGCCTGGCGATTCTGGCGGACAAGTATCTCAACCAGCTCGAGCGACTCCGCGAAGACATCTTGAATGGAGAAGCGATTGCAGAATTGCTGCAAGCTTGGCACAAAGCAGGCGCAGTGGGCAACAAGGGTTCGGCTAGAGCCTGGGGGAGCAAAGAAACGAAGAACGAAGTAGCGCAGGCGCTGCGTGATCTGCGCGACCGCATCAAGCAGGCGCTTGATACTATCGGCGATCCGCCGGGCGAGCTGGACCGACGCACCGCAGAGGCGCTGCCGCTGTGGCACGAGCTCTTGAGCCTTGCGCGCCGGGCCTACCGTCAGCGCAAAGCAGCCGACGCCCGGCTCGACTTTGATGACTTGGAGCGCCTGGCCGCCGAATTGCTGCGCGATCCAGCCCTGCGCCAGCGCTATCGCCAGGCCGAATTCAAGCACCTGCTGGTGGACGAGTTCCAGGATACCAACGCAGCGCAATGGCAGATCATACAGTCGCTGGCTGATGTGCATAGCGCCGGAACGCTCTTCGCCGTGGGCGATCCCAAGCAGAGCATCTACCAATTTCGCGGCGCCGATGTCAGCGTCTTCAACCAGGTACGCGCGCGAATCGGCCAACTTGAAGCCTGCCGCGAACTGCCGCTGTCGACCTCTTTTCGCAGCCACCGCGCGCTGGTCGAGCAGTTCAATGCCCTGTTTGCGGACATCCTGGTCCCTGGCGACGACAGCCCGGCCCAAGCATACGAGGTCGCCTTTGACCAACCGATGCGCGCTTTCCGCGCCGACTCACCGGCCGCGCCCGCTTTGGAGCTGCAGCTGCTTGATTATTACCAGCGCGATGAAGCGGGGGAATACCTTCGCGGGAAGAATGGCCGGAAAATTCGCTATCCAGCCGAAGATATGCGCCGCTGGGAAGCCTTCGAGATCGCCAGCCGCATCAAAGCCATGATTGCCGAGGCGCGTCCCGTTTACGACAAAGACAGCCGTTCTTGGCACGGTATCGACTATCGAGATGTCACCCTGCTCTTCCAGTCGCTGTCAAATGTCACGCTCTACGAAGAAGTATTTAAGTCGCAGGAGATTCCCTACTTGACCGTGGCCGGACGCGGCTATTATGACCGGCAGGAAGTTTGGGATATGTTGGACTTGCTGCGCTTCCTGCACAATCCGGCCGATGATCTGTCGCTGGCGTCGGCTTTGCGCTCGCCTTTGTTCGCCTTCAGCGATGATCTGCTCTTCGCCCTGCGCCTGCTCCGCGACGATGACGGTGAAACCCTGTCGCTCTGGAGCGCCCTGCACATCGCCGCGGACGGGACTGTGCCAGGCATGGTCGAGCGCGACCTCCAGTGCCTGCAATATGCGCTGGACGTCCTGACCGATTTGGGCCGACTCTCGGGCCGCATTACCATATCCGAGCTGCTGCGGCTGGCGTTGGCCAAGACGAACTACCTCGCCATCTTGACCGGCCTGCCCGATGGCGCTCGGCGGCGCGGCAATATCGAGAAGCTGCTTCAGCTGGCGGAGTCAAGCGGCAAGATCACACTGGGCAAGTTCACCCAGTACCTGGATGATCTGACGGCGCGCGAAGT
>JAGWBC010000121.1:0-9117 GCA_021296115.1 Anaerolineae bacterium | reverse complement strand
GCCCTGCGGCTGATGACCGTGCACGCCAGCAAGGGCTTGGAGTTCCCGCTGGTTGTCTTGGCTGACGCCTCTTGGGAGCGTGGCGGCGGCGGCGCCCCGTTGCTGCTGGCCGACCGCGAACATGGGCTGAGTTGCCAGCTCTACGACGCCGCCACGAACGAATATCAGAAGGGCTTCGCACATCAGCGCAATGCCCGCTTGCAGTCGCTCAAAGAAGCCGCCGAGCGCAAGCGCCTGCTCTATGTAGCGGCGACTCGCGCGCAAGATTATCTGCTCATCAGCGGGCAGGTTACGCTTGGCAAGCAGGACCGCTGGTCAGCTAGGGGCTGGCTGCGGCAACTGCTGGATGCGCTGGAGCTTGAAGAAATAGAGCGCCTTCCGCAGCAGACTCGCCAATTCGCCGACCGACCGGTTGCGGTCACGATGCCGTCGGCGCCACCCCCGCTGGATCTGCTCTATCAGGCGGCTAATACCGCCGACGACTTGTGGGACTTTGCAGCGGACCCGCGCGACTTTCCGCCGCTTCAGCCGCCGCTGCTTCAATCCGTTCCACAGGCGTCCGCGCCGAGCTTAAGCCACATCACCGCCACGCAGATCGCGCAGCTGGGCGCATTTCGTCACGGCTTAAGCGAGCGGCAACGACAAACATCCGGGCAGCGTTTTCGCGCGGACGCCATCCTGGGTTTGACGCCGGATTCGGGCGCAGCCCTTAGCGATGGCAATCGGGCGTCCCCAGCGCTAATCGGCGAGATTGTGCACGAGCTGCTGCGTTACGGCGGCTTTGCGCCCGATAAGCCAGGCAGCGATGCCATGATCCGGTCGGTCGCTTGGGAGAAGGGGCTGACCAATCCGGACTTGGCAGCGTCCGTCGCGGGAGAAGTCCGCAGCTTGCTCGAGTTATACGCGCTTAGCGATGTCTGCCGCTGGATCCGCAGCGCTCGCGGGGAAAATCGCGCGGTCCACACTGAGCTGCCCTTTCTGTTCCGCAGCGACAAACACGTGATTCACGGCGTCATGGATGTGCTGCTGCAGCTGCCGGAAAACGAGTGGCTTATCATCGATTACAAGACCAGCCAGGTCATCGGCGACGCCTACGAAGCGCATGCGCGGCGATATCTGCTGCAGCTGGGCGTTTACGCCGCGGCCCTGCGCGAAAAACTGGGATTGCAGCGCCTGCCTCTGACCTGCGTCCACTATATTCGCGGCAACCGCACGGTGGAGTTGGCGAGCGGCGACTGCCAGACCGAACTCGATGCTCTGGAAGCGACCATCGGCGAACTGGCGGCGCTCAATGATTAGCCGGCTGCGCAACCTGCTGCCGGCCCGGGAGCGACTGCAGGCGGGAAATCCGCTGCTGCATTATGAGCTCGGACGCCCGGCCGGCGGCAACTTCGCGCTGCAGTTGACGGCGCTGATCCTGCTGCTGGGGACCGCCGCCGCCATCTATGCCGTCGCCTTCGGAGTGAGCGACGGGGGCAATCTTTCCGCCCGGCTTTGGCAGAGCATGTATTTCCCGGCGCTGGCGCTGCAAATGATCACCTTGATGCTGGCGCTGGGGCTGGGCGCTGCTTCAGTCGACGGCGAGCGCAGCCGCAAAACCTGGGACAAACTGCGCGCCACGGAAACCGGCGCCAGCCTGGCCTTGCGCGCCCGCTGGCTGGGCATCATGTATCGCCTGCGCGCGCCAATCTCGATTATTCTGCTTCTGCGGCTGCTGTTGGCGCTGGGCACATTGCTCGATCTGACGGCTTTCGGCGGGCACTATGTCAAAATGCTGAGCGCCGAGACGACGCCGGCTTTGAGCGACTGGCGCGTCGGTTTGCTCTTGATCGCCCTGAGCCTGACCCTTAGCCTGGCGCAGCCGCTGGCCATGATCGCCTCAGCCGCCGCGCTGGGTCTGCTTTTGTCAGTGGCGGTCGTGGAACGCCTTTATAGCGCGGTGCTGCAAGTCATGCTGGCCGCGATGTTTGCGGCGTTTATTCTGGCCGCGTCAGCCGGCGTCACCGGTATTTTGCAGGGCCGGCTGATCATGTCGGACGCGGCGCAGTATTTGCTTGTTTTGGCCTACAGCAGCTACGGCGATTGGGGTCTGCTGCTGGCGCAAGTGAGCGCGGTATGGCGGGGGGCGCCGGCGGGCGCTTTCATCGGGCCGGGCATGGCGGCGCTGCTGCTGCTTCAGGCGCTCATCGCCGACGGCTTGATGGCGCTTGCGGAACGGGTGTCTGAGCGGCGGGGGTAGCCGGGTCACTGTGCCAAAGGCATACACGCCGGATATGCCCTTTTTGCCACCGAGGACACCGAGGATTCCTTGGACACGGAGTGATGGTTTTTCTCGGTGTACTTGGTTAACTCGCTGGTAATGTCTTTTGAGTTTCAACCGCAAAGGATTCGCTTCCTAAAATGCCACTCGACAGCCGCGACTACAAGAACATGACGGATTACCTGCAGCATCTGTATCAATGCCGTCCCTACGCCCGCGCCGGTATTGAGCATCCGGCCACGGTGTATTACCCGGCCGACTGGCAGGTTCTTGATGTGGACAGCCTGCTCGATTCGACGCCGCCCACTGCGGAAGCGCGCGACTTCGCCGTCTACGATTACAGCTACTTGCACGATTTGCAGAACAGCAAGCCCGCGCTGCACAATGGCCAGACCTTCACACTGAAGTCAATCCGCGAGAAACCGCTCAAGCTGCGGGGCGGGCTGGGACGCTACTACGATATGCTGGCGACCTGCGCCGCCCTGGAGCGTGAACTGCGCGATGCCGTGGCTGAGGGCTGGATGCGGGCGCCGTCTCGCGCCACTTACCACCGGGGCGTACAGCCTGCCGAGGCGCTGCGACGCGGCATCAAACGCAGCGCGGCCATCGGCATTGGCACGCTGACCGTATTCAACGACG
Organism: Anaerolineae bacterium; assembly: GCA_021296115.1. GTDB lineage: Bacteria > Chloroflexota > Anaerolineae > Aggregatilineales > Phototrophicaceae > UBA6055. The sequence continues at coordinate 6,218 of JAGWBC010000121.1, read as the reverse complement.
CCGGCCGCTACAAGGCGCTGCTGGCCAAGCGCTCGGACGCCACGGCATATGACAGCGGCATGTTTCACGTACTGCCGGCGATGATGTTCGGGCCCACGACCGCCGGCTTCAGGGACGCGCGCGAGTGGAGCGTCAAGCATCAGGTGCTGCGTGAAGTGCTGGAGGAGCTATTCGCTATGCCCGAGCAACTTGACCCGGCGCGCTGGGATTTCTTCGCCGATCACCCGGCGCTGCGGTATCTCTTGAGCTTGCTGGATTCCGGCGGCGCGCAACTTTGCGCCAGCGGCATCATCCTCAACTTGCTGACCTTGCGGCCGGAAATCAGCACCCTGCTACTGATCCACGACCCGGCCTGGCACCGGCGCGTCACAGCGCCCGACAGCGATATGCCGCTGATAACCGCCGAGGAGACGCTGAGCGAAACTGTGGTTGCCGCGCCTATCCAGGACGACGCGGCCTTCCTGTCGCATTTCCCGGCCGACCTGCATCTGATGATGCCGGCGCAAGCCACCGCTACTTTATGGCTGGGCATCGACCTCGCCCGTGGGCTGATCAGCAGCGAGCCGTCAGCCATTGAATCGCCCGTGCCTTAATCCAGCGCGATGCGCTACAATCCGCCCAAATGATGAAATCGTTACCCGAAGGCGGCAAGGAGACGAAAATGCCCAAAAAGGGAGAGATGGCGCCCGATTTTGAATTGCTCAATCAGCAGGGCAAGGCGGTCAAGCTGAGCGATTATCGCGGCAAGAAAGTACTGCTCTTCGCCTACCCCAAAGCCGGCACCTCTGGCTGCACCGTGCAAGCCTGCGGCTTCCGCGACAATTTCGCCAAGATCAATACCGCCGATGCCGTCGTGCTGGGTCTGAGCCCGGACGAACCGGCAGCCCTGGCCAAGTGGATCGACGACGAGTCCCTGGGTTATGACTTGCTTTCCGACCCGCAGCATGAAGTGCTGGAAGCCTGGGACGCCTGGGGCGAGAGGTCGATGTACGGCAAGAAATACTGGGGCGTGATCCGCTCGCACTGGATTATCGGCGAAGACGGCACGGTGCTCGACGCGCAACTCAAAATCAGCCCCAAGAAGAGCATCGAAAAGGCGCTGAAGTTCCTGGCCCGGGCCTGAAACCGGGCTGGCTGACGTTAAGCCAACCATTGCCCTGCGCCTCTTCGCCTGCCGCCGCGCGGCCCGCCGCAATTCTGCTATGATGGCGGTGACTGACGACCTGTACTGAGTTGGGCGATCCCCTATGAAGGCTCAAATGGCGCGGGCGCTGCTCTTTTGCCTATTGCTCACCGCCTGCCGGGCTGGCGACGCGGCGCAAGATATTGCCGCCGCAAAACAGCAGCCGACCTATGACATCGTCTACGTGACGCTGACGCCGGTACCGACGCGCGTGCCGACGCTGGTTCGCTTTCCGCCCACGGCCACGCCGGGTTCAATCGCCGCTCCTGAGGGCAGGCCCATCACCGCCGAGAATTGTACGGCTGCGCTGACCGAACATTATACCGCCGCTAGCGATCAATGCCTGGCGGGGCCGACCGGCTTCTTCTGCAATGGCGGGTTGCCGCCGCTGGTTGAGCCGGCGAGCGACGCGCTCAGTGAAGACGCCCTGGCCGAGGCGGAGCAAATCGACCGCCTGCACAGCCGTCCGCTGTCGGCGGCCAAAGGCGGCGGCCTGCTCTGGCTGCGGCTCGAGAAAGACATCTTGATGGACGCCCTGATCGTGGGCAATCTCAATATCAGCAACCGCGTATCGACCGAAATCGGTCTGGCGCGCTGGCGCTCCATCACCATCGAAAGCGGCCCGGCCGTGGCTGACTGCCATACGCTGCCGCCGGTCGGCGCGCTGGTGGTTCAAGGCTTGTACGGCCGAGGCGCCCGCGTCTTCATCAACGGCGTCGCCACAGAAATCAACGGCACGCTGATCGCCCTGACACAAGCCGATTACACCAAATTCATCGCCATCGAAGGACAAGTTATTCTGGTCGCTTTTGGGCAAACGGCGACGCTGAATGTCGGCGAGCAACTCAATCTGCGCTACTCGCCGGGCGACTGGAGCAAACCGGCGCAGCTGCCGGGCCAGCCGGTCTTGCTCGAATACGAATTGATAGAGCACCTGCCGATTCTGCTCTTCGATCGACCCGTGCCGATTCCGCAGCCGGGTTACGCGCAGACGCAAGGCGGCGTGAATATGCGCGTGGCGCCCGATATCAATTCGCGCTTGCTCTTTCAAGTGCCCGCCGGCGAGACCATGAGCATCCTGGGCGCCAGCAGCGATCGCGAGTGGCTGCACATCCGCTTCGGCAATGGCGATACCGGCTGGATGAGCGCCGAACTGCTGGCGGGGCGTCATGGGCCGCTTCACAAGGTCTACGATGAAACGCCGGAACCACCGCAGCGTTATGGCGCTTACGGCTACCGCGCCGTGGTGGATGTGCCGCGCGGCGGCAACTTAAGAGAAGCGCCCGATACCGCCTTTCGCGTCAAACGCACCCTGCCCTCCGGCATGGAAGTTCGGCTGCTGGCGCGCAGCCCCTACAGCCCCTGGGTGCAGGTGGACGCCGATGGCGATATCGGCTGGATGGCGCTGTTTACGCTGGAGACGGAAGCCGTGATCAGCTCACTGCCGATTGATTACGATGTGCCGCTGCCGCCGCGAGCCACGCCCACGCCCTCGTTCAGCTATGGCGGCGGGCATGCCTACCCGGATCCCGCTGGCGGCTACTAGGGCGATTCAACTCGTATCGTAGTGATGACCGCGCTGCCAACAGTCGCCGCGCTGTTTTCGGAACTCTCGTCAGCGGCGCATTTGTCCAGCGGAAGCAGCTCACAGACAATTAACCCGATGACCAAGTCGTAGTCGCCGGCGGGCAGATCCGCGGGCAAGCGCAATTCGTATTGGTCGACGATGTAGCCGTCGGGTCCCCAGGGCGCGTTGCCTGGATGCGAGTTGTGGGCTTGTACTAGTGGCGCTCCAGCGGCGGACAAGCGCAAGAAGCTGGAATAATCGTCGGTCGGTTGCTTGAGCGCATACCAGTAGGCCTTAAAGACGAATCTGTCGCCCGGTCTAAGGACATCCGCGTTCAGATCGTAGCCCAGCAGCTGCACGTTGCCGTCAAGCGAAACCTTGTGCTGAACTTGAGCCGACAGCGCTTGGCCCGGCGGCGAACTGATCCAGGCGATACCTTCGCGAAAGGTGATCAGCAGGCTCAAGAGCGCGATCGCCCCGCCCAGCAGAATGCCGACGACGCTGGTCCGTGGCAAAGCCGGCGTCGTCCAGTAGGGTCGCGGCGTGAGCTGCCAATTGCGCAGGCGCCAGGAAATGGCTAGGGCCAGCAGCATGCTCGCGGCCGAAACGAGCGCGCTGATATCCCCGACCGCGATCAGGAACAAGGCATCCGGCTCCACCGCGGTCTCCAACGAAGTCTGCCATCCGGGCACGTAGAGCAGCGGAATGACCGTCACGATGGGCGCGGCGACTAATATCGCAACCGCGATGCTTTGATATCGGCTGTTAAGACGCCCCAGCCACAAGCCGTTCATGCTCGCCACAATCGCCAGGCAAGCGGCGGACGGTCCCAGCAGGCGCGATGGCGCGCCCAGCTGCATCAATGTGATGAGGATGAGAGCGAGGCCGGCAAAAAAAGCTGTGCCGAGGAAGGCGTTAGGGTGACGCGTGCGATAACCGCCGATAAAAAGCGCCAAGGCCGCCAACGCGCCTAGGCCGGCCAGTCCCCATTGCGCCAAGCCCAGATTCGGCAGTTCGCGCAAGCCATTGATAGCGCCGGCATCTTGCAGCGGCGGCTTGGAGAGCAGATCCTCCAGAGTCAAGAAGCTGCCGCTGAGCTTCGGCGGAGGTGTCGCAGACGCTTGCGCGGTCGGCAGCCAGACAGTTGCGCTAACGAGAATGCCCAGCAGCATCGCCAGCCCAGCCAAGACGCTGGAATGGGCGCGCATCTGGCTGGCTTCGCGGTTGAATTGCTGTATCAGCGTCTCAAAGAGCAGCCAGGACAAGGTGATGCCGGTCAACGTCAGCGCAGTCGTCAGGCGGGTGTGCAGCAGTGCGGCTTGCAGGAGGCAAACCAGCAGAAAACTCGCCGGCTTGGCTTTGTCGCGCAGGTCGTCAACGCGCCAGAGAAGCAGCGGAAACAGCGCCAATGCCAGCAACTCGCTATAGGCGCCACGAGCATAGGGCGTGTCATACATTAGCGTGGGGCTATACACGTAGACGAGACCGGCAATCAGCGCGCCCAGCCGGCCACAGCGCCGCTTGCAGAACAGATACATCCCGCCGCTGCAGAGCGCGAAGCACAAGATGAGCAACGCTCGCAATGCGTCAAATGCGCCCAAGCCGAGGAGCCGCTGGATGAATTCAGCCAGCAGATAGGTCAAGCCGCCATCGGAAAAGCCGCCATGAGTCTCTGCCAGTTGCTGGAAGTGCAGCTTTGTCTCCGCGCCCATGGGCAAGCCCTGATTCTGCGCCAAAGGCAGGACGAGGAAGAGCGTCAACAGCAGGCAAAGGAGCAGTCCCGGGTCAAAATTTGGGCGAAGGTTGATGCGATTTATCACGAGCCGGTACGCGCCTATTCGTCGTCGAACGTAGGCATTGACGCGCGCCCGCTGGGTCGGCGTCAGCGAATCCTTGATCCAGCTAATCAGTATACACTCTGCTACAAAGCGCTTCAATTTGCGATCGCCGCGCCGGCAGCCCGTGCCGATCAGCAGGTTTCAAGGTATCTTTGAGAGTAGGCGGCCGAGCCGAGAAGGACGACTAATGGCGGCTGCGCGCGCGCAAGAAGGAACCGCCTACCGGCGGCGCATCAACGCCTGGGCCATGTACGACTGGGCCAATTCAGCCTTCGCCACCACCATATTGGCCAGTCTGCTGCCCATCTACTACAGCACGGTGGCCGGCAGCGCGTTGCCCAGCGAAGCCACCGCCACGGCCTACTGGTCGCTGACCATTAGCTTTTCGCTATTTGTGCTGGCCATTCTGTCCCCCATCCTGGGAACCGTCTCCGATGTCATGCGCAACAAGAAGCGTTTTCTGTCCATCTTCATCGGCGCGGGAGTGGTGGGCACGGGCTTGCTGGTATTCGTCGGCACGGGCGACTGGCTGCTGGCGTCGCTGTTTTTTGTGCTGGGACGCATCGGCTTCGGCGGCTCCATCGTCTTTTATGACGCGCTGCTGCCGCATGTGGCGCGCAAGGAAGACCGCGACTGGGTGTCTTCGCGCGGTTATGCGCTGGGTTACCTGGGCGGCGGCATTTTACTGGCGATCAACGTGGCGATGTTTTTCTTCATCCCCGACAGCCTGTTCGAGAATGCCGGCATTCGTTTGTCCTTCCTCAGCGTCGCCCTATGGTGGCTGATATTCTCGCTGCCGATTCTGCGGCGCGTGCCGGAACCGCCTTCGCTGACCGTCGCCTTGAAGCGCGGCGAAAATGTCTTAGGCGTCAGCTTGCGGCGGCTGCGGCAGACCTTCCGCAACATCCGCCACTACCGCGCCAGGTCTACAATGACGCCAACGGCGCCATCATCGCGTTGCCGGCGAATTACTGCGCCGAGTTCGGAATCGGGCTGGAAGAATTGGTGCTGGCCATCTTGATGGTGCAATTCGCCGGCATCCCCTTCAGCATCATCTTCGGACGCCTGCCCGCGCACAATGACCAGCGCGCGCCCTTTTACCTGGCTTTCATTCTGATCAACGCCATCGCCCTGCCTATGCTCGGCATCGCGCTGGTGAAGGCCCTGCCCGCGAACGTGACCGGCGCTCCGCCGGCGCCCTTCGTCGCACAAGGCGAGCATGTCGGCGAAGGCGAGTACGCGCTGACCGGCGGCGCCTTCTCCGCGAGCGGCGCTTGGACGACCGAGACCGTCGCCGGCGATGTCCTGGTTGGCGAAGGATTCATGGGCGGCTTGACCGCCTTGCTGACCGGCGTGCCGGATGATCTGCACTATGCCCTTAGCGGAGACCCGGACGCGGCGCAGACCTTCGCTTTCAACGGGATGACTCTGGAGCTGACTTACCGGCTGTCGCCCGACGGCGGCTTGATCGGATTTATGCTCGACGGCGAGGTACTGAGCGATGGAGACGAAGGCGCGCCGCTGCTAGTAGACACCTTCGGCGAGACACTGCGCTACGGCGAGACCGCAACCATCGAGATCGCCACTGCCGGCTTGCATACGCTGGAGATCATCAACGCGGGCGGGTGGG
>JAGWBC010000120.1:8619-10114 GCA_021296115.1 Anaerolineae bacterium | reverse complement strand
CCATATCTAGGAGCGATTGACGATTTGAGATGTCACGTTCCATATTTCTTGCGATTTTTCGATTCCAATACTCAGTATTGGAACTGGGCATTCTACACCGCGGGCAGGCATGACCGTGCCAAAAGCATCCATTGATCTGGATGACGGATTTGTAGCGCGGAAAAACGAGATCGGGCTTGCCAGGGAGGCTCTTAACGTGCAAGCGGTATCGGAAACCCCTCGCATGCAAACCCTTTCTTATCAAGAGTTCGGGCTTAGTATCCTTGCTCCCAACCCGCGCCATCACTTGACTTCGTTTTTCTGGGCTAACGGTGTCAGTCAAGCAAAGCACCTGTGTATAAATCGTTTATACAATTATGCCAGAAATCACTCCTATGCACAAATGTTTTAATGATTCGAAAAATCACATAGTTTGACGCTGCGAAACAGCATCTTACAATTTCGCACAATCCTGATACAATCCTTCACCGCTGGAGTCCCGCTCCGGCATGCTTACCGTTCAAAGTTCAATTCTGTCTAGGAGACTCATCATGAAGAAAACATTCACCATTGTATTGCTCATCGCTTTTGCGCTGCTGGCCAACATGAGCCTGGTCACCGCGGATATGCACGGGTGGTGGGCGGACGCGGCCGCGCCCTACGCCGGCGCGACCATCCGCGGCGTATCCGAAAGCACGCCGCCCTCGAATTACGTGGCCGATGTACTGGCGGCGCAATTCACCGAGCTGACCGGCATCAATGTAGAATTCGAGACGACGTCCTGGGATCAGATGTATTCCAAGGCGATCAACGACATGGAAGCCAACACCGGCATCTATGACTTCGTCTACATTGAGCAGGACATCATCTATTCCTACCTGGCGCAGGATTACCTGGTAAACCTGACGCAATTCGCCGCCGACAACCCGGACCTGGCTTATGAAGGCTACGACGAGAGCGAATTCACCAGCTTCGCCGATTACTTCAAGAACGCTGACGGCGACCTCTTCGGCGTGCCGATGGAAGCCTTCGTCAAGGTCTACCTCTATCGCAAGGACCTCTTCGAGAATGCCGATATCATGGCCGCTTTCGAGGAAGCATACGGCTATCCGCTGGCGCCGGCCGAGAGCTTTGACCAGTACCGCGACAATGCCGAATTCTTCACCGGCTACGGCGAGAGCATGGACATGGATCTCTGGGGCACGACCGTGCAGGGCTCGACCGGTCACCCGGCTTCGACCTACGAATTCCTCGAATCGATTGGTCCCTCCTTTGGCTTGTACAACTGGGGCATCAACCTGGATGCCGGCTCGGCACAGAGCGCCAATGGCGGCGCGCTGGATGGCGACACGGCTGTTGAGGCGCTGACGTTCTGGCTGAGTATGCTGGAGTTCGCCCCGCCCGAGGCCACCTCGAGCACCTGGGACGAAGTTGCCTCCACCTTTGCTGCCGGCCGCGCCGCGCAGGGTTGGGTCTATGGCGAAAACGCCGCCTGGATCGCCACTGATGAGAGCCG
>JAGWBC010000120.1:0-8562 GCA_021296115.1 Anaerolineae bacterium | reverse complement strand
ATGGGCGATGGCTACATCGGCTATTATGACGGCGGCGCTTTTGGCATTCCGCATTCCTCGCGCAACAAGGAAGCTACGCTGCTTTGGCTGCAGTTCATCGGTCAGCAGTCGGTACAGGCGGAATGGGCTGCCGCGGGCGCGCGCATCACCCACACTGCCACCTTCGATGATCCGCTGATCGCCGAGCAGGACGCCAAGGTTGATGGCTACTACACGCTCCTGGAAGAGCAGGGTCCGCTGTTTGCTGGCGCGCCGCCCTTCCCCTTCCACGCGCAGGTACGTGAAGTGATCGATCCCTTCATCCAACGCGCCATCCTGGGCGAGCTGAGCCCGGCTGAGGCCCTGTCGCAAGCTGCGGCGGCTGTGGACGAAGAGCTCGACCGTTTGGGTTACGGCATGTAAGCCGTTTCACCGAGTATTCGAACAGGGTGGCGATTTCGTCACCCTGTTTTCTTATCGAATCGGGAAGCAATAGATGCGGAATCCGCGCACCGGCTGGCTGCTGCTCAGCCCTACCCTAATAGTGCTGATTATTTTCGGCTTTTTGCCCTTCTTATACGTCTTGTTCGTTGGCTTTAACGAATGGAATATCTTCGCCGCTGAAGACGGCATGCGCTTCAACGGGCTGGACAATTTCCGCCGGCTGGTCTTTGATGATGATTTCTTAAACTCCGTCGGCTTGACGGCCAAATTTGCCGTATTCGCGATCGCCAGCGAAGTCGTGCTGGGCTTCTTGCTGGCGCAAATGCTGACGCGCAACTTCCCCGGCAAGTCTCTGTTTCGCATCATCCACACCTTTCCGCTAATGGTGGCGCCGATTGCGGTGGGCGCGATTTGGCGCTTGTTGGTGATCCCGGGTTTCGGACCGGTACCATTCTTGCTCGATCGCTGGTTCGACATCGAGTATCTCATCGGCACCTATCCCGATCAGGCGCTGCTGACCTCGGTGATCATGGACGTCTGGCACTGGACGCCCTTCGTCACATTGACCATGCTGGCGGGTCTGTCGTCGATTCCCAAGGAGCCGGTGGAACAGGCCAAGGTAGACGGCGCCAACCGTTTCCAAGTCTTCTGGTACGTCACCCTGCCCTTCCTGCGGCCGGTGCTCTTGACGACGATTTTCATCCGCATCATGGACGCGATCCGCACGGTTGACGAAGTCTCGATGCTGGCGGGCGGCGGACCGGGCACTCGCTTCACCGGCATTTATATCTGGCGCGTGGTCTTCCCGCGCACGGATTATGGCTACGGTTCGTCCATTTCCATCATCACCCTCTATCTGACCATCGTGCTGTGCTGGCTGCTATTCATCGGCATTTCGGGCCAAGGCAAGGACGAAGTCGAATGAGCCAGAGCGCCGCGCAACGCTTCCGAAAACTGGTCGGGACTTATGCTTTCTGGGTCTTCATGACCTTGCTGACCTTGATACCGATCTGGTGGATGTTCGTGGTCTCCATGCGCAGCCGCGTTGAACTGTTCGCGCGACCCAACCTGGCTATCAGCCGCATATTCCTGGAAAATTACAGCAATGTGCTGGGCGACAGCAGCTTCCAGCGTTACATGAGCAATTCGCTGCTGATCTCGACCTGCAACGCCCTGCTGGTCATGGTCTTGGCGCTGCTGGCGACTTACGCCCTTTCGCGCTACAAGCTGGTGGGCAAGGACAATATCTTTTTCTGGCTGATTACCAACCGCATGGCGCCGCCGGCCGCCTTTTTGCTGCCGCTATTCCTCATGTTCACGCGCAGTTTTCGCATCGGCGACTGGACCCTGTTTGATACGCAGCTCGGCCTGATCCTGCTCTACTGCGTCTTCAACCTGCCCTTTGCTATCTGGCTCCTCAAGGGCGTGGTCGATGGCATTCCCATCGAGCTGGATGACGCGGCCATGATCGACGGCGCCGGTTTGTGGGGTGTGCTGCGCCATGTCATCGTGCCGCTGGCGGCGCCCGGCTTGGCCGTCACTGCGATACTGAGTTGGATTTTCGCCTGGAACGAGTATCTCTTCGCGGCCAACCTCACGAGTGTGCAGGCGCGCACCATCACGACCGCGCTGGCGGAATTCGTCACAGTCACGGGCACTAATTGGGGCGAGTTGGCGGCTATGTCGATGCTGACGCTGATTCCCTCCGCCATCATCGTGATATTCGCGCAGCGCTATATTGTCATGGGTTTGACCTTCGGCGCGGTTAAGGAATAGGGACATGGAAGAACGCCCGGATAATGCCAAACGCGACGGCTTCCTGCCCTTTTATACCAACGCCTTTGACCGCGTCTTCATCAGCGCGGTGATCTTGATCGGCATACATCTGCTCTGGCTGCGCTTCATGGAGCCGGCGCTGCCGATCGAAGCGGCGACAGTGATCTCGCTGGCTATTGGTTTTGTCGTGGTGCGGCGGGGCTGAGCCGTCACTTACCCGAGCCGGCAGTCAGCCCCCCGATGAGCCGGTCTTGAAACACCCCGGAAATCACCAGAATCGGCAGAATCGTCAGCACTGTGGCGGCGCTGATGATTTCCCAGGGGAAGGAGTATTCACCCGGGAAAAGTGAAATGCCGACCGGCGCCGTGCGCATAAAGTTGTCGCTCATCAGCACCAGCGACAGCGGGAATTCGTTCCAGGAGAAGACAAAGACGATGAGCCCGGTTGAGATGAGACCGGGCACGGAAAGCGGCAAAATGATGCTCCAGAATATGCGCAAGCTGGACGCGCCGTCGACCCGCGCCGCGTCTTCGATTTCCCGGGGCACGGTCTGAAAGAAGTTGGACAGTATCCAGATGGCGATGGGCAGGTAGAGCCCGGTATGCCCGATGATCAAGCCGGGATACGTGTTGATCAAGCGCAAATCCAGGAACATGCTGAATAACGACGGCAGCAGCGCCAACGGCGGAAACATGGACATGGCCAGGATCAGAATGAGGATGAGGTTGCGTCCGCGGTAGGTCAGGCGCCCCAGCGAATAACCCGCCAGCCCCCCACAAGCCAGAATGACGACGGTGGTTGTCGTGGCGACGATGGCGCTGTTGAGAATGAAGCGCAGCAGCTCCGGCGTTTCCGTCGCGATATTGACATAGTTCTCCAAGGTAGCCGGCTGCGGCAGATAGACCACGGGCCAGGCGTAGATATCCGCTTCTTCTTTTATCGAGGTCAGAAAAAGCCAGACCGTGGGAAAGAAGGAGACGATAACCGTCAAGGCGGCCACGGCATAGAAGCCCCGGGACGATTTCTTTCGGCTTTCGGTGAAGCCGGCCGGTCGACGATTCGCGCCGAATATGCCTTTCGCGCTCGTCATTGGTCCGCTCTCCGCAAAGTGACGATATAAACAATGCTGATGGCCATGATGATAATGAACTGAATTATGATCGCGCTGGAACCCAAGTTGAAATTCACATATTGGAATATGGCGCGATAGGAGTAGAGCGATAAAGTTTCGGTGGAGGTCAACGGACCGCCGTCCGTGAGGTTGAAGGGCAGTTCAAACGTCCGCATGGCGTCCATGGTGCGCAGCAGGACGGACACCATGATGGCCGGCCGCAGCAGCGGCAGCGTCAAATGGCGGAAGGCCGTCCAGCGGGTGGCGCCGTCAACGCTGCCAGCTTCGTAAAGATCGTCGGGGATGGTCTGCAAGCCCGCCAATAGCAGCAGCGCCATGAATGAGCTGGTCTTCCAGATCGAGACAAACATCATCGACGCCATGGCGATGGGTATCGCCCCCAACCAATTGACGCGCTCGACGGCGAGTCCGGTGTCGGTCAGGATCGAATTAAACAAGCCGAATTCCGTATTAAACATCCAGCGCCACATCAAGGCGTTGAGCGCGGTCGGTAATGCCCAGGGAAACAGAACCGCCATCCGCACCAGACCTTTGCCGCGGAACTGTCGGTTGAGCACCAACGCCAGACCGATGCCGATTACCAATTCGATGGGCACGGTTACGGCGGTGAAGAGTATTGTGTTGTTAAGCGCAGTGATGAAACGAGGCGTTCTAAGCAAGCGCTGATAGTTCGCCAGGCCAGCGAATTCGTAGTCGTAGAAGATGCTGGTGCTATTGCGCCCGAAACTTAAGACGATGGTCTGGATAATGGGAAAGAGGAGAACGAAGGCGATGATTAAGAGGGCAGGCACAAGAAAGAAACGGCCTGCCCGATTGGCTTGTTTCATGGCGAGTACGTTGTCCGGCTGTCAGTGCAGCAAGCGGGGACGCAATCAAACCATGCGCGCCCCCACGGTTGTTTCAGCTTAGGGCATTAGTGACAGAATCTGCGCTTCGGCATCGGCCAGGGCTTGTGCGGGCGTCTTCTCCCCCAACAATGCAGCCGATATCTCCGTCTGCATAATCTCGGAGATCTCGGGATATGCCGTACCGGTCTGCGCTGATGGACGCGCGAATGCGTAGACAAAATTGGCGCCCAAGGCAGCCACGCCCGGCGCTTCGTCGGCGATGCGCTCATCATCGTACACGGCTGGGCGCGTTGGGACCTTGCCTTGGATCAGACCGGCCTGCACCTGCGATTCATAGCTGGTGAAGCACTTGATGAAGTCGGCAGCCGCTTCGACATTCTCCGAGTGCTTGTTGACCGCCAGCAGGAAGCCACCGATTACCGTTGTATTGGTCATGTCCTTGCCTTCGAAGTAAGGCACACGCGTGAACTCCACGGCATCCTTCACCGGCGAATCATCGGCCGTCAGCGGCGCCAGCACAAAGTCTTGCACCATCAGAAAGACCGCGCGTTCCTGCTGGAAGAGCAAGCGTGCGTCGTTGGGCCGGAAGGTCAAAATGCTCTCGGGCGCCACGCCGGATTCCAGCATACTCACCATGGTTGACAGCGATTTGATACCGGCTTCGTTGTTGATGGCCAAGTTGCCGTCCATGTCAAAGAAGGTTCCGCCGGCGCCCTGGAAGAAAGCCAGCCAGTTCATGAACAGGCCTTCGATCTTGGCCCACATCGAAATAAACCCGGCCAGATCAGGGTTGGCTTCACCGGCGACGACGGTCTCGGCAGCAGCGATAAGACCCTCCCAGGTGCTCGGGACGTCCAGGCCGTATTTCTCCAACAAGTCGTCGCGGTAGAAGAGATGGATGGCGTCAATGTAGAGCGGAATCGCGTAGGTATGGCCATCGACTTGCGCCGCCGCCAGGAAACCCGGGATATATTCGGCAAGCGCCTCTTCGCCGAAGTATTCTTCAATTGGCGCGATCCAGCCGCGGGCCGCGAAGTCGCCCGGCCAAATGACATCAACCGCGATGATATCCGGCTTGGAGTTGCGCGCGGTGAAATTGGTCACGTAAATGCTGCGTGATTCATTGGGTACATCGGAGATGCGTTCCCATTCGACGCTGATGCCGCCGACTTCTTCCTCGCAGGTTTCAATCAGCACCGGCGCCGCATCGCCGAATCCGCGAGCGCCAATGGAAAGTGTAAGCTCGACGCTGTCCTGCGCGGTTGCCGGCAGCAGCAAGAATAGACCAAGCACAAGACTTGCAATGAACACGCTGATTCGTTTCGAAAACATGACTACCACTCCCTTGCCTTAGCTTGCGATATACGGGCAGCGGTTGCGAAGTCCGCAATAGCTGCTTCGCGCGACGCCGTCAGACGGCATCAAAATGGAGTATACCAACTTTGGGGCAGCGAAGCACTTAGGCCCCGGCAATCCGCGGCATCCAGAGCGGCTCCAAACCCCAGCGGCTGAAGAGCAGAGCCTGCGCCATCTCGGCCCGTTTGCCGCGCTGAGCCGGGTCGTCCCACAGATTTCGCGACCGTTCCGCATCCAGCGCCAAGTCGAACAATTCGTAGCGATTCGCCGCCGGGTCGAAGTTGATCTGCCAATGCCGCATGTTGCAGCTTTTGAGGTACATGGCCGCCGACTTATGCGGCTGCGACAGGCGCTCGGGGGTGAGCGGCTCTTCCTTCTGCATCTCGGCGCGCAGGAAGGCCTCCGTCAGCTCGGCGCGCAGAGCGGCATCCGCCCACAAATTGTTAACTTCGCCGGGGTCGTTCTGCAGGTCGTAGATCTCGCCGTAGTCGCGCTGGTAATACAGCGTCAGCTTGTAGCGGTCGTTGATGAAAGTCTTGAGATGCAAGGTCGTCGGCTGATGGCGATTCTCGATGATGACATGCGCGCGCGCGTCTGATTCGTCGCCCTGCCAAATCGCCTGTTGAGCAATGCCGGTCATATCCTCGGGGACAGACAGGCCGCAATAGTCGAGGAAAGTCGGCGCATAATCGACCAGCGATTGCAGGTTGTGGCTGCGCTGCCCGGCTGGGATGCGACCGGGCAGGCGGGCGATCATGGGCACGCGGATGCCATCGTCGTAGTGGAATGCGCCTTTGGCGATCAGCCCGTGCTGGCCGAAATAATGCCCGTGATCGCTGGTGAAGACGACCAGCGTATTCTCCGCCAAGCCCAGCTTGTCCAGGTGGTCGACGATGGCGCCGATGTACTTGTCCATGCAACTGACCATGCCGTAATAGCAGGCGATATCTTGCGCCAATTCGTCCCGGTCGTGCAGGTGCGAGTGGAAGCCATGGCAGCCGGCGCCGTTGGGTTCTTGCCAAGCGTAATAATCGGGATCTGGCTGCTGCGTCAGTTGCAGGTGCGGCGGGCTGGAGTCGTGCTCGCCCGGCGTGATCGACGGCACGGTGATCTCGTCAGGATCGTACATCGTATCCCAGGGCTCCGGGACGAGGTATTTGGGATGGGGATCAAAGAAGCTGGCCCAGAGGAAGAAAGGTTCAGCGGCATCATGATACTGCGAGATAAGGGCCTTGCTGCGCTCGGCGATCCAGGCATTGTAATGATACTGCTCGGGGATCAGCCATTTGCGGCGTTGCGCCTCGACGTTGCCGGTCGGCTGCAGGAAATAATCACGCCAATTGCTCAAGCCCTTTTCTTCCATCCACAGGGCGTAGTGCTGGCCCACGTGCGCTTCGTCGGTGTGGTTGCGCGCCAGCTCGATATGATCAAATCCGTAGAAGGGGCCCTCGAAGTCGGCCCAGAAGTCAAGGTCTTGCAGGGTAGGATAGGCTTCCAGCGATGGGTATTCGTCGGTCGATTGCAGCGGCTGGAAATGCGCCTTGCCCACCAGCGCAGTGCGGTAGCCGGCCTCGCTGAGGATTTCGCCCATGGCGCCTTCGCTCTCCGGCAATTTTGTGCCCAGCGAATAAGCGCCATGCTGAGACGGATACTTGCCCGTGATCATGCTGCTGCGGGTGGGGGTGCAGGTGGGGTTGGGGCAGTAGGCGCGGGTGAAGGTCCTGCCTTGCGCGGCCAGGCGGTCGAGCGCCGGCGTTTGATTCTCGGGGTTGAATTGCCCCAGCGTGTTCCAGTGCTGTTGGTCGGATGTGATCAGCAGGATATTGAGTTTGGACATGAACTATGGCTTTCATCGAATGTAACTCATAGTCTATCGACTAATAGTCCGCATTCGCAAAGAATAGCGTCTATGAGCTACGATGAAAATGAAACCCGATTCTTAATGAGAATCGGTCAGCGCATTCGAATACTCCGCGAGACACAGAATATGACACAGGAGCAGTTGTCATTCAAGTGTGGACTACACCGTACATATATAAGCAGCGTTGAACGGGGTGAACGCAATATCGCATTGATTAACTTGGAGAAGAAGGGTCTTTACCCGACAAGGGAACATCAACTGTTCCCACCGTGACTCGAAAGTTATCGCGACCTATGCGTACGACGCGGTCGTCTCTCTTCGTGATGGCGGTGCATACATTTTCGACCTCGTCGGAAAACGTCTGTTCAAGGGTCTCATAGATCTTTAGGAATTTAGAGGATTGCGTCGTGCGGAACAGTGGCGCTTGGCGACGTCTCGCTACAATTACTGCTGGCAGCACGGCGGCTTCAAAAAGTTTCGTGTCGCCTAAGTCATAGAGATCCAATATCTCAAAGTCATTTGCAAGTAATTCTCGTACCCGTGAACCGCTCTTCGTAGCGATAAACCGGTTGGAAGTTATGACCCCCAAGATTCCGGTGGTCTTAAGACAGTGCTTCATTGCCACGAGAAACGCCTGATACAGGTCAACTCTTCCCGACAAGTTGAAATCTGATGCCAACTTCTTTGCTTTCTTTGCACCCAAGACCTGAGTACGAACGTATGGAGGATTGGCAATAATCACGTCAACAGATTCTAGTAAGGATCCGGGTAGGGGTTGCGTAGACTCTAGCTCTGTTAGGACGCGATCAAGAAAGTCTTCTCTACGCAAGTCTATTGAACTGACGCCAAGATTTCGGACACGATGGCGTACATTTTGAAACGCAATTCGATCGAGATCTATTCCAATTAGACTTAGGCAACTCCTTGTTTCCTGAGGCCAGTTGTCGACCAAAGCCAATAGCAACTCTCCATCGCCGCATGCAGGATCAAGTATTCTAATTGTCGAGTCTGAATCAGGGGGCTGATAGTTTTCCAATATCTTGGTTGCTACAAATTGTGCGAGTCTCGCCGGAGTATAGTGTGAGCCCGTTTTCTTGCGTCTTGCCAATGACTCTTTAGTCATCTGTCTTCCTAGATAAAGTGTGAAAGTGCTAGTCGAATTATC
>JAGWBC010000119.1:496-9062 GCA_021296115.1 Anaerolineae bacterium | reverse complement strand
TCATGCAAAAAAGACTCGCTAGGAAAGCTCCCCTTCCCTAGCTCGCTGGGGCAAGGGGCCGGGGGATGGGGTAAGAAAACGGCATTTCGCATTCTCATTACTTACTTGCACTTACTTCTGTGCCCTCTGTGCTGAGTTACCCTGTGCGGTGTTCGACAATAGAATAATATCTCTGATATTGACGACTCCCGATTGTCGCTCGTTTTCGATTGCCGTCAATTGTGTGTTAGAATCTTGTCAATCGCACCGCAGCCATGCATCGCAATCGTAACATCGTCCATCTTTACGTAGCATGAAAGGACTTCTCATGAATCTCACTCGCAAACTTCTGTTGCTGCTGACGCTGATTGTATTCCTGGCGCTGCCCTTGGCGGCGGTCACCGCGCAAGACATGGATTATACGGACCCAGCCACCTTTGGCCTGGATGCCAGCAAACCTTACGACGGCACGCATCTGAGCTTCCTGATCTGCTGCAGCGCGGCGCCGCAATTCGCTTCTGCCGCCGTCAAAGGCGACGAAGAATTCACCGCCATGACCGGCATCTCCGTCAGTTGGGGCGATCTGCCCTTCGGTTCCTTCCAGGAGCAGCTCTACCTGGAAGCTACAAATCCCAACACCGAGTTCGACGTGGTCGCTTTCGTAGACGCCTGGGGCACCAATATCTACGATTTCTTGCACCCGCTTAACGACTTCGTCGCCGATGCCGGCATAGACTGGGACGACTATGGCCCGGCCTACCAGTCAGCGTCGACCGGCAACAGCGATACCATTTACGGCCTGCCCTTCCGCGGTCATCCCTTGCTGCTCCACTACCGCGCTGACGTCCTGGAAGCCGTCGGCATGGACCCGCCCGCCACCTGGCAGGATGTCACAGCTATTGGCGAAGCGATTGAAGCAAGCGACATGGATATTAATCCCATCGCCATGTACTACGGCTTGAACGTGGACCAAAACCTGTTCAACTGGTACAGCCACCTTTGGGGCGCTGGCACTGATATCTTCGACGAAAACTGGCAACCGATCTTTAACAACGAGATCGGCGTGGCCGCGACCGAGCAATACGCCAGCTACGTGCGGGACGGCAACAGTCCAGCAGCCTCCGTAGCCTGGAACGAGCAAGAAGCCAATACGGAGCTGGTTCAGGGACGCGCCGCTATGTTCGTCGGCTGGTGGTGGATGGCGAGCAATATGATCAACTCGGAAGTCGCCGAAGTAGCGGACAACGCGGCCTTCGCGCCGGCGCCCGGCTGGGAAGGCGGCGATACCACGTCTTATGGGTATCTCTGGGCGGTCGGCATCCTGGATCAATCCGATGACCGCGATGCCGCTTTGGAATATCTGAAATGGCTGACGCACCCCATTACCGAGCGCCGCATCGTTCTCGATCCCACGCCCGGATTGGATACAAATGTCGCCGTGCGGCTATCCGTCCTGGCTGATGAAGAAGTGAACGAAGTCCACAACGGATTGCAGGGCGTCGCCTCCGCCGTGCTGGCCGACGCGCGCACCATCCCCTTGATTCCGGAATATACTGATATCGTGCCTTTCCTGGCGGAAGCGATCAATGAAATCGCGACCGACCCGGGCGCCGATATCCAGGCAGTTCTGGATCAAACAGCGGAAGACGTGCGCTTTGTCATGCAAGCAGCCGGCTACTACGACGGCTAAGACGCTGACGACAGTGGAGGGCGTGACAGCAACACAATGAACTCGCCGCTTGTCAACCCCATCCCCCAACCCCTTCCCCGAATCATCGGGGGAGGGGAGCGCTGCCGCGTTCGAACAAGTAGATTCGCAGCAGCCTTCCCCCCGTTGATACGGGGGGACCGAGGGGGGTAGACAATGCGCAAGAAACGCTGGGTCCCCTGGGTGCTTGTGGGTCCTGCCCTGCTCATTATCGTCTTAACGACGATCTACCCCTTGGTGGCCGCCCTCTATTTCAGCTTCCACAAATACAACCTGCGCAAGCCCGCCCAATTCGCCATCCAGATCGGCGAGAACGGCATCCACATTGACTGGAGCCTTCTCACACTCAATAACTACGCCCTGGCTTTCAGCGACTCGCGCTTTATCAACAGTTTGAATGTGACCTTCTGGTTCACCGTTATCAGCGTCGCCCTCTCCGTCATCATAGGTTTGTTCATCGCCGTCATCGTGCAAAAAGGCGGCCGCCTCCACACACTGACCAAAGTCCTGCTTATCTTTCCCTTCGCCGTCAGCCCCGCGCTCAAGGGCTACAGCTGGCGCTTCATGCTCAACGAAGAATACGGCATCTACGACCTGCTCATCGACCAACTAATCGTGGCGCCCGTCAATGCCCTGCTCTCGCTCCTCAACGCGCTCCCATTGGTCGAGATCCCGCTCATCAGCGAGTCCATCGTCTGGCTGGGCGACAAATTCTGGGCGCTCTTCATGCTGGCTATGAGCGAAACCTGGGGCTGGGCGCCGCTGATCGCCCTGATGTTCGTCGGCGCGCTCGGCTCGATCGACGAGCAAATCTTTGAAGCGGCCCGCATTGATGGCGCCAACCGCCTGCAGATCTTCTTCCGCGTCACCCTGCCCTTGCTGCGCCCCGTCATTCTGATCGTCACCATGCTCAAGACGATCTTCTCACTCAAGATGTTTGACCAGGTGGTGACGATGACCGGCGGCGGACCCGTCCGCGCCACCCAGACCATCAATTATTACATTCACCAAATCGGCTTTGTGCGCAGCCTCGATATCGGCTACGCCTCCGCTATGTCTTACATCCTGGTGATCGTATTGACCATCTGCGCTGCGCTCTATGTATCGCTCGTGCTGAATCGAGATTGAGCCAATCTGATGACCGCGCATACGATTGGAACGAACCCAAGCAGCCTCAGGCAACAGAGCCTCAAAGTTCTGGAAACGCTGGCGCTACTGCTCATCATCGCCTTCATCATGTTGCCGATTTTCTGGCTAACGATCACCGCTATCAAGCCGCGAGAAAAAGCCTATACGACCGATATCGTATTCCAGCCCACGCTTGACAATTTCCGCGTCATATTCGCCGACTATACGGTGATCATGAATGCAGGCACAGATCGCGAACGGGGCGAACTGGGCCGCGATATGTTCCCCAGCGTCGTCAACAGCGTGGTCGTCTCCGGCGCAACCATCTTGATCGCCATTCCTCTGGCAACCCTCGCCGCTTACGCCTTCAGCCGCTACAGCTTCTGGGGCAATGGCGTTTTGCTCGTCTGGATTCTGACCACGCAATTCATCCCGGCCATCGTCGTCGCCATCCCCTTCTTTACCCTCTTCCGTACTTTGGAGGTCTTTGGTTCACCGCTTCTCGGCACGCGGCTCGGCTTGATCATCGTTAATATGTCGATCGTCTTGCCCTACGCCATCTGGATGATCAAAGGCTTCGTCGACGCCTTGCCGGGGGAAATCGAAGAAGCCGCCTTCGTCGATGGCTGCAATGATTTTCAAATCCTCTTCTTCATCTCCCTGCCGCTTATCCGACCGGGCGTTCTGGTCGCTTCAGTCTTCGCCTTCATCATGTCCTGGAACGAATTCCTCTTCGCCTTGATCATCGGACGCGAGATGCGCACCATGCAGGTGGCGCTCATGACCACAAGAGGCGCCCTCGGCATTATGTGGGAGTTGATGGCGGCCGCCGGCCTGGTGGTGATGGTCCCGATATTCTTCCTTGCGCTTTTCATCCGCAAGAACGTGATCGACGGTTTGACTATGGGCGCTGTGAAGTAGGAAAATGAAAACGTAAATGGCCCTTTGCGTTAGCAGCCATATCCGTAGTTTTGCGGCAGATTCACCAGGTCAAGAAACGCTGGTATTACCTGAAGTCGGTGACGATTCGACAAGTTTTACGTCAGTAGTCGCAGACTTGCTAGTTGCGCTAGAGGGAGGCATCTGGCCAGTAGACTTGAGATAATCGGTGCGCATTTTTGCCAACTTCTCAAGCTCTTTCCTAACTTTGGCCTGCTGCTCGATAATCTCTTGGGGATAGTGGATACTCATAAGTATCTCCCTACAAAAACTGAACACTCAATATCTGCAATTGAATGTCATCTACCGGGCTTAAACAGTCAACAACGATCACCGCGAAACGACCATCTTGGTTGATCGTATGCGTTTGCGCTTTTCCTATCTCAAGCTCATTCCAAAAGTCCGGGTGATTTAGCATGGCTGTGGCAACTGAAGTCATCTGCGTATCATCTAGTTCGGATACTCCTCGATCCCATTGGATAGTGCGTGTCTGGAAAACACTAAGCATGCACAATGTCCGAGGCGTATCACGTTACACAGTAATAAGATCATCTCTTTTATCATCGACTATCGAATCGAAAATTACCACGATTCTTTTCAGAAGTCAAATTCTTGAAATAAGTTCAATCGTGGAAGTCAACTTGTGCTTAGTGCGACAGGGAACGTAGTAAATATTTCTACGATACTTCGCGCAAACAGTCCATCGGCGCCCGTAGAGCACAGAGAATCGGTAAAAGTTATTCCGCAGACGCCGCCAGCCAGCTCTCCGGTATGACCACCGGCTCGTCTCGCCCGCTGACCGCAGCAAACCAGCGCAGCATATTCACCGCCCGCACAGTCAGCGAGGTTTCCTTCTCCAAGGTATCGAGGCGCGCGTCAAACAGCAGGCCGCCGCGCCCGCCAGACAGCCGCAAACGGATGCGCCGCTTGCCGCCGACCGACAAGCCCCGCCGCGCCTGAATGCGCAGATCTACGCTAGCGTTTGACTCCAAGGGCAAATGCCAGACATCGCCATCGGCGATTTCCCGCTTCAGCAATTCGCCATTCTCCAGCCTGACGCTGACTTTCAAAGCAGTGGCGTCGGCGGAAGCCACCCCCGAGGCGCAGATTAACGTACCCACGTCTTCCAATACATTGCTGTTGGCCAGTTGCACCACGGCAGTCGGCTGCACGGCCGCCAGCGCGCCCAGTGCCGCCAGCGCGCCATAGGGATCGGCTTTGACCCGCACCACGCCTTCGCATTGCAGCGCATCCGCCAGCATCAGCATATCCAAGGCCCCGCCCCCGCTGCCGGTCAGGGCCGCGCCTGCCACCAGGACCATCCCGACCCGCGCCGGATCAATCGCGCTGTTTCCCGGCTCTCGCAGCATGTAGCGCAGGCAGGCGCGCAGCAAAGCGTATTCGATAGTGCGCTCGCGCATATCCCGCGGAACGCTCTCCAGCCGCAGGCCCTTGCTCAGGACATACTGCGTCAGTTCGCCTTTGCGCGGATGAAATGGCAGCCACTCGTTCACCGCCTCTTCCCCGATGAGTTCCAGAGCGCTGGCCGCGCTATGCCCCAAGCCGATGTCATTGCTGATTCCCGTCCACACCCTGCCATCACCCGCCAGCGACAGGGTCGAACGGGCGCTGCCGATATCGATCGCCAGCACCGCTTGCCGCATCGCGCGGGAGAAAAAAGCCGTCATCGTCTCGATGCCGCGCGCTGTCGGCAAAATGCCGGAATCCGTCATAGCGGCGACTCGCTGGAAACTCCTGCCGTGCCGCTTGTTGTCGTCGACAACGCTGGCCAGCACAGTCTGCGCCGCCTCCCAGGCGTTTTCGCCGCTTCCCACGATATTCGGCGCGATCAGAACCTCCGCCAGCTGGCTCAGCATTTCACGCACAGATGAGGTCACACTGCCGTTGCCAGCGAAGATAACCGTCGGCCGGCTGCCCATCGGCAACAGCGCAACCGCTTGCCGCGCGACGCTCAGCATCTCCAGCAAAACAGTCCGCGCGCCGCCATCCGTGCCGCCGGTGATGAGTATCAGCTGCGGCCGGCTATGCACGATGCGGTTCAGCCGCCCCTTCGGCCCTAGCCCATCTTCAAGATGAACCGTAGCCTCTACCTCAATATAGAAGGGAGCGATGGCTTGTTGGGCCGCGACCAGGTCGTGCCCGGGATACAAGCCGACCAGGACTGTGCGCAGGGCATGTCCCGCGCTCGCTGTAGTGAGAAAATAATCGACTCCAACGCGATCGGCCTGTTCCGGGCGAATGACATTGCCCTGCTCATCAAGGAAGCGGCGACCGGTCGCTTCGGCCATCTCGCGCAAGACAGTCGACAGCCCGAGATGTACGTCATCGCTTGGCGAGCCGATTGTCGTGCGGCCCCGGCCTTGCGCCACCAGGCGATACTCGCCCTCCACGACATCAAAGAGCAAAGCGCGTGTGTTGACGCTGCCGAAGTCCGCCGCGAGTATCGAATTAATCTTAGAGTCAGACATGGGTCAGGCCCCAAATTGAATTAGGAAACCAATCCGCTCCGTCAAAATCGTCAGGCAGGTCAATATGGTTGAGGCGTAAATCGCGCCCAGCGCCGTGACCAGAAAGACTTTCCCGATATGACGAAAGCCGCGCCCGACTGAACTCTGTTCGGCGCCGCCGTCAGCTCGGGACCGCGCCTGATAGTGGAAGTAGTAAAGCCCGGTCATCGTGCCGACGAAAATTAGCAGCGTATCGACCAGCGCGCCAAAATCCCCCGTCAGGTCATCAGGTATTGCCACGGTAGCCTGCAGCAGCGGGAAGAGCGTACCGGTCAGCGCGCCGACTACCCCGACTGCGGCGCCGACCACAATCACGACCGCGAAGACGCTATTGGTCAGCCAGGTCAGCGATTTGACAGGCTTGAGCAAAAGCAGCAATGCAAATAATAGAGCAGTGAAAAAGATATAGATATCGGCGCGATTGCCCAGCGAGGTCCAAGTCGTCGCCGGATCCTGAATATCCTGCAGATAAGGCAGAATGACGCCTTCATAGCTGACGATGAGCGTGAAAGCGGCCGTCATGCCGATGAATATATACACCGCAATTCGATACAGATTGCCGATCAGCGGCACATCACCCAGCAGGTAGCTGAAAACCATCAGCGTCAAAATAAAACCAGCCAGCGCGATTGTGTTTTCCGCCATCAAGCCCGCCCCATCATACGCTCGGCGATTTCCGCCGCTGCAGCAGGCCACGTATCGCGTACAAGAGATTGCCAATCACTATGACCAGGACAGCCGCTAGAGTGCCCATTGTCATCGCCTGCAGTCGCGGTATCTCCTGGCTGCGATCGCGCCCCAGCACCAACTCTGTTCGGTCGCCCGATTCAGGCGCCAGGGCCTGGTAGAATCGCGGCTCATTCTTGCCCAGCCGAAAGGTGAAATCCAAACGCATGACTGCGCGTTCGCCCGGCAGGCTCGCCGAGTCATTCGTCCGCCCGCCGGCAAATTCGCTCGCCGTGACCACGCGCTCCTCCACCAGGAAAGCGGCCACCCAACCCTCAAGTCCATTATCCAGCGCGATCTCATACCAGCTGCCATCGCCGTTTGTGCCCAGCACTTCATACAGATCGCCCGGGTATCCCAGCGCCAGCACATCGTCGACTGTCGTCGGCCGGCGCCTGATATTCACCCGCTGCGGCGATATGACTTCGACAGCCAGAAAAGTCGCCTCGGTGGCTGTCGGCGCGGGTGTATCTGTGGCTGTCGGCGCCGGAGTATCGGTCGCCGTCGGCTGCAACGTCGCGGTCGGCGTAGATGTAGCCGTCGGCGCTTGTGTCGCTATAGCGGCCGGCAAGGCTGTGGCCCGGGCCCGCTCCACTTGAGGTTCCTCCACAATGTTGTTGTCCCCGACATCTGAAGACGCTTCCACCGGCTCGACCACAGGCTCGTCAGGCAGTAGCGCGCCGAAATTCGCCTCGAGCTTTTTGCCGTAGGTGTAGGCATCGCGAATGCCATATACCGGCCCGATGACGTCGTCCAAACTATCGGCGTAGGCCTGCGCCAGAGGCTGCGCCGCATACCCGGTCGCGATCAACAAATCCATGTCTTCGACCTCGGGCAGCACCTGCTCGGCCCAGTTGCGGACGTCTTCAGAGCTGTCCGTGATAAGCGCCATTAGGGTCATGTCTTGCAGCGATGTAAAGTCGAGTCCAGTAAGCTGCCCCCGCGCGGACACCCGGGCGATATCCGCGAAATTCTCGCTCAGCTCACGCAGACCCAGCGCGCCGCCCGGCAAGTAGCGCAGCAGATAGTAGTCTTCGTTGACCGCCAATCGCCCTTCCGCAGTGTCTATCGACCGGTTTATCTTCTTGATGATGTTCTGCGCATGCACGACCGCAATCGGATTGCTGCTGACGATCAGCGGCGTCGCGCGTTGAGCGAAAATATGCCGCAGCAGCAGCTCCGCCAGCAAATCCAGCTCGCCCGCTGCCGCTGGACCATACTCAAAGGCGACCAGTATGTAGTCGTCACTGGTGATATTGTCCAGCAAGTTATAGAAGGTGGTGGGGCCGTGGCGATCCTCGTGGAATTCAGCCGGCGGCAACTCACCCTCCGCGAAGTCGGAGGAGACGAATGGCAGCGACACCAGCAGCAAGAGCAGCGCCGTACCCAGCAAGCGAGGAAACGCGCTCAAAGAAAAGACCGACGCGGGCCGCGGCAGCCTCCGGCCGTCGCCCTCCTGCGATTGCAGGGGCCCGCCCACGATGTCCTTCAGCATTTCGACCTGCTGCTGCTGCGCCTTGGAAAGCGCCACCGCGCTGATGACGCCGCCGGGTTTCTG
>JAGWBC010000119.1:0-425 GCA_021296115.1 Anaerolineae bacterium | reverse complement strand
ATCGTCCAACTCTTCCAGCGGCCGATTCGTCTGCCCGCCCAACAGCTCCGACGCCGAGGGCTGAGCGCTCTCCGACGCCTGCGCCCCCCGTCGCAAACGCGGCAGACGTGGCAAACTGGGTAGGCCCGGCAGATTTGGCATGTTGGGACGCGAAAAGCGCGGTAAGCGGGGCAAACGCGGAAAACCGGGCAGCTTCGGGCGACGCGGCAAGAAGCGGCGCAGACCTCGCCTGCTGCTGCTCTCCTCAGCTTCGGCCGCGGCGCGCTCCACGCTCTCGCTGTATTCCAACCAGTTGAATTCTTCGCTCATCCGCTATCCCCGGTAGGCGCGGTCTTGACCGAGCGCCACCCGTACGCCAGCCGCCACCATGCCCAGGGCGATGCCCAGCAGCAAGGCCCGCGCGCCGGCGCTCACCGGGACGCGCA
>JAGWBC010000118.1:490-10506 GCA_021296115.1 Anaerolineae bacterium | reverse complement strand
CTGACACACCCACTGACACGCCGACGGATACAGCGACCCCCACCGATACGCCGACGCCGACTGACACGCCGATGGTGGACATCACCGAGACGGCCGAGGCCGAGTCCAGTTTGACCGCGGTTGTTCAATCGACGCTGGACGCGGATGCCACTACTGCGGCTGAGGAAACGGCGACAGCGGAAGGCGAAGCGACCGCAGCCACGACTGAAGCGCCGACGCAGCTTGTGCCCGCCGCAACCGATGCGCCGACGCAGGAGACTGTCGTCGAGCCAACCGCTCAACCGACGCTCACGCCGGTGACCATCACCGAGATTGACGCGCCCAGCGCCGACGAGCCCGAAACCCGCGACACCGCCTTGGCGATCGGCGCCGTGGTGGTCGGCTTGCTGCTGCTGCTGGTCCTGTTCATCGTTTCGCGATTGCGGCGCTAGCGCGACGAAAGCCTAACCTGCCGCGTATCCAAGTCAGGCAATATAGGCTGAGGGTGTTATGCGAGAGTTTGTGATTCGAGTGCTGATCAACGCGGTGGCCATCGCAGTCGCCGCCATGCTGATCCCAAATATCCACATCGCCAACAATGACATGTCCACGCTGCTGGTGATCGGCTTGATCTTCGGCGTGGTGAATTCCTTGTTGAAGCCGCTGCTGATCCTGTTGACCTGCCCGGCGGTGATCTTGTCGCTGGGCTTGTTCATCTTTGTCATCAACGGCATCATGCTGCTGATCACCGACTCGATCGCCGGCGAGCGGCTAGTCATCGAGGGCGGCATCTTCACCGCTGTCCTCGGCGGCATGGTGATGGGCGGGGTTTCGATGCTGTTGGAAACTGTGCTGAAGTTGGACGACAAGAGCGACAGCCGGAAGCAGGAAACGATCATTTTCCAGGACTCGTCGGGACCGAAATAGACCGCGTCGGGTTGATGAGAAGCCCGCGCCGCGTGGTATATTCGAAGTCAGCTGTTCGCGAAGCCGCTCGGCGGCAGCGAGAAGGGCTACCGCGCTCACGCAAAGTATCAGACGCCCATGGCTAGCGCAAATGGCGCTTTGAATAAGACGAGAACGAGAAAGCCCTTGCGCCCGAGCAAGACAAGCGTCTGCTGGATCAGCAGCGCGCGTTATACGCATCCGCTTGACGCCATGACCGCGCGCAAGTGGCAGTTGATGGCCGCGCTCAGCGACTACGACATCCGCGTCGTCGGCTTCTCGACCTCGCTGCGTCCGCGGCGTTTCACTGAGCATGTGAACTTCACCCTGCTGCCGCAGCCGCCGACAGCCCCGCTGCGTTATCTCAGCATCTTCTTGCTGGGCCCGCTGCTAGTTGCATATCTGGCGCTGCGCCATCACGCGGAGATTCTGGTGGCGCAAAGCCCATTCGAAGGCGCGATTGGCGCGGCGGTCAAGCGATTCGCGCGTATCTTCGGGCAGCGCCCGCGTCTAATCATCGAGAATCACAATAACTTTGAAGAAGACCTCTTCTTGCAACGCCGGATTCCGCTGCAATCCCTATATCGCCGGCTGATGCTGTTGGCGGCGCGTTTCGCCTTTCGCCATGCTGACGCCCTGCGCGTCATTTCGTCGTCTACTGCCGAGCGCGCGCGGCATTATGCGCCGGATTTGCCGCAGGCGCGCTTCATGACCTTCAGCGACACGGATGTATTCCAGCAGGCCGAGCGGCGCGTCGCGGTAGAAGCCGCCAGCGACATCGTTTACGCCGGCGTACTGATCCCGCGCAAAGGCGTACATCAGCTCTTGAATGCCTTCGCGGCGCTGGATCAGCCGCAGGCACAGCTGCGCCTGGTCGGTCACGCGGAGAACGCCGATTACGCCGCCTCGCTGCGTCAACAGACAGAGCAGCTAGGCATCAGCGATCGCGTGCATTTTCATGGCGCCGTCTCGCAGGTTGAGCTGGCTGACTATTTCGCCGCGGCTCGCGTCATGGTCTTGCCCTCGCTCTCCGAGGGCTTGGGGCGTGTGGTCGTGGAAGCGATGCTGCTGGGAACGCCGGTCATCGGCAGCCGCGTCGGCGGCATTCCGGATATGATCGAGCCCGGCGTCACCGGCTGGCTGGTCGAAGCGGGCGACGAAGCCGGGCTGGCCGCGGCCTTAAATGACGCCTTCCAGGCGGACGTCAAGAGCATGGGCGTCAAGGCGCGCGCCTTTGCGGGGGAGTTTTTCTCGCCGCGATCATACGTCGCCGGCTATCAGGAGCTATTTGAGTTGGCACTGCGCAGGGCGGACGACGCCAGCCGACCCGCCGCGCAAAAGCCCACTCCATGAGCGAGGCCAATCCACTCACCAGCGGCGACATCTCGCGTCAGATTCGACGAATTGGCATACCGGTCGGCATCGGCGTGCTCTTCAACAATTTGTTCCAAGTCGTCGACACCTTTTACGCCGGCGAATTTTCGCGGGAAGCCCTGGCGGCGCTGGCGCTGTCCTTCCCCATCTACTTCATAATCATCGGCTTGGCCAGCGGATTAGGCACGGGCGCTTCGGCGCTGATCGGCAATGCTTTGGGCGCCGGCGAGCGCGAAGAGGCCGTCCATTATGCCGCGCAGGGCATCACACTGACGGTACTGCTCGGCCTGCTGACGGCGACTGTTGGCATTGCCGTTTCGCCGCGCCTGTACCAGATCCTGGGCGCGGCGGGCGATGGCGTACATTTCAATATGAGTTATATCACGCCGATTTTCCAGGCCACGGTCTGTTTCAATCTGGTCTTCATGTTCCACGCGGCGCTCTCCGCCCAAGGGGAGACGCGCCCCTTTCGCAACTTCCTGATTCTGGGATTCGCGCTGAATATCTTCCTTGATCCCTGGTTCATATATGGCGGTTGGGGAATGCCCGCTATGGGCGTGGCCGGCGTCGGCGCAGCGACCGCCCTCGTCCAGTTGATTGGCAGCTTCGTCCTGGGCTGGCGCGCATTGCGCTCTCCGCTTTTCGCAGATTTCAAGCCGCGTATGCTGATTCCCGATATCCGGCGCGCGCTGGAAATCGTCAAGCAAGGCGCCCCGCCCGCCCTCGATTTGAGCACCGTCTCCATCGGCGCCTTCATCGTCACCTACTTCATCAGCCGATTCGGCACAGATGTGGTGGCCGCTTACGGCATCGCCAGCCGACTGGACGGACTGTTTTGGATTCCGCTGGTCGGGCTGGATGTGGCGACGCTGGTGCTGGTGGCGCAGAATAACGGCGCTCGGCGCTACGGGCGCATGTGGCAGGCGCATAATATCGCCCTGCGTTACGGGCTGATTCTGATGCTCATCGGCGGCGCAATTGTCTTTGTTTTCGCCCACCAGCTAATCAGCATTTTTACCGACGAAACCGCCATCATCGAGATAGGCGTGGTCTATCTGCGCATCAGCGCGCTGGCCTATTGGGCCAAGCCACTGGGTTTCATCGGATTCGCCGCCCTGCGCGGAATCAAGCGGCCATTGCTGCCGATGACGATCAGCATGACACGAATGATCATCCTGCCGGCGATCTTGCTCTATGCGTTGGTGATATTGCTGGGCGCCGGCCTGCTGAGCATCTGGTGGACAACAGCGCTGATCACGATCGTCTCAGGATTCCTGGCCTGGTTCTTCGTGCAGCGCTTGATGCCGAGGGAGGGCGCTAAGGCCGAACCGTCAGCGTTGTAAGATATTCGTAAGTCCGTCCGGTGGGTTCGCCAGCGGCAGTAAACACCGGCAAGTTCTCCACCGCTTCGCCCGCCTCAGCCGGAAGCTGGTACATGCCCAATACGAGGGAGTAATCGCCTTCCGCCAGGTCACAGGGAATGAGCAACTCTCTCTCGTCAAAATAGCGTTGGTCCCGCTGCCAGATGGAGGTCAGATAAGCGCCGCCCGGCACATCGTCAGCATTCGAGACGCCCTGCCCGTCTTCGCCGACCAGAACCAGGGTCGAGCTGTACAGGCCTGTCGACTCTTGCGCCAGCGACCACCAGGTATCCACCGAAACCGGCAAACAGGGCTGCGCGATATGGTCCCCATTTAGACGCCAGGCGAGCAGGTTGAAGGCGTCTCCGAAGCGCCAGAGCGGCTCGGCGACAGAAGCCGGCTGGCGGCGGTATTCCAGGACTTCCAAAGAGCGGTAGTAGGTTTCGCCGGGAAAATCGACAACCGTGTAGACCGAATACTCGCTTTCAAGCTGCGCGAGCATGTTCTGCCCGCCTTGATTCAGGTTTCCCTTAATCACCCAGATGCGCTCGCTGTCGCCGAGAAAAGCCCGCAAGCGTTCCCAGTCGCCCTCAGCCAGGCCTGTCGCTGAGTGCTCGGCGAGAAAGCTGGGCGGCGCGAAGGGCTCTTCCGCCGGGCTGCGCCAACTAACGGAAAAAATATCCTGCTCGCTGAGCGCCAAGGTCATGCGATGGTGCAGGAAGTAATTGATCGGGATGATCTCCCAAGGCTGAGCGGCCACTATGATCAGGCGATCCTGGTCAGCGTCCATCCGCTCTTCGATGTAGGTCGTCAGCTCCCAATAGCCGGCGTTGCCGCTCAGAGAGCGGAATTGCGTGACAAATGGCAGACAGAAGAAGAATACGATCAGCAATTGCAGGTAGCGTGGCATATGGCGCAGGGAAACGACAGCGACAAGCGCCAGGGTCGGCGCCAGAATCAGCAGGTTGCGCGGCGTGAGACTGGGGAAGTAGACGTTTGCCAGCAGCGGAATTCCAAGCATTAATAGTCCGGAGAGGATCAGCCAGCCTTCTCTCCATAAGGCGGAAAAACGCATGCGCCGGTCCAAATCGGTTGGCCGCGGCAAAATATCATCCAGGGCCGAAAGCGCATCGCCCGCGCGTCCCAGAAGCATGCAGGACAATTTGACCAGGAAAACGACTGCGCCGCCCGCGAGCAGGAGCAAGGCCAAGATCTCGGGATTGGCGCGCAACCAGTCGTAGAGCGTCTGTAAGCCATCCCAGGAGGTTTCCACGTTGTAGCGAATGATGCCGCCACGATCGAGAAAGTTCAGATAAATTCGGTAGCTGACAGATAGCGCGATGAACAAGAACAAGAACGCGCCACGGCGATACAATTCCCGCTCCCACTTGACAAAGACCAGGACGCAGATCAGCTGGGCGATAATCACGACAGCAGTGAATAGATGCGTGTAAGTCGGCACAGCCGCCATCAAGAAGGCCAAAACCCAGCGCTTTGCTGTCGGTAAGCGTATAAATCGCAGCAGCGCCCATTGAAAGCCAACTGCTCCCAATGCCAATACTGCGTAGGGACGCGCTTCATGGCCGTAGTAGACGAATAAACTGTAAGTACCCAGCAGGACTAGCGCCAGCCATGCCGCATGCTGGCTAAACAGGTCATGCGCCAGCCGGGCAAAAATCGCCAAGGCAAGAACGGTTGTCAGCGTTGAACCAAAGCGGACCACATTCTCGTGATGCCCAAAGAATTGAACCCAGATGTCTTGTAAGAAGTTCTCCGGCGTAACTTGCCGAAAAATCTGGCCGATATGCCGAATCAAGCCGACGCGCTCTATATTGTCGAGGGCGTAATCTACCACCCAGGCCTCGTCCTGGCGGTAGGGGCGGTCGTGAAAATGATGCGCCTGCACGACGATCAAGAAGAGGATCGTTAGGGCGGTGGCGAGTAGCGCGAACGGGCGCGAGCGGGGATCAAGGTTCACGGATGCCATAAGAATGGCAGCATGATAACATGAGCGCTACCGTCGCGCTAGCAAGCGGGAGGCCCCATTGGCGCGGCGGCGGCGAAACGAGATGCGATAAATATTGCGCCAGGATTTGACCATTAAGAGTAAACCAGCTTCGCCGAAACCAAGTATTGTCCGCTGCGCCTCTTGCGACGGTTTCGGCTGGTTTGAGGATGACTTCGGCGGGGAAAGCGCCTACTGCGATTGGTGCGCCGGCGTCGGTTACGTCTACCATCGCGACGGGCGCGACTCGGCGATCCCGAAAGCCGATTACGAGGCGGTCGCGGAAGAGCTGGAAGGGCTGGAGCAAAAGCGGCTGCGCGAGCTGGGTTATCAAGGCGCCGCCAAGAAACCCTGGCAGCAGCAGATTCGCAAAGATACCCAGCTCGGCCGCAACCCCTATGCCGACGGCGATACTTGAACCGTCCGGCGCGCCTAGCCGTCCGGGGCCTCGGCATCCGGCTTGCGCAGTTCATTGAGCAAGCGCGCGATTTCCACCAACAAATCGTCCAGCCGACTCTCTGTGCGCTGGCTGACCTCGCCCAGACGCTCGATCAAACGGGCCGTCTCGCCGGGTGGAAAACTGCGATAGGACCACCAGTACACGATGACCACCACCGCCAGCACCAGCACTTGGAAAACTTGCTCGAAATCCATACATCCTCCTCGTCGTCAGTCTTATACAGAAATACGGCAGCGGTCAGGGCGCGTCCACGCGGATGCGCAGCGAGCCGCTGGCGAAATGCCCGGCAAGCTGGTAAAGAAACACATCGTGTAGGCCCACATCCAGCGCCGACAATGTCAAGGAAGCTTGGCCGGCGATCACTGCCAGCTTGCCTTGCGCGATGACCTCATCGTCGCGAAGGAGCAGGTAAGCCAGTTGGCTGTCCGCGGCGATGCGCTCATCGGCACAGCGGACAACCGGGTCGGCTTCACCGACCTTCATACTTGTCAAGTCTGCCGTATGCGACAGGGTCCCGAATTGGTTGAGCAGGTCGCTGGCGCGCTGCTGCTCGGGCAGATTGTGATTCATCAGATGGATGCGCGACGAGCCGCCGCCGACGGATACGCCGCAGGTGGCCTTGCCCAGCGCCGCCCGCGCCACAGCATCCAGCATGGCAGCATTCAGGTTTGACTGACCGGTAATTTCCATCAGCTAAATCTCCTTCGCCCAGAATTGGGGATGCAGGCTGACGACTTCCATCCTGGCGGCATTGCCACTGTTTGCCTTCCAGCGCAGTTTGAAAGTATGGCTGCCCGCGCTTAGGTCGGGAATCAACATGACAAAAGACAGTGGTTTATCTCGTCTGTTGTCGAATGAAGCCCCGATATTATGGCGGATTATGCCGTCATCGGCGACGTAATCCACATTGTCAACCGCCACATTAAAAAAGACAGAACCGTTACTAGCTGTGCTCTGCACCGTGCCGGTGAATCCCAATAGCACATCACCGCCATGCGTCGTCAGCGTCAGCGACAAATTCACAGCATCAACATCAACAAATTCGGTGGCCGTAGTGCTCAACATGGATTGGCCGCTGATGAACTTGCCGGCGGTCCTATCCAGGCGGTCCTTCAGGTGATTCAAGTTGTCGCGTACATTGGCGTTCAGGTCCAACGAAGTCAGCGGTTCGCTGGACCAGGTTTTGGGGGCTGTCCATGCCACGTTAAGTCCTTTCGCCAGGCTTGTCAGTTGCCCAACGATAGAACATATTTTCTAGTGATTGGCGACTGTTTGGTCGCGCATGGTCCTGCAGAAGCCGATCGTATTTGCGCCCGGGTTGAGCTCCGCCGCGATGGCATGCCTACTATTCAAAATTATTGTCAAGGGAGTTCTTGGCGCGGGCTTTTAACAGCGTCTATAATACAGGTGGGCAACCCCCAGCGATGAAAAATGAGAAATAGCTGGCGCGATGCGGATTGAACTTCTGCTCTTCCTATCTATTTTGGCGGTAATGGTGGTTCTAATCGCCTGCAGCGTGCCCCGCCGACCGACGCCCGCGCTCTCGCCCACGCTCTTCCCGCAGCTGACGCTGACCATGTACGACCCGCAGCTGGTAGCGCGGGTGGCTGGGGAGGCAGCCATCGCCGCCACAATCTTGCCGCCCGAGCCACAGCTGCCCGAGATTGAGATATCGCCGCCGCGCTGCTATCGGTCAATTTCGCCGCAGTTGACCTGCCTGGGCTACTTGCGCAACCTGACGGACGCCGACTTGGCGGACATCAGCGTGAGGGCGCGTATCAGCGGCGCGCAAAGCGGGGAGACCGTATTTAGTCTGGAGCAACCAGAATTATACGCCGGGGGCCGGGCGCCATACCGCCTGCAAATGCCGGATTCACGCGAGGAAAATGCCGCCCTGGAGATCGCCTTGGCGAGCGCGCGGCCGGCCTCAGCTCGCAGCCTGGAACTTGGCCTGGAAGACGAGACGGGCCTCTACCAGCCGGAGATCAACAGCTACCGTTTTCGGGCGACCCTGCGCAATGGCAGCGCCGCTTCGGTTAGCGATATTCGGCTGATTGTTACACTGGAAAACAGCGATGGCGCGCTCATCGGCTATCGCGCGGCTGACTGGCAGATTGAACTGCCCAGCGGCGCGGCATTGCCGGTGGATCTAAGGATCACGCCATTGGAAGCAGCCGCCGGCATCCGGCATCAGGTCATTGCGCTGGCGCAAGCTGCCCCACAGCCCGCAGAACTCCACTTAAGCCAATGAGGCCAGATAGGCATCCAAACGACTCAGCGTTTGGGTGACACCCGCTTCGACTCCCATTTCGATAACCTGATCGCGCTGTGCCGGCGAGGCGTAGCGTGTGACGTTGGTCAGAATCGTATCATCGCCGGCCGAGGTGAATTGGTATTCGCTATGCGCCACGGGCATATCATCGGCCCTGTTAAGCGCCGGACGAACTTGAGCTCGGTAGCCGAGGGTGTGCCGAATTACATCTCTGATGTCATTGGGTTCGCCCTAAGTAATTCCAAGTTTGTCATGCAAATACTTATCACAGAGAACACAGAAGTAAGTGCAAGGAAGTCATGGAACAAAAGCTAACTACAGAGAACGCAGAGAGCGCAGAGAAAGTTCAAGTAGATGTTTTCGTTTTCGGGCGATTCACAGAATCGCCCCTACAGCCGACAAAGTTGAGGATTTCAATTACTTACTTGGAATCACTTCTGATGTCATGGAGTTCCTCAATTAGCCCACTGATTCACTGGGTATATTGGAGCCATTAATCGTCGGGAAGATGCACTTGCCCGTCCACAACGCGATAGACCCGCGACCGCTGCAGGAAGGCAGCGTCAAAGATGTCCAGGTCAGTTGTGGTGAGCAAGGTTTGCGCATCCCCGTCCAGCCGGTCCAGCAAGAATTGACGGCGCTTGCCATCGAGCTCGGCCACGACTTCATCCAGCAGAAAGAGCGGATAAGCGCCCAGTTGATCGCGCATCCACTCCAGCTCGGCGAATTTCAGCGCCATGACCGCCGTCCGTGCCTGCCCGTATAAGCCGCTGTCGCGATCATTGATAAACAGACGCAGTTCATCACGGTGCGGTCCAGCCAGGGTCACGCCGCGGCGGATGGCTTCGTTGCGGCGCGCCAGCAGCTGCTCTTGGAATTGCGGGGCAATGTCGTCGGCGGTGAGCTGACGATTGAGATCCAGACCCAGGACGTCAAAGGAAAGCTGCCCGCTATCGCCGTCGGCGCGGGGCATGATGCTGGGCAGATATTTCAAGCTGAGCGACTCCAGGCCGCCCGTGAGCGCATGGTGATTGTCGCGCGCCTTGACCTCCAGCTCGCGCAAGAATCGCTGCCGGCCGGCGATGATGACCGCGCCGTTGCTCGCCAGCTGCTCATCCCAGTATTCCAGCTCCAGCGCATGGGCGCGTTTCTCGTTGATGCGTTTGAGCAGGGCGTTGCGCTGGGGCAAGATCTTCTCGTACTCGTGCAGCGCCAGGAAATAGTCGAGGTCGACTTGCTGCAGGGTCGCGTTCATGAAGCGGCGGCGATCGGCGGGCGAACCTTCCACCAGCGACAGGTCCTGGGGCAAGAAGAGCACGACGTTGAGCAGGCCGATCACATCCATGACGCGCTTTTCGACGCTGTTGTGTTTGACCGACTTCTTGAATCGGGGCGAGCCGCTGCTCATATCCAGCATCAGGGTGATATCCAGCTTGTCATAGGCGCCTTCTCTGTCCCCGCCCAGCTCGGCCGAAAGCCGGGCGAAGGGAATGGGATCGCCCTCGGTGCGCCAGTGGATGAGTTGGCGATCGCTGGTGGTATAGGGCGAAGTCGAGGTCGACAAGTAATAGATGCCTTCCAACACGCTGGTTTTGCCCTGGGCATTGTCGCCGAAAAGCA
>JAGWBC010000118.1:0-332 GCA_021296115.1 Anaerolineae bacterium | reverse complement strand
TGGGCAGGTAGGCGTCTTCGATGATCTCGCGGCTTTCGCCCGTGGCCAGGTCATGAATCCAGACCTCGGGGCGCGCCGGCACGCCAGATTCTGCATCGACGAAAAACGGAAAGCGCTGCATCACCAGCCGCTCCCCACCCTCGTCCCAGCGGAAATACGAGGTGTTGTAATCAGGATCGAAAGCGACCGCTTGCCATTCCGCGGTCTCGGCCGCCAGCGCCCTGACGTAAAGCTGATGCCCTTGCGTCCAGCGGGAGTCGGTGTAGCGGCGGGCGATGGCGACAGACCGACCATCCGGGCTAATCTGCGCCGCGACATCGTCGATGGGGCCA